>USBT01000032.1 GCA_900553025.1 uncultured Eubacteriales bacterium | reverse complement strand
CGCAGAGGTTGCAGTGAGCCGAGATCATGCCACTTTACTTCAGCCTGGTTGAATTAACGATAACGAGAGGCATCTGCCTCTCTATTTTTTTGCTAGGAAATAGCAAATAATGATAACAGCTGAGTGACTATATAGCTAAGATGAAAGTTGCGACAAAATAATTATATCATTAGGAGCGATATTGTGAAAATTACTTTAAAAGATGTCAGTAATACATTCGATAAACATATTCCCAAACCAATTGGATCGCATAAGTATTTTTCTGTACTCATCCCCTTTATTGAGAAAGATGGAGAATTATATATTTTGTATGAAGTTAGATCAAGCAAGCTTAAACATCAGCCAGGTGAGATTTGCTTTCCGGGTGGTCGTGTTGAAGCGGGAGAGGGTCCAATGGGTGCTGCAATTCGAGAAACTTCAGAAGAACTTGGGCTTACTATCGATAAGATACATATAGTTGGTAGAGGGGATATCGTATATGGATATGCAAATTATACACTTTTTAGCTATATTGGAATGATTGATTACAAGGACTATCAGAACATGCAGATTTCAAAAGATGAAGTTGAAAGAGTATTCTTAGTTAAATTATCCGAGCTTGTAAAGAATCCACCTTAGATATATTGGGAAAATATAAGTGCATCTATAGAGGAGGATTTTCCATATAAAGAAGAACTTAAGGTAAATGAGAAAAATCCATGGAAAGGCGCGAAGTGGTCAATCCCAGTTTATTCGCAATTCCAAGGTGAAGAAGCTATTTTGTGGGGGCTTACGGCAAAAATAACCGCAGCTACTGTTACAACTCTTGTTGAAAACTTGACGTAATAGATGGACAATTTTTATATTCTGGTGTAAAATAATAGTTAGAAAAGTTAATAAAGATAACTTAATTTAGGAGGAATTTATTATGAAAAAGGCATTGACGGTGGCACTTTGTTTATGCTTGGCATTTACTGCCTTCGCTTGTGGAAGCAAAGATGACAGTAGCAAAAGCGAAGATAACACCTATGAGATTGCAATGATCACTGACGTAGGAACGATTGACGATAAGTCTTTCAACCAGGGTACTTGGGAAGGCGTTAAGGAATGGGCTGAGAAGAACGATGTTACATACAAGTATTACCAGCCTGCAGAGGATTCCAACAAGGCAAGAATGGAGCAGATTGACCTAGCTGTTAAGGCAGGTGCTAAAGTTATAGCAACTCCAGGATTCTTATTCCAGGAACCAATTTTCCAGGCACAGTCTAAATATCCTGATGTTAAATTCATATTTATAGATGGTGCTCCTGCAGAAACACCTGAATCAGAACCTGAAATCAAGGATAATACTGTATCAATTGTATATGCTGAAGAACAGGCAGGATACCTTGCTGGATATGCTGCTGTAAAGGAAGGTAATACTAAACTAGGATTTATGGGTGGTATGGCTGTACCTGCAGTAGTTAGATATGGATATGGATTTGTTAAGGGTGCAAACGATGCTGCAGATGAAGATGACAAGACTGTATCAATCAAGTACAACTATACTGGAGATTTCAAAGCATCACCTGATATCAAGGCTAAAGCCGCAGGTTGGTACGCTGATGGCACAGAAGTTATTTTCTCTTGCGGAGGAGCTATATTTGATTCAATCTCATCTGCTGCTGAAGAAAGCGATGGAAAGGTAATCGGCGTTGACGTTGACCAGAGCTCACAGTCAAAGACAGTTATCACTTCTGCTATGAAGCTTCTTAAAGAATCTGTAAAGGACCAGCTTGATGCTTATAAGAAGGATGAATTCAAGGGTGGACAGGCACTAGTACTTGGTGCTAAGGAAGAGAGAGTTGGACTTCCACTTAAGACTTCTATGTTCAAGAAATTCAAGAAAGATGATTACAAGAAAATTTATGAGAAGCTAGCTGACGGTGGAATTGAAATTCCTAACGATAAAGACACTGAGGAAGCTGACCTTGCTTCTAAGGTACCAAGTGTTAGCCTAATGATTATCAAATAATTATCAAATAATTGTTTCATAAATTTGATTAATTAAGTGATTAAGTAATTGAGAATGCCTCGCAAGTAGATGTTTGTTTATTACTAAGAATACATATCTGACTGCGGGGCATTTTTGTATTTTGTGCACTCACATAAAAAATTAGTTAATTTAGCAAGATTTAGCAAGATATGCGGAAAAATTCCTCGTAAAACTCGGAAAATATGAAATAAAGTGTATATTTTTAAAAACATTTCATATATAATTGTAAGGACAAGCATGAAAATTTTGGAGGTTAGACCATGTATGATATTTTAATTGTTGGGGCAGGCCCAGCAGGCATGACGGCAGCAATTTACGGACAGAGGGGCGGCAAGAATACAATAGTTTTTGATAAACTTAGCTATGGAGGACAGGTTATAAACACTGCTGAGGTTGCAAATTATCCTGGAATGCCAAATATGACAGGACTTGATTTTGCAGATAAAACATACAACCAGATGAAGAATCTTGGCGCAGAGATGAGCTATGAGGAAATTTCCGAGATAAGGGATGCAGACAAGCCAATTAAGACCGTGGTTACAAGCTCGGGCAAAGAATACGAGTGTAAGACAATCATTATCGCAACTGGATCTTCTCCAAGACCTCTTGGAGTGGAAAATGAAGATAGATTCAAGGGGGCAGGAATAAGCTACTGTGCGACATGCGACGGTGCGTTTTTCAAGAACAAAACAGTTGCAGTCTGTGGCGGAGGCAATACAGCGCTTGAGGATGCTGAGGTTTTGAGCGATATCGCTGAGAAGGTATATCTAGTACACAGAAGAGATGAGTTCAGAGCGGATGCTATCAATGTAAAAAGAGTTAAGGCCAAGGAAAACGTAGAACTGGTTTTGGATTCAGTAGTTACAGCTATTAATGGAGAAAGATTTATCCAAGGCATAGAGGTGGAAAATAAGAAAACAAACGAGAAGAGAGAGCTTAAAATTGATGGCTTATTCGTTGCAATTGGACAGATGCCTGAGAATGAAATTTTTAAGGATATTGTTAAGCTTAACAAAGCTGGATACATTGAATCGGGAGAGGACTGTATAACTGGCACTGACGGCATTTTTGCTGCGGGCGATTGCAGAGCAAAGAAGGTAAGACAGATTACAACCGCAGTATCTGACGGGGCAATCGCGGCGCTTGCTGCCATTGAGCACATTAACAAAACAGAATATTAAAATGATAAGAATTCACAGGAGGGATATTAGAGGATGAGCGTTTTATCAATAAAAAACTACACCAAGTATTATGAGGAGTTTAAGGCGGTTGACGACCTGAGCCTTGAAATTGAGGCGGGTGAAATATGTGCCTTCATAGGGCATAATGGAGCTGGAAAAACAACGACCTTAAAGGCCTGTGCGGGTATACTAGAATTTAATAAGGGCGAAATTCTCATAGATGGAATGAGCATCAAGGAAAATCCACTTGAATGCAAGAAAATAATGGCATATCTTCCAGATAATCCTGATTTGTATGAGGTGCTTACAGGTGTCAAATATCTAAATTTTGTTTCGGATGTCTACGGTGTTAATCCAGAGGATAGAAAGGCTAGAATCAAGGAGCTTGCCAATTTATTAGGCATATATGATAATTTGCCACAGCCGATAAGCACGTATTCTCATGGAATGAAGCAGAAGCTAGCCATTATCTCAGCCCTCGTTCACAAGCCAAAGCTTCTGATGATGGATGAACCCTTTGTAGGGCTTGATCCAACAGCGACTCACCACCTAAAAAACTTCATGAAAGAATTGTGTAAAGAGGGAAGTGCAATCTTTTTCTCAACACATGTCCTTGAAGTAGCCGAAAAACTATGCGACAAGGTTGCAATCATAAAAAAGGGTAAGCTTGTAGCATCGGGCACGATGGAGGAGGTTAAAGGAAAGACATCACTTGAGGATGTATTTCTTGAACTTGAGTCCGAGCCAGAGGCGGCCGTAAATGGAGGTAGTAAATGATTAAACTGCTTGTCGGTATTAGAATAAAATTGATACTTTCTTCTATGTTCGGAAAGAAGAAAACCAGCGGAATTGCACTTTCGATTTTCGGACTTATTGGCTATTGTTTTTTTGTAAATATGTTCGCAGCACCTATTGTTTTTGGTACAATGCTCGCATTGAAGGGTTCAAGCTATGAATGGATACCAATCAGCTTAGTCATGGGTACAGCAATGTTCCTTTGCTTTATCGGAAGTGTTTTCACAGCTCAACAGCAAATTTACGAATCAAAAGACAATCAGATGCTTATCTCAATGCCAATTAAGCCAGGGCAGATACTGCTTTCCCGTATATTTGCGATAGCTATATTTAACATGATTTATGCACTGCCATTTTTCACAGGAAGTGCAATCGGCTACTGTATTTATTCTGTTTCAATTGGACCGATTCAATTAATCCCACTCTTAATTTTACTCATAAGCTATGTATCCATGATAGTGTTTATAACTATGCTCACATCACTGCTTGCATGGGGTGTAAGTATTATTATGTCAAAAATAACTAACAAAACCCTCATATCCACGGTCCTGTATATGGTATTTTTCGCAATATATTTCTATGCGGTATTCAATCTTGATAATTTGGGGGAAGCGATTGAGAAAAATGCGGATAAGCTTTCGAGTGGAATTATGACGTTCGCAAGGCCTATATATTATATGGGAGCATCCGTTGTAGAACAAAATATTTTGTTTGTAGCAGCATTTCTAGTAAGTTTGCTCATACCGGCTTTCCTCATGTATATAGTAATTAAAAAATCGTTCTTTAAAATACTCTTACATGAAAATAAAAGCAAAAATAAAATGCTAAAACATAGTGACAAAGATTTTAATAGTCATTCTGCTTTTATTGCATTATTGCAGAAAGAGATCGCACGTTTTTTAAGAACACCAATGTACTTTCTGTCATATGGCACATCGATATTCTTTGTTGCGATGATGCTCGCATATTTATTTATCAAAAAAGACAAATTTGAAGATGTAGTTGAACTTTTATCCATATATGGCGTATCGAGCACCAAAGCCCTGCCGGCTATTTTTTCAATGCTCCTATATCAATTTGTTTCAAGTGGAGCTGTGTTGACATCGGCTTCAATCAATATGGAAGGGAAAAATATCTGGATTATAAAGAGCTTACCAATTAAAACGATAGATATAATGCTCGCAAAGGGATTGGTACCGGTTATAATATTGTTGCCTATTTTTGAGGTCGAATCACTACTCCTAATATTCTTATTCAAGATAAGTGGAAGTGCAATGATACTTTTGCTACTGATGCCAATATTTACTATGATTTTCTTTAGTATGTTTGGACTATATATCAATTTAAATCATTTTAAGCTTGATTGGCTGAGCGAAAATGAAGCATTTAAAAGGGCAGGAGGTCCAACGATAGCGTCATTTTCAAGCATGGGAAGCACAGTACTTTTTGTAATTTTGTATCTCCTAATATTTTCAAATATAATGGGATTCTTTGGTTTCATGTGGCTTATCCTAGCAGCCCTTGTATTAGGGTCTATGGTGATGTATGCAATGCTCAAAAATAATGCGGAGAAGCTTTTGTTAAAGGTCAATTAATATGATTACGGAAAAAGAATTATACGAAAAATTAAAAGAGCTTGGAATTGATGACTATACTGTCAAAGAGCATTCGCCATTGTTTTCGGTAGAGGATGTAATTGAAAATGATTGCATGATGCCGGGACTGAATTTTAAAAATATGCTAATCAAAGAAGGCGGAAACATATTATCTTGTAATCCTTGAAGACAGTCGCAAGATGGAAAATAAATATTTTAAGGAATTCACAGGTTGGGGAAAGATACGATTTGCACATCCCGAAGAATTGTACGAAAAGATGGGGTTAAAGCCCGGTTCTGTAAGCCCTTATGGACTTTTAAATAACGAGGAGCATGACATAATAATTGTCGTTGATCGTTCGATTTCAGGGGCTGATAAGGACGAGCTTATCAACTTTCACCCGAACAGAAACACCGCGACATTGACGGTAAGGAAGCATCAATTTGTTAAATACCTTGAAAGCTTAGGCAACAAAATAATATGGGAGCCGTAAATGCGGCTCCCTTTATCTATCTAACTAACTAACTTATAATCTATTATTGAACTGTAGGAGAAAAGAGTTGGAAATTATGAATTTACGGGTCAAATCGTCAAAATCAAAAATATTACCGTAAATGAAGAAATAATACGGGTACTTTTGCCAACTTCTTTTATCATATAATCCATATTAATTGCAACTTCTTACAAAGTGTGAAGAGAAGCAGTTTTATGGGATATCAATCCAATTCTGTCTTGTGTGTAGTATTCTGCGAGGTGTTTTCTAAATCCTCTTTTATTCTTTTTATGGAATCTTCAAAAGTTAGAGTACGGTCGTTTTTGAAATCAGCTTCACTCTGTTCTAGGAGTTGATATAGTTCATTATTTTTCATAATTTATCACCAAAGATCTAGAATATGTTGCATCATAAGGCTGACAGCTGTAATTGAAATCCAGCAGCAGAAACCCATAAACAGTGGCTTAACACCTGTCTTTATAAGCTTCACGATGTCTGTTGAAAGACCTATGGCAGCCATTGCAAGAATGATAAAGAACTTGCTTATGAATTTCATAGGCTCAAATACCTCTGGAGATGCCCCTAAAGATGTAGCTATTGTAGTAATCACCGAAGCTAAAATAAAATACAATATGAACATTGGAAAGAGCTTTAGAATTGAAACTTTTTTTGTTTCCTTACTTTCCACTGATTCCTGATTTCCATACTTTTCATCATACTCACTTTCCACGGTTTTCTGATTCTCAAGTTTTTCATCATACTCACTTTCCATAGCTTCCTGATTTCCAAACTTTTTCTCATTCTTTTTAGTCTGGAGAAAAGCCAGTACAAGCGTAATAGGTATAATCGCAAGTGTTCTTGTAAGTTTAACTGTAACGGCTTTGTCAAGCGTTTGAGTTCCTAAATTATGCATTGCGTCCCATGTGGAAGCTGTGGCAGTTACCGAAGATGTGTCGTTGACAGCAGTTCCAGAAAAAATACCGAAGGCATCGCCAGCGGTTGTGTCAAAATGAAGGGCGTTGCCAAGCATAGGGAATATAAGCGCTGCCACGACGTTAAAGAAGAATATTATAGATATTGCCTGTGCAATCTCTTCATCTTCTGCTTCGATTATTGGAGCAGTTGCAGCGACTGCGGAACCTCCACATATGGATGAGCCGACACCTATCATCGTAGCGATTTTGCCGTTCGTGCCCAATATTTTGTGCAACAAAAATGCGACAATAAGGGAAGTCGCGATAGTCGATACGATTATAGGTAGAGATTGTTTACCTGTTTCGACAATCACACCGAGGTTTAGGCCAAAGCCGAGGAATATAACCGCCCAATGCAAGATTTTTTTAGAGGTAAATGTGATGCCAGACCTTGTTAATTCTCTTTTTTTGTAAAAAACTGTGATTATCATACCGATAAGTATGGCGATGACTGGACCGCCAACGACGGGCACGCTATGACCGAGAAAATAACTTGGTATTGCAATGGCTAAGCAGAATAAAAATCCTGGTAAAATATTTTTAAAATTATTAATAAATGTGTTCATGTGGTCAATTATACATCTTTTTCGGGTGGAAAAAAAGTCGAAAAGAATATATACTTTTATCAAGTATAGATGAGGATTTATATATATGTCTTTTTAACACGAAAAATCATCTATATAAATAAAAGATAACCCCATAAACTAGGGGCACAGTCGGAGCTGCAATTGCTCCGTTGTCACTCCAAAGTCTATGAGCTTAATAGCGTAATTATAGGAAAACCTAAATGCATTGTAGATGTAAACCAAGCACAAAAAGAAAGCAGGTATTAAATGAATAAAACGAAGATCATATGCACACTAGGCCCAGCTTCGGAATCAGCCACTGTTATTTTAAAACTATTCAAAGCTGGCATGAATGTCGGTAGAATAAATTTTTCACACGGAACACATGAGGAGCATAGAAAAAAGATTGAAGTTTTTCGAGAAATTAGAGATGAACTCGGCATAGCAGGAGCTGTACTGCTTGATACGAAGGGACCCGAAATAAGGATTGGCAAAATCGAGGGGGGTAAAGCATACCTAGAAAAGGGTAGTGATTTCGTGCTTACAATCGACGAAGTTATGGGTGACGATAAAAAGGCTTATGTAAAATATAGCAGCTTCACTAGTGATGTTAGCGAGGGAACAACCATTCTGCTCGATGACGGCAAAATAGTCATGAGAGCCGAGAGGGTTGCTCAGAGAGAAGTATTTTGTACCGTTTTGGTTGGCGGATTCATAAGTGACAATAAGGGTATTAACCTGCCTAACTCAGTTCTTTCGATGGATTATCTTAGCCCTGCCGACAAGCAGGACCTTAAATTTGGCGTCGAGATGGATGTTGACTACATTGCCGCATCGTTTGTCAGAAACAAGGAAGATATTTTGAAGCTGAGGCACTTTGTCGATGCTTTGGGTGGAAAAGATATCAAAATAATCGCAAAGATTGAAAATAAGCAGGGGCTTAAGAATTTTAATGAAATTCTTGAGGTTGCCGATGGAATTATGGTCGCAAGGGGAGATATGGGCGTTGAGATGCCTTATGAGAGACTGCCGGGCATTCAGAAAAAAATTATTGCTAGGTGCCTTGAACTCGGTAAAATAGCTATAACTGCGACGCAGATGCTCGAATCTATGATTGCAAATCCGACACCGACCAGGGCTGAAACCTCAGACGTTGCGAATGCAGTCTTTGATGGTAGCAGTGCAATAATGCTTTCAGGTGAAACGGCTGCGGGACAATATCCTGTTGAGGCATGTGCTTCTATGAGGAGGATCGCAAATCAAGCTGAGCAGGATCTTTTGTCTGCTGAAATCGTATGCTCCAGATCAGAGAATGCTGGCTACAGACCGGTTAGAAACTATTCTATGAATGATTTAACAAATGCGGTCGGACACAGCGCCTGCACCATGGCATATGACATTGACGCTGGAGCGATAATGGCGATTACCAAAACGGGATACACAGCGACCAAGATGTCTAAATTCCGCCCAATCACCCAGATTATTGCGATGACCCCATACGGCAAGACTTATCACCAGATGGCACTCGAGTGGGGTGTTTTGTCAGTCAGAGTAGATTACAAGGATAATCTTGAGGAGCTCATGACGCATTGCATACAGGTAGCACAAAATAGTGGACTTGTTCGGCATGGCGAGAAGGTTGTGATAACATGCGGAATGCCACTTGATATACCGGGTAACACCAACATAATCAGGGTTGAGGAAGTGAAATATTAAAAAATTGTACAACAAAGTAAAAAATCATAATAATATATATAATATTAATAAAGCAAAAAGGTAAAAATAGTTGTAAACGATTGACAAATAATATACAATATACTCAATGACAAAGTTTATGACATAAAAGTTTTTTGAATCAAGAATAAGCAAATATTCGTTTCATAAGGAGGAATTTATGAATAAGAAAAAACTCGCTAGCTTGGGACTTTCAATTTCACTTACTACCTCAATGGTAGCGACACCTATGGCAGGTATATATGCTGACACGGAAACAACACCAGGATCTGATCCAGGGAATGAGATTAGCAGTGAGAATGAAAACGCACAACCTACAAGTATAGTTGAGGCTGAAGAGAATATAGATAAGGCTTCAGAAGCTGTTAAACAAAAGGCAGACAATCTCAGCAAAATAAAAGATGAAGTAGAATACGACAAAAAGGCAAAGGCAGTTTCAGACACTTCTGCTAATCTTGCAAGCTCCACAAAGCTTCTAGATGATAAGAAAAAGGCTGTATCAGATGCAGATACTAACCTGAAAAATGCGCAGTCCAAACAGGCAGAAGCAAAGGAAGCATATGATAAAGCGGTTGCAGATACAAAGCAGGCGAAGGATGCATATGAGAAGATAAAAGCAGAGAATCCTAATGCAGAAGAAGAAATTGAGCAGGATAAGGAAAAATTAAAGAAAATTGAAGCAGACCTTGTTGAAAAGAAGGCTGCCCTTGAAGAGGCAAAAGCAAAAGAGGCAGAAGCGAAAAATGCCGCTGACAAAAAGGCTGACGAGGCTAAAGTAGCTAGTGATGCATTAAAAAATGCTGAAGCTAAGGTAGCCGAAAAGAAGGCAGCAAAGGCTGAAACTGAAAAGACACTTAAGGATGCAAAGGATAAGCTGGATGAACTTACGGTGGGAAATCCGAAATATCAGGAGGCTAAGGAAGCTGTAGATGCTGCAAAGGCTGAACTTGATAAAGCAAATAATGAACTTAATGATGCACAAAACGCCCTTACACAAGCTAAAACTAACGAAGAAAATAAAACAAAAGAATTAGATGAGAAGCAGAAAGCTCTAAAAGAAGCTCTAGAAGAAAAAACAAAATACGATGAGGACTGCGCTCGCCTTGAAGGAGAGATTAAAAAAGCAAAAAATATCGCAGATAATTTGGCAAAAGATTACAATGCAAAAAAACAAATAGAGGCTCAAGCAGAGGACAAATTAAAACAAGCAAATAAAGAAGTTGACGAAGCGAAAGCTGGCCTTGAAAAGGCAAGAAGTGAGCTTGCGCTTGCAGTTGTTGCAACTCAAGATGCTATGAACGAAAAGAATCTGGCAGATAAGGCAGTTGAGGATGCCAAGGCAGAGGTAGAGACAGCTAAAAACAAGATGAAGCTGACACCTGAAGAAATTCAAAAAGCAAAAGAGCAGTGGGCAAAGGGGTCGGTAGGATTTTTTGAACAAAATGGTTCAACAGAAGCATTAGCAGTTTTTACAACTAACAAAACTGGTTCTGATGGGACATCATACCTTGACCCAACGAAAAATGCAGGAGAAAATGATGCCAGAGATTTAGATAGAATGAAGATGTCTATAGAAGCTATTGCTGAAATTAATAAAAAGCGACAGTCAGATGGTGGAATTGACGGTCGAAAACTATCAATTGTAGGCATCAACGACTATTGTATGGCAATAGCACAGGCGAATGCGAATTTTTCAAATAACAAATTTAACCATGCTTCAGTTTATCAACCGCCATATGAAAATTTATATTGGGGACCAGCCACAACTGCAAATGGAAATATGTCACCTTTGTCGGGTTGGTGGGATGAAGAAAAAGTAATATTCGACTATCTCAAAAATGAAGTTGGATTAAAATCAAGGAATGAAATGATTAATTATATAGCTTCTCATCAGCAGGAGCTTCAAAAGAAATTCCCTGATTTTATAAGCCTAGCAGTAGGTCATTACACAAATATTGTGGATGATTTAATGTGGACATATGGCAAGGTAGGGAGAGATAGCAAGGTTGCAGGATATGCTATTAGACCAGGAATGTATGGATATGTTCATTCACTCCAGCTAAGTCCTAATGAAGTTGGTAAAACATATACCTATGAGGATTATAAAGCTAATTTCATGAAATACTACAATGACTTAAAAATGAGGACCGAAGGGAAGAATCCAAACGGTCAGGCTGCATATGATGAAGCCGTAGCTAAATTAAATGCAGCAATAGAAAAACAGAAAGCGGCAGAAGCTAAACTGAACAATGCCAAGACAGAGGAAGCCAAGAAACAGACAGCAGTTGCTGAGGCAGAAAAGCTTAAGGATGACAAAGATGCCTTGGCTTTAGCTGCAAAGGATGCTTATGAGAAAGCACAAACTGATTCAAATGACGCAAAAGACAAGCTTGACAAGGCAAATTCTGATGTGCAAAAAGCAGAAAAGGCATTGACTGATTACCAGTACGATAACGCAGGCCTTGGACAAAAGATTGATTTTGCTAAAGAGGATGTAGCCAACGCCGAGAAAGCACTTACCGAAGCAAAGACGGAAGTTAAAAATGCAAAGAATGCTGTAGCAGAAAAAACTAATGCAAAGAAAGAAGCAGAGCAGAAACTCGCAAATGCAAAGGCCGCATTAGATGCCGTAAGCGAGGAAATTACAAAGGCAAAGAAAGCAGTAGAGGAAGCACAGAAGGCATTTGATAACTCAAGTGCTGAATTAACTCAAGCTGAGCAGGAAGAAGCTGAGGCAAGCACTAACTCTCAAAAAGCATCAGAAGAAAAATTAAAAGCCGAGAAGGAATACCAGAATCAACTTGCTAATGTAAAGAAAAAGTCCGACGAAGTAAATAGAACTGAAAAAGACAAGCAAGCTGCTGAAAAACAGCTAGACGAGGACAATAAGAAATTTGCTGCGCTTGTAAACGCTTCAAAGGTGTATGATGATAAGGTTGCAGAGGAAAAGAAGGCTGAAGAGAAGC
>USBT01000031.1:0-10000 GCA_900553025.1 uncultured Eubacteriales bacterium | reverse complement strand
TTTAATCAGAAATTCCACCGATTCACCCTCGAAAATCTCATAAGTTTCCTTCTCGAAGTACGCATATGTTGTTGGTGACATCCAGTTATCATCATAGAATATGCAGATATCATCGCCATCCTTGATAGTATATTCTCCTACGCCCTTATCAGCCATGACATTGTTTGACATATACATGAAGCTACCATTTTCATTTATATTCCCCCACAACGTCTTTCCGAGATTCTTCATCCAGTTTCCTGTGCTTCCACAGTCAAATTCATCTTGCTTTGATGTATCTATGCCAGCTCCTCGCAAAACCTTTTCGATAGCAAGTATAGGGACTGGTGCGTCAAAGCTCAAATCCTTATAATACTCTTTACCTTTAGATAAGGTGAGTTTATCAATTTCGACCTCCGTCTTTGGGAATACAGTTGAAGCTACATCTTCCATTCTTACTGTAACTTTAATGGATTCAACATTTATATCGACTTCTGAGGAAATAGCGTCCTCGCCTCTTACTTTAGCAACCAGCTTAGCCTTTCCTCGTTCTACCCCCTTGGCTTCTCCCTTTTCCTGATTGATTTTGAGGAGGCTTCCTGTAGCATCTTCTATTATTACATCATCTTTTGGAAGTGCAATCTCATTCCCGCGGTAAAAAACTTTAAAGCTCGCAGCTTCGCCCAGCTTCAATTTTTCTTTATCAACCTTAAGTTCTAGCTTGTTTTCAGCATTTACATCCTTATATACAGCCTTTATAGCGGTGTCTTTCTCTATAGTTATCTTTCCACTATATTTTATGCCGCCAAATTTGAGCTCATCCTTTATATCCTTATCGTTTACAAGGAGTTTATCGAGCTGCTTGTTTTCAGGTTCAACGACAGTAAAGCTTACCTCTTGCCCAATGCTTACCTGACCTTGCGTCGGACTGGACTTTATCCCCTCACCCTCAATCGTTAAATTAACCTTAGGTGCTTCCTTGTAGACAAATACAATCTCATGCTTGTCTTTGGTTATAGTTTCACTTTTCTTTTCAGGTGTCACATACCCTGCGATATATTTTGGCGAAAATTCATAAGCTTTCCCTTCAACAAAATAGTTGTCTCCTATTATTTGGCTATGAAAATCACCATATACTTTGTTGTTATATCCAATCGGCTCGTTGCTGAACGGATTTATGTAGTCCGTATAATAATGTCCGTCGCCCTTTTCGACCTCATAGTTGATGATGCTTGGGTATTTAGCGTTAGGCACAGGCTTAAGCTT
This sequence comes from uncultured Eubacteriales bacterium, assembly GCA_900553025.1. Classification (GTDB taxonomy): domain Bacteria; phylum Bacillota; class Clostridia; order Peptostreptococcales; family Anaerovoracaceae; genus S5-A14a. The sequence continues at coordinate 8,755 of USBT01000031.1, read as the reverse complement.
GTTTTTCTCATAACCTGTAGCTACAAGTGACTTATCTATTTCCTTGCCATTTTCATCCTGATATTTAATGGTTACTGCCTGAGGATTGACAATCCCCATCGTATTTTTAACAGTAGCCTTGCCCGATTTGTCGTATATCTTTGTAAATCTATACAGACCTCCCGGATATTTATCCTTTGACTTGTCAGCTGATGTTCTCGAAAAAATGCCGTTAGAGCCCTCTTTGCCCCTTGCATTCAGATTTAATTTCTCGACAGAAGCTGGAATTGTAAATTCCTCAAGCATCGTATTGAAAAAGGCTTGCTGTCCTATTTCCTTAAGGTTTTCAGAAAATTTTATCTTCTTTAAAGGAGTTCCGCTAAATAGTCCTGAATCTATTTTCGTAATATATTCAGGCAGCTCAATCTCCTCAATGCCCGTATTTTGGAATGTATCATCTCCTAGAGAGGTTAATTTGCTTGTCTTAGGGAAATTAACCTTCTTTAAATTTTCATTTCCATAGAAAACTCTTCCGTCCATTTTAGTCAATGTAGACGGCAAGGTTATTTCAGAAATGTCATTCATTTGAAAAGCCATGTGCCCAATGGTTTCCAAACCCTCAGGCAGAGTCAGCTTCTTTATTTTGTTTTTTACTTTCGGCGTTCCATATGAGGATACTTTAAAAGCATCTTTTGCTATAGCTTTAACCTTTACACCTTTAATCTTTTCAGGTATCACAACCTCTGTCGGATTATCTGGATTTTTAAAGCCTTTCAGGGTTCCTGTTGCCTTGTCAAAATCCCAAATGCTTGTATCTACCACGGTTACCTCAACCTTAGCTTCGGCACCGTCCTTATCCTTTAACTTAAACCAAGCATTTCCGCCATCGACACCTTTAATAGTGAGTTTATTGCCTTTTGCGCTCACCTCAAGCTTTTTCTTTTCGCTGTCGTTTATAATTACGCTTAAATCTGTAGTTGCTTCCTCATTAGCTTCTGTAAGTCCCTTGATAGTATATTCCTTGGTTTCGTCAACTTTAATGCTCTTATCGATGTTTGTAGTAACTATTTTTGCAACTTTTTTCTCGACTGGCTTGTCATTTGGAACTACATTAGCTACTATGTGTAACGGTTTAACTTCCTTGCCACCTAATTTAGTCCCGTATGTCACGGTAATATTGTGGGTTCCAAGTTTTTTACCTACTACGCTTATATGCGTTCCTTTGGTACTTGATAGCAGGACGCCGTCATCCTCGGCTTTCCATTTTATATCAGTATATAGTTCTATCTCATCTCCAAAGTCTATGTCTTCCTCTGACCACTGATAACCATTCTTGTCGGCTACCTCCGCCCCTATGTGGAGTGTTTCGCCAAGCTTAATATCAAATGGTGACTTTGTTGCCTTAGGCGACAAAAGATCCGACCGCAGCTGCAAATTATAGTCATCCTCGTATTTGTTTGCCGCATAAACATCGCCAATCCCAAATGATGGGATTAACATAGAAATGACCATTGCAAAACATAATAGCTTGCTTAAAATTTTTCTTTGCATAATCTCTTTTGTATGATGCCTTTATGCATCGATACTCTCCTCCTTTGCTTTTGTATTCGGAGAGCAATAAAAAAACGGCATACGCCGCAAAAGAAAAAATTCCTTTCTTCCATCGCTCGTAGAATACAGGTTGTCTATATTCATTTAAGTAATCTGACTTTGCAAATAGCATTCACAGTGGCGGGACCGTTCGGATTTTCACCGATTCCCTTAAATGAATATGTTTAATTTGTTGTATATATATTATCATATAAAAGTGGCGAAAATCAAGCCCAAGCTTTAACTTTCGCCACATATTTTTATCATTTTACAGACCCAAAATCAAGATGCCTTTTTGGCTTTTGGGTTTTGTTTGGTTTTACGTGGTTTCACTTATTTCTTGCAAAATATAGTCTAACTTCTAAGACACTAAATCCTAAGGCCACTACGCTCAACAGTAAAGCTATAAGACTCATATAGTTTCCGTCACCTGTGTTTGGAGTTTTTGGCTTTTCGGGCGGTTCATTTGGCTTTGGAGGCTTCTTAGGCTCAGGTGGATTCTCTGGGACAGGCGGCTTTTGTTTGTTTATAATTGTCTTAGAATATTCACCTGTAGCAGTATCAACCGCTAATTTTTCTTGATTCCCTGTAACAGCGAAATCATCCGTCACATTTTTGCCATTTTTTAATACCTTATCCTCCTTGATCTCATAAAAATATTCCTCTCCGTTAAGGTCTGTCTTTGGCAGGTCTTTTATCTTATAGCAACCGTCCTCATATGACACACTTGGAATTTTTCCTACTTTTTGAATTTTGCCGTCAAGTTCCTCAAAGATTTCGTATTTAAATATTTCTCCGTTGCCATCCACAAGCTCCGTCTTCTCCTTGCTGAAGGTGTACTGTTTCACCTCTTGATTCTTGCTATTTGATTGTGTAAGTGTAAATACTGGCGTATAACTATCTTCTTTGCCTTCCGACATCTTCCATTTCTTAATTATATTTATATTGATTTTTTCACTCTTAAAAACATTATTGATAGTTAGCGGATTGCTTTCATGAACTATTTTCTCGAATTTGCTTGACAAAATATTTTCTTTCTCAACGATTCGATACTCAATAGGCGTTCTTTGCTCCTCTGGCTTCTTAAGCTCTGATTCCGTATATTTAGGCAATTTGTGAACTATAAAACTGAAATCTTTGCTACTGTCTTTTTTAACTATACTTTCCGGCTTCAGATAATCCTTTACATTATATGTTGCAATCTTGTTTCCGCCAAAATATCCCTCCACCTCAAAATTTTCAATGAATTTTTCTGTTTCTAGATTTTTCAAAAGCTCATTTCCGCCATACCATTTTTTGTTGCACTTTAATTCTATGTTCGGGGTTATCTCTGTTGTTGTACCAAAGCTGTTATAAATACTCTGATTCTCTTTGCCGAAGTTCTTAACCTTGGCTCTAAACCCAACCTCTAAAGTCTTATTTGCAGGCAGCTTGGTTGCCGTATTGAAATCGAACTTCACCAAATCCGTCTTACTCTTGTCTTGCACGACAATCTTATTGGCATTCTTATCAAACTCTGCCTCAAATTCATCAGACGGCTTTCCATCTACCTTGAGATAAAGGCTTCCGTCAATATATTCAAGTCTTTTATCTAAAGCATCCTCAAACGATAGGTCAGTCTTTGCGCCCACATTAACATATTTATCGTACCTAAAAACAAAATTATGGTCAGGGCTTATGCTCCTCGTTATTTTGTACTCAACCTCATCTCCGATATTCTTTTGCGTTTGATATAGCTCCGTCTTATTTTCATTATCGATAATCACCTTTTTATCCTGAGATTTCTTATTTATCAAAAGCAAGAAAGGTGTCTTGGTTCCAGAGATTATTTTTCCCCGAACGGAATCATCAAATCGACCATCTGTCCCACCATACGGGTTGGCATAAGCATATCCTTGCTCTTGATAAATTTCCATGGTTGGCTTGCCGTCTTTTGCTATATGAAGCTTATAATCTCTACTTGTATCAAAATCCTTAAATTTATCAGGAACCTTATCAATTCTTACAATATAATCTCCAGGAAGCAATCCATAAAAGAAATTTACGTTCCCTAGACCTAAAACATTTGCATTCTCGCTTTCACCGAGCAGTTTTTCACCCTTAGCATCGAAAATATTAAACGAAAATCCACTCTCATGATGTGCAATCGCAAAATTATCGTATTTCACGCCGTCCTTTGCATCTGAGATTATTATCGCAATATTTCTCCCTAGTTTTACTCTTAACTCATCCTTATCTCTGTCATATTGCTGGTCAACAATCTTGTAAAAGTATTCCATACTATCAGGAAGCTTAGAAACCTTCACATCCTCGCCCTTAGGGATATTCTCAAACAAAACATCAAACTCATGCGGGCCATATTTTTCAGTTGGATTAACGGTTTTGTCTATCGCTTTACCAGCACACTCAAACTTAAAGTCAGGTCCAACAGCCAACGCCATTTCAGTATCTAAAACTACCTTGACCTTTCTATTTTCAAGTTCTATTTTCTTGAGAGTCAAATTATAATAATCCTCGCTTCTTGACGCCTTAACTATCTTATATTCACTGCTAGCACCATTTTCGCTAAGATTTATAATTTGTCCAACGAGCTCATTGCCGTCGCCTAGGGTATTATCCACGGGATTACCGTTATCATCTATGTCTATGCTCTCTCTGAAAATATACTCTCCGTTGTTTTGTTTAACTGCATAAACTGCCGTGTCAACTCCGTTGACTTTTATCGTAAATCTAAATTGCGCAGCATCCGTCTGAATTGTGCCACCATTATCACTTGCCAAATTCACCTTATGCTGTTTTGTTAATAAATTTTTCTCTTTAAATATTAACTTAACGCCAAGGTTGCCACTTTCATTTCTCGCAACCGTCGCCCTTATAGCATCTGACTTTACTCCGATGAGCGAAAACCTTATATTTTCTCCCTCTCGATAATCTCCGTCCTCACATTCAACCTTAAAAGCAACAGTATATTTATTAATACCATTAGGTAACTTTTTTGTATTCACAACATCAGATTCTTCAATGTCGTATACATCGGCAAGCCACCCACTCCCTTCTTGTATTTTCAAATCAGTAGCTTCCGCTTTTGTAAAGATAGTAGCCTCCACCTCAAAAATTGCATTTTCAGCTGCAAAGCTCTTATATGCGGGCAACATTGAAATGCACATAACAAACACGAAAAATATTGCGCTTAACCTTCGCCTACTTAACCTTCGTCTCATAGAAATTCCTCCCTTTTTCTCCTACTTCTCAATCCCTCTCAAATCTACCATTTCTGGCTTATTCGACTATATATTCATTTATCACGCTTGTGTATATCTAATGCTTTCACTATTCATCTCAGCTAGCTTCCCACTCCAAAGCTCAGCTTGCATTAAAAAACCGTAGCAACAAACTAACCGCTTATCGCTACGGCTATTATACATCATTATTTAATTTTGTAACAGCAGTCAATTTTTATGCACAAGCCTTCACGGATTTTCACGGGCGTTCACGAGTTTTCTTGTTTTTTCACAAACTCAAAGGGCTCAAAGGATTTCTTTACAAATTTATTGAATTTTACATCTTTAATTATTCACACCATGGTGGAACACCGGAGTGCTGTCATTTATCGGCAAAAATGCATATCCCAGCTTCATATAATGCTCAATTATCTGAGGCAAAGCGTCTGCAGTCGTAGTTTTTGGCCTCGAATCATGCATCAAAAGACAAATGTGATTTGCACTGGAGGATGTTGAGTTTGCAACTATGCTATCCCTTGAAACCAAATTCCCTGCTGCATCACCTGACGAAACATTCCAATCATAGTATTTAATGCCCCTATTTTGTACATCCTTCACAAGACGTGACATTATTCCTTGATTAAAGCTCCTGCTCACGGTGTTACTTGATCCGCCTGCAAATCTAATGTGATGAGAATCTATTCCCGTCAGCTGTTTTACCATGCTCTGCACATTGCTGAGGTCTGAAAAAAATGCTTCTTCACTTGAATATATGCTGTATTGATGCGTGTATGTATGTAACCCAACAGTATGCCCCTCCTTTGCAGCTCGAGTTATCAAATGCCTGAAGCTTGCATCATTTCCGGTTACAAAGAACGTTCCTTTGACATTATATTTTGCGAGAATGTTCAGAATTTTCTCAGTATTCGGCGATGGGCCATCATCAAAGGTTAAATATATCACCTTTTGATTATCCCCTATTGTTGCGGATACTATGACATCTTTTGTAGCTTCTGAAATATTACCCGATCGGTCCCTGCATTCGTATTTAACTCTATACATCCCAGGAGTACCCGTTTGCACTTCACTGCTATCAACCGTAATTTGGGGACTATCATCAAAATCATCTTGAGCAGATACTCCGTTTAAAAGAAACTCATCCGTCAAATTCTGACCTGCTGTACAAAATAGATTCGCACCAACAGTTAATACGGGTGGAGTCTTATCATCAACTCGCTTTAATTTCGCTATCTTATGTGTTTTGTTACCCGAAGAATCCTCGGCTGTTATCTTAACCTCATATTCGCCAGATTTCTCAGTAGGTTCCTCTTTACCCAATGTCATCTTGATTTTATCGATAGAATCCGCATCCTTCACCTTAGGCGTAAAATGGCTCACAACTACTTTTTCGAATTTATCTGTTTTGTAGTTTCTTACCCTAAGGGTTGGTGATTTCGTATCTGAAACTTCTACCGTCAGAGGCTTAAGCTCATCATGATATTTAATGTTCACATCATATAGACCCTTCTTCTGTGTATTGACAGCGCCTACGAGTTGAATATCATCCTTGCTCCCCAGAAAGACAAAGCTAATATGCTCCTTGATATCAAACTTCTCCTTGTATTCAGCATGAACTACCTTATTGAAAATACCGCCCTTGTAAATTATGGGATTATAAAGAAAATACAGGAATACGGACAACAAAATAATTGCAAGTCCTACAAGAATTATTGAAAGAGTTTTTTTCTGCATACAAAATCCTTTTTATAAATCACAGCCCAACGTAAAACATGGGCGTTTACATATACAAAAAGAACCTGACCGATACCGATCAGATTCCTTAACTCAACTATTAAATGACTATTTACCAGCCATCTGTGCCGCAACCTCAGCAGCGAAATCTTCTTCCTTCTTTTCGATTCCTTCGCCGACTTCAAATCTAACCATTTCTACAACAGCGATATCTTTCCCAATAGCTTTGCCAGCTTCAGCTACATACTGTGCAACTGTCTGATCAGAGTTCTTAACAAACTTTTGATCAACTAGGCAAACTTCCTTGAGAATTGCTTTAATCTTTCCAGGAATTATTCTATCAAGCATTGCTTCTGGCTTACCCTCATTCAGAAGCTGCTGCTTTGCAATTTCTGTTTCGTGAGCTAGCCACTCCTTGTCAACCTCATCTTCAATTACGAATTTAGGGTTCATAGATGCGACCTGCATTGCAACGTCCTTACCAACAGTTTCAGTCTCTTCGGCAGAAGCATCTGTCTTTAGGCCTACAATAACAGCAATTTTCCCATTGCTGTGAACATATCCGTGGTAAACCACTCCGTCCGTTGCAAGTTTTTTGTAACGACGAACGTTCATATTCTCGCCTATCTTTGCGATCTTAGCCGTAATAACATCTTTAACTGTACCCTCGCCCTTAAAGTCGAGTGCCATGAAAGCATCCATGTCCTCAGCATCGCTTTTTAATGCCAGCTGAGAAAGATCGTTTACAAATTCTCTAAATTCAGGGTTCTTCGCAACAAAGTCAGTCTCAGAGTTAACCTCAACAACGGCTGCTGTTTTGTGTCCTTCTCCAAATGCCATCTGAACAAGTCCTTCTGCAGCGACTCTGCCTGCCTTCTTTGCTGCCTTTGACAATCCCTTCTCACGAAGAAGTTCAACTGCCTTATCAATATCTCCATCTACTTCTACAAGTGCCTTCTTGCAATCCATCATTCCGGCGCCTGTCATTTCTCTAAGTTCTTTTACCATCTGTGCTGTAACAGCCATATCTATACCTCCTCAAATCAGAATTGACTTTGCTTCCTATGCTTCTTCGGATTCGTCGTCATTTTCAACGGCTTCAACCTCATCGTTTGAAGCATCTGCATTTTCAACGTCAGCATTTTCGTCAGCTTCTCCCTCGTCAAAGCTTTCACCTTGGTTAGCTTCGATAATAGCATCAGCCATTCTTCCTGCGATAAGCTTAACAGCTCTGATAGCATCATCATTTGCAGGGATTATATAGTCAACATCATCAGGATCACAGTTAGTATCAACGATGCCCACAACTGGAATTCCCAATATTCTCGCTTCTCTTACCGCAATTTTTTCTTTCTTCGGATCGACAACAAAGATTGCACCTGGCATACCCTTCATGTCTCTGATTCCACCGAGATACCTCTCAAGCTTCTCGTGCTCAAGTCTTAGCTTGCTCACTTCCTTCTTGGAAAGCTTCTCCATGGTGCCGTCTTCTTCCATTCTTTCAATGTCATCAAGCCTAGCAATTCTTTTGCTTATAGTCTTAAAGTTAGTCAGTGTTCCACCAAGCCATCTCTCAGCAACATAGAACTGTCCGCACCTGTTCGCCTCGTCTGTGATAGCATTCTGTGCCTGTTTCTTAGTTCCTACAAAAAGAACCGGCTTTCCCTGCTCTGCAACAGTTCTCATAAAATTATACGCCTCATCGATTTTCTTAACTGTCTTCTGAAGGTCGATGATGTAAATTCCGTTTCTCTCCGTAAAGATGTATGGAGCCATTTTAGGATTCCATTTACGGGTGAGGTGTCCGAAGTGACAACCTGCATTTAATAATTCGTCGAAATTCGTATTTGACATTTTTGTGTTTTTAAAAAGTTTACATTCTTCATTTAAGCAATTGCCAGGTAGTCCCACCGAAGGAGTCCTGTCAATTTAGATACTAAACTGAGATTAACGTTTAGAGAACTGGAATCTCTTACGTGCTTTGGGCCGCCCCGGTTTCTTACGTTCAACTTCGCGAGGATCACGTGTCATGAAACCTGCTGCCCTTAATTTAGGTTTGTCTTCTGCATTGATTTCAACCAGAGCTCTGGCGATACCCAGACGCAGGGCTTCTGCCTGGCCTTTGAAACCACCACCGTCCAGATTTACCTTGATGTCATATTGACCGGTAACTCCCAACAGTTCGAGAGGTTGTTTAACAATGTACTGGAGTG
>USBT01000030.1 GCA_900553025.1 uncultured Eubacteriales bacterium | reverse complement strand
TTTAAAACACTCCAATATTTTCTTGGGTTTTCACTTTCGGTAAGGACACCCAAGATATCAATGATAGAAAAGTACCACTCTTCCTTTTCGCTATTCCAAGAAGAGCGAATCTGATTTCCTTCAAATAATTTTATATCATTACTCATATCTTTTTCTCCTCTTGTATAAATCACAATATATAATTAGGCTTTTATTATATCACATTTGCTTGAATATATCCCCACTAACACCCATGAGGATCGTGTCAAGGTTTTTTGATAAAAAATTTCAAAAAAAGAACGGCAAAAGGTTTCTATCCTTCTACCGTTCATAATCATTGATTTGCATACATTGTATCACTCCCCCCTATGTTTTTTCAATACAAAGTCAAAAATAACCCCCGTGTCCACTTTTAGCTTATCACGGCCTACACTTATCACTGCATCACTACAAGTGTACAATTAAATAATTTTTACTACGCCAATAAATATGTTAAAATGACATCAGTAATAATAATTGGATTTCATTAATACGAACAAACAAATTTTTAAAATCTGCAAAAGAATTATATCGAAAGGATAACAATATGATAGGCTACAAAGAATTAAATACAATCAAAGAATATATCGTGTCTAAGACAAATTTTGCACCTAAGGCAGGGCTGGTGCTGGGCTCAGGTCTTGGTGGCTTTTCTAAGAAGATAGAAAAGGTTTCAGAAATTCCATACTCAGAAATCCCTGATTTTCCTGTATCAACTGTCGAAGGACATAACGGAAGCTTTATATTCGGATATATTGGGAGTAATAAACTGCCAATTGTCGCAATGAATGGAAGAGTCCACTATTATGAAGGATATCACATGTCAGAGGTCGTCGCACCAGTTAGAATCATGGGAATGCTCGGTGCTAAGAGTATCATCCTAACAAATGCGGCCGGCGGGATAAATCTCTCTTTTGCACCCGGAAATTTGATGATAATTAAGGATGTCATAACAACATTTATACCTAATCCATTGATTGGACAAAATATTAATGAGCTAGGCACACGCTTTCCTGATATGAGCAAAATATTCAGCGATAGACTCATGGAAGTTTTAAAGAGGGTTTCAAAAAAATCAGACATCAGTCTATGCGAGGGTGTCTATGCTCAGTGCACAGGTCCAAGCTTCGAGACCCCAGCTGAGATTAAGATGCTCAGAACCTTGGGTGCTGACGCTGTAGGAATGAGCACCGCTTGCGAAGCGATTGCTGCAAGACATATGGGACTTGAGGTTTGTGGTATCTCATGTATATCCAACATGGCAGCAGGTATCTTGGATCAGCCTCTTACACATGCTGAAGTTCAGGAAACAGCAGACAAGGTTTCTGCTCACTTTGAGTCCATCATCTTGGGATTATGTCAAAATCTTTAGTTATCTAGTATAATAACGGCCCCACGTAAAACGTGATGTTTTACATATAAAAAAAAGATCTCAGTATACGAGATCTCCAAAATCAATTATAAATTTACAAACTATTAAATCATTTTGCCATGGCATGTCCGGCTTTAATTCCGGTCTGCCATGCGTGATTTAAATTGAATCCACCACAAGGACCATCGTAATCTAAAACTTCTCCTATGACAAAAAGATTGTTGACTATCGTTGACTCCGTCGTATCGTGACAGACTTCGTGCAAATCTACACCACCGCGTGTAACTTGAGCCTTTCTCCAGCCTCCCAAGTTTTTCACCGTTAGAGGGAATTTCTTGAGCATTTTAATAATTTCTTTTAAATCCCCACCCGTTTTATCCATTATCAGCTTCCTGAGGGGCTTTTTCAGCATCGTCAAAAGCAAATCATCTCTTCCCATGAGAGCCTCTCTCTCAGCTATTACCTCTCCTATATTCCATATCGCAGGGAAAAAATCCACTTCCAAACTATATGAATTAAGAGGCAAAGCGGTCATATACCTAGTCAAATTATATATACATATTCCCGAAACGCCATCTTCTGTAAATTGAAGCTCGCCCTCTTCCGCTGCAACAGGTATGCCTTTGAAAAATAAAGTTACCGAAGCCTTAGCCCTAACACCCGCAATATATGCAGTATCCTCATAGGTTTCAACCGTTGTAAGAGAAGGCACAAGTGTATTTACGGTATGACCAAGGTTCCTTGCGAGCACAAAACCATCGCCCGTCGTACCCAGCTTTGGTCCTGACTTCCCCCCAGTAGATAGAACCACTCTGCGAGCAAAATATTTTGTGCCGTCATAAGTATCTATCTGAAAAACTCCTGAATCGTTCTTTCTATTATGACGCCATCCGCTATCTTGACGATTTCCTAGCACTTCAATAGATTTAACTCGTGTACCACAAAATATCGGCGTGTTCTGAGATTTTATTTTTGCTGTGAGTGCAGAAACAACTGACTTTGCTTCTTCGTTATATGGATAAATCCATCCATTTCCGTCGTCACGCGTCATAATGCCAACAGATTGGAGAAACTTGAGTGTAGATATGTAGTCCGGACAGTTCTTGTTAGTTATATTGCATCTACCATTTCCAGCAGCTGCTACCTTAAGTCCAGGACGATCCATCTTCTCAAGAATCGCTAGATCAAAATTCGGATTTTCCTGTTTGGCTGTAATTGCGGCTGCCATTCCTGCAGCTCCGGCGCCTATAATTATGCCGTCATAAATTTTCATTTAAGGTTATCTTTCTAAATAGACAATCTTTCTTGTATCTGACCTGGTCTTTGCCCCCACACTTGCCTTTACCGGAGTTTCTCCGAGGACTTACTTCTAAGCTGCGCCATGATCACTGCCGCCTCCTGCGACAGCTTACGTGGATCCCTTTGCCCGCAACTGGCTTGGATTTTCAACCACAGAACTACAAGAAAGAATATCTTATAAAATGTTTATGCCATTACTTTAACATTTTTGTGGATTGATTTCACTAAATTTTTAAAAATTCTTTGCAGCAAACGCAATAAAATCTACGCTTGCAGGCTTTGCATCAAGCAGTGTATTAATGCACTCCTCTCCTGTCGCAAATGTTGTGCAAATATCGTCTAAGAGCAAGACTTTCTTGTTTTCTATTTTCCGAGCATCAATACCTAAGGCAAATGCTCCAGAAATATTTGCCCGTCTTTCACTAGGCCCCAATCCCCTCATAGCCTGCGTTTTCTTAATTCTAACGAGTACATGCTCAAGAACAGGCTTTTCTAAAAGCTTTCCTGCTTCTTTGGCTATCAAAAAGGCGTGATTAAAGCCCCTTTGTCTTTCCTTGGAGCTTTCCATCGGAACTGGAACGATAAAATCAAAATTTAAATCAGAATAATTCAACCTATCTGCTACGATTTCACCAAGAATAGCCGCTGTTGATTTTTTCTTATTATATTTAAGGCGAAAAATTAACCGTCTTTCATACATGCCATATGAACAACAACTGATGCACCTTATAGGATGTCCTGATACACTGGATATATATGGTTCTTCAAGCCTCCAGCCTATGTGCTTCCTACAGTGGTCACAGAGCGAGTACGGTCTAGTTTCGTCAATGATATTGCCACAAATTGGACAATATAAATGGCTTGGGAACACAAGCTCCAGAACGTCGCGACAAAGCTGTTTTGTAACCTTGCAAACATTTCCCCATAAATTATTAGATTTTCTCATACAAAATAATTGTATGCTCCGCATTTAACTCATAAAAAACTCGAAAGTCTGTCTTTTATTCCCGAATTTCTGTCTATGCTTGTATTGCAGTGAATCATTCTAATTAGCGCTCTTTCATCGCCAAGGAGTATTACATTATCTTTGCCTCTAGTAATACCTGTATATAATAAATTTTTTGTTCCAAGCACTGGGCCGAAATTTGCTACTGGCATTACAACCATTTGGAATTCAGAGCCTTGACTCTTATGAACAGTTATAGCATATGAAAGCTGCAATTCTTTGAAATCCTTTCTCTCATATTTCGCAACCTTACCCTCATCAAATTCGACAGAAATTATATCATTCAATGGATCTATTTCAATGATTTTGCCCATGTCACCATTGAACAATCCGCTGCCCTCAATATCTACAGCCTCTATTTTCCACTGTTTACCGTAGTTATTCTTTATTTGCATCACCCTATCACCGAGTCTGAAGATTTCATCATTCGAGTTGTCCATTTTATCGTTTCTCATCGAAATCTGAGGGTCATCAGAATTTAGTTTTTCATCTGAAATATCATCTTCCTCAAAACGATATTTATGCACTTCCTGCTTCCACTCTTCTCTAGGATTTAGCCTATCCTGTAGCATTTTATTTAGTGCTACTGTCCCTAGCTGTCCCCTCTTAGTGGGCGTTATAACCTGTGATTCCTCATAAACGGCAAGCTTAGCAATTTCTTCTCGCACCTCAGCATATGTTGACTTTGGCATGAAAATAAGATCATCCCCTTCACTATAAGTTAAATCTGGTTCCTCTCCTCTGTTTATTTCATGTGCAGACACCACTATTTTGCTCTCTTCTGCCTGTCTGAATATTGATTTCAATAAGGTTGTGTGAATGTATTCACTTTCGATGATGTCCCTTAGTACGCTACCTGGCCCAACTGGCGGAAGCTGATCCACATCCCCCACAAGTACAAGTTTGGTACCATCCATGCATGCTTCAAGTAGCCTCGACATCAACTCAACGTCTATCATTGAAGCTTCATCTACAATGATAGCATCGGCCTCAAGCGGATTTTCCTCATTTCGCCTAAATATTACCTCATCATTTTTTTCGTCTATGCTAGCTTCGAGCAGCCTATGTATCGTATATCCACGATAACCAGTTGATTCCTTAATTCTTTTTGCAGCGCGCCCCGTAGGTGCGGCTAAAGCAACGGTATAGCCCATCTCGCGAAGCAGCATAGTAACTGCTCTAAGTATCGTTGTCTTACCCGTTCCAGGGCCTCCAGTTATTACAGTAACACCATTAGTTACAGCTCCTGATACAGCATCCCTCTGTTCTTTTGAGAATTCTATTCCCATTCGACTTTCTATTTTTTCAAAATCTATTTCAACTTCTTCAGTGTTAAAGATTTCTGCCGTCTGATTGAGTCGTTTCAAATTATCGCACGCTCGCAATTCCCAATTATAAATATCCTCAAGGTAGAATCGCTTGCCATATACTTGAGAACTATCAATTACAATCTCATACTTCTCTGAATTTTCCTGAGATATTGTATCATCAAGCATCTCCTGTGAAATTCCGTATCTCATGCGAAGTTCATTCAAAACTTCCTCATAAAAAAGAAAGGTATTACCGTTCCTTGCGGCATCTGTGAGCACCACAAAAATCATACGATATAAACCTTCCTCATCTATCTCATCATTATCAAAGATTAGATTCTTTACATTAAACTGTCTACCATATTTTTCATCGATGACAAAATCTCCACTAAGCTTGCATTTTACGCCCTCTCTAATTCCCGGTAAAACACCCTTGACTGTTATTGTCTTGCCTATTATATCGCCCTCATCTATGTGAAAAAGTCCAATAGCAAATCCGCTACTGCCTCTATAAAATACTTTTTTAATCTTCCCGTTTATTACTGCCATCTACGTTCCCAAATGTAGCTCTGTAAAGAGTCCTATTATCCATTGACCATATTCTATCACTGAACTCTCCTGGCTCTGTCTTAGACATGGCGTCTTCAATATCGTACATTTTTGCATCCATAATATCCAAATAGTGAAGCATTTCCGCTTCTGGAAATAATGGCTTCTTGGGACTGCCGAATTCAGGCTCATAGTGGTGAGAAATAGACATGTGCTGCAGCATGATTGATTTCTCCTCACTGATTCCAAGCTCCTTAGCCAGTTCCTCTATGACCTTAACTCCCTGAACCAAGTGACCCAAGAGTTTTCCTTCAAAGCTGTAACCATCACTTACACCAAGCTCATTAGATCTAATTTCTGTCATCTTCTCTATGTCGTGGAAAATTACTCCCGTCACAAGCAAATCCCTGTTGAGAATTGGGTATACGGTAACCAAAACCTCTGCATGCATAATCATCCTCTTCATATGCCAAAGAAGTCCAGCCAGTTCAGCATGATGATTTCTCATCGCAGCCGGATAGTACAATAGTTTTTCTTTATTCCTCGACAAAATATTAGTGCTCATCAAGCGTAATTCTTCGTCTTGCATTTCGGTGGCTTTACCATAGATAAAATCATACATTTCCAAACCTGCTTCTGGAGCGCTTTTCACAAGATGCATAGGGTCTATACCATCTTGATCCACAGCAAGTCTTATTCTCGTTACTCTAAGCTGCTTTGCATCTCTATATACAGTGACATTCGCCTTTATTTTTACTATATCACCAGGCTTGATTGCCGCAAGTGCAGGTTCCTCAGTTGGTGAAACATCCCACTTCTTTGCTGTTAAATCTCCAGTCTTATCACTAAGGGTTATATCTAAGTATTTCTTGCCTGTAGATCCGACCTTAACACCTGAAGCTCTAACTATAAAAAAATCGATAAATTCCTGTCCTTCTTTTAAATCCTTAATATATAAATTCTTCATATTTATTCAATCCTATAAATCTGCCGTCACTACTACATTGTTATTGCTTATTTTGTAATCACGAATTTTTATTTTTGGCTGCATCCATTATGGCATTTAAAATTGGCGGACATACATTTACACCATACCCTGAGTTTTCAACCATTATAATAAACGCATACGGATATTCCTCATCCTTAAGGAAGCCTGCCAGCCAACCATTTACATCTTGCCCAACTACCTCCGCAGTACCTGTCTTAGCGTAAACCTCAAGCCCAGGAAACAAGTTGTCACCATAGCCCTCCTTCACATCCGCTCTCATCATTTCCTGCAATCTGGAAGCTGTTGCAGGCTCTATCATTTGATTTGTGAAGCTCGCACTTCTAAAAGGCTTGTGCAAAAGAATAGGTTCTGCTGCCTTGCCATCTCCAGCTATTGCCCCCATAAAAACAGCCATACCTAGCGGATT
The DNA here is from genome assembly GCA_900553025.1 of uncultured Eubacteriales bacterium. GTDB lineage: Bacteria > Bacillota > Clostridia > Peptostreptococcales > Anaerovoracaceae > S5-A14a. The sequence continues at coordinate 7,186 of USBT01000030.1, read as the reverse complement.
TACCAAATCATTGTATTGACCTATCCCCGCCCATCCGAGGTTAAATTCATTGTTTTTTGGAAATTCAAACGACCCTGGAACACTTTTGATTCCGTCTATATCGTACGACTTAGTCAGACCCAACTTATCAACATAATCCTCCATTGTGCTCGCTCCACACATATTGGCAATTTGTGCAAACGATGCATTACAGGATGTAACAAGAGCCCTCTGAAAGTCTACAGGTCCATGAGGCTGAAAACAATTGATGTTCTCGGTACCTATTCTATAAAATCCAGGACAGTTAAATCTAAAGTCCTCAATGTCAGGAACATTCTCAATAGCTGCCGCAGATGTTACAACCTTAAATATTGAGCCTGGGATTAGCTTACTTGAAATAGCTCGGTTTACAAACAAGCCCGAGGATTTATCAACGTCTCCAATATCCTCTAGTGGGTCGTAATTAGGTCCGCTGACCATCGTCAAAATTTCCCCTGTTTTGTAGTTATATACTAGAGCAGTCCCACTTCTATCTCCAAGAGCCTTTGCTGCGGCTGCACTCATCTCAGCATCTACTGTAAGCTTTATATCTCTCCCCTTGCCCGTAATAGAGTATGTCCCAGTAAGTAAACTGTATCCTACAATATTCTTCCTATATGCCACCTCAGCTGAGGTTGAAATATTGCCTTTTCTATCACCGACAACGTGAACCGTGCCTCTTCTTGCCCAATAATCCTCGTTGAATACAATGTTTCCGTCTTGATTTTCTTCAAGGATACTACCATTTCTATCATATATATTTCCAATACCGAGTTTTCCACCCGTGTATATATGCTTATTTGCGTAAAATGTTGCCCATTTATCCCCGTCCTGGGTTAAACGAAAAATAAAAACTGTCATTCCTGCAACAAGGCAAAGAACCATGAGAATACAAATAAATGCACGTTTTTCTAACTTCTTCATTTGCTGTCATCGCCCCCTAAAAATTCGCCATTTGCAAGAGCTTCAAGTTCATCTTCCGTATACGAGGTCTGACTTTCATGTCCAATATCAGTTCCGTCTTTCTCTGAACTAATGTTAGAATTAGATTTATTTCTATCAGAGTTTTCTACATGATGCGCACTCTTTTCCTCTCGTGCAAATAGGTCATCCTCATCTGTGTGTTCAATGTCATCAATTTTTACATAATTATCCGATTCAACGCTGTCAACGTCCTTATCCTTGAGGCTTATTGCAAAGCTTGCATTCTGTCTAGTATCCGACGCTTTTAAGAATGCCAGCAGTCCCCAACACGCTATCATACTTGTTCCGCCATTTGAAACAAACGGAAATGTAACACCAGTAAATGGCAAAATATCTACGGAGCCGAAAACATTAAGACCTGTTTGAAATAGGAACATCGATGTGGCAGAGCACGCTGCAATCGTATAAAAGGTTGATCTTCCAGCAAGGACAGATCTCACCGCAAAGATTGAGAGCATTATTATTGCCAGCACAGCTAGAGTTGCGATTATCACTCCCCATTCCTCGGAAATTAGAGGAAATACCATATCTGTATCCGAAGCAGGAATTTCATTTAGCCAGCCTTTTCCAGCACCGACACCGACAAGTCCTCCGCTAGCGGTAGCAGAGAGAGCTCTCGTCTGTTGAAACCCAGATGTATCAGCGTATTCCCACACATGACCCCATGTTGCAAACCTCGCCGCAACATAGCTTTTGAATTTCAAAACCATCAATCCACCGACAAATGCTACTCCTACAACCACTATAAGCTTAGTAAAGTCCCCAGTTCTAAGAAACGAGATAATCAAAAAACTTACAAAAAAGATAATTGCTGTTCCAAAGTCGTTCATCAGTGCAAGACAAATAAAACAGAATGCCGAAAAAGCCATGAATCTAAAGTTATCCTTCTTATTTACAAGATAATTCAGACTTCCCGCACCAATCCAAATATATGCCAGCTTTACAAGCTCTGACGGCTGTACCGAAAAACCACCTATTGAAATCCAGTTTCGTGCACCATAAGTTAATTTAGCAAATACCAGATTTATTAAAAGCAGAACAGCCGAAAGAATAATCAAATATGGCTTTAGCTTCCTCACTCGCGATAAATCTCTGAGATAGATGCACATCACAAAGAACAAGGCAAAACCCAAGGCAATAGCAAGAAACTGCTTAAAAACCGACCCTGGATATTTTGTTGCCGTCACAGCAAGACTGAGTGTAGACAAAAAGAATGCAATAAACTCCATTTCAAAGGCTTTTCTTTTTAGCCCCTTCATAAATATTACGTAAATCCAAATAATAGCAATCATACTGGCAAAGGCAATCACAATATTTGGCTGAAAATTCTCACCTAACGCAATTTTTAACTGCATTAGCGTCATTACTTGAAAAATTGTAAGAGCAATCAAAATACTCCATGGAGATGAAAACCTTGTATCTTCCATTCGCATTGCTGTATTATTATTTTTTTCCTCCAAACTAATTGGAAAAAGCGTGCACTTTCTGGTACCTAGCTTTAATTCATCCCCAAAATCTATCTTTACTGGCTTATTCGGCAATACCGTCCTACCATTTAATTCCGCTCCATTTGTAGAGCCAAAATCCATGTACGACCATTCGCCGCTGTCATCTCTACACAGAGTACCGTGAGTTCTTGAAACACCGAGGTCATCAATGTTTATATCGCTGGCTTTACCACGTCCTACGATGTTCTCCCAGTGAGTAATTGGTAGACTAACACCATCTTCATCATCAAACCTACTTTCAACATGAAAATACGCCCAAACTTCACTCGGATTCTTACTAAACAAAAGACTCAAAAAACACCTGATAAGGATGTATGCTGCCAAAAAAATAAAAACCCAACGAGCAACTGCCGTGAAGAGCACACCTTCCTTATCCGGTAACTGCCATATATCGTAGAGATTAGCGGTCCACTGATTATACAATTCTACAATACTATCGAAAAACTGAGACAAAACGTTCCCCTTCTAAAAACTGAACGACTTGAACAAAATACGTCAGCCCCTTACTAAAGCATTTATTTTACGAAAATTATATCAAAATACATGATTTTTTGCAATCATATTTTACATTTTTTTACATGCCGCCATCGACCCTTATAACCTGCCCAGTCACATATGAACTCTGCTCGGACAGCAAAAATGCGACAACCTCTGCAACCTCCTCCGGCTTTCCGATTCGCTCAAGAGATAGCTCTTCAACAAAAGAATTGAGTGCCTCTTCAGAAAGTTCAGCATTCATCTCCGTTTCAATAAGTCCTGGTGCAACACAATTCACCCTAATATTTGACGGTCCTAGTTCCTTAGAAAGTCCCTTGCACATCGCCTCAACAGCACCCTTGCTCGCAGAGTAACCGACTTCACATGAAGCTCCAACCTGTCCCCATATCGATGACAATAAAACAATTGCTCCGTTTTTCTCGCTTATCATATGTGGCATAATAGCCCAAATAGCATTTGCACTTCCTGTAACATTTACCTCCATCAGCTCCTTCCAGTGGTCGCCTTTCGACAAGTCGAAAGGCTCTATTTGACTGATGCCCGCTGCAAGCACAGCACAGTCAAAGCCGCTAACTCCAAGCAGCCTTGCACCCTCAATAGCGGCTTTTTCAAGTGATTCGTAATTGCGAACATCCGCACGAAGCGCGCAAACATTAGGCATAGTCGTCTTGCTACACCCGCAATCGCCACAGCGCTCATCGGTATTACCCTCGCATACACTAGGCGCAACCGAATCGCCACAGCTGGCGTCTGCCTGACCCTCGCACGCACTTGGCTCAACCGAATCGCCACAGCGGGCATCCGCACGAGGTGCACTCACGCTCTGCGCATCTACTCCGCTAAGTTCTTCAATAAGCTTTTTAGCCGCTCCCTCATTTTTATTATATGTAAATGCAACCATATATCCTTGTGAGGCAAGCAACTTAACGCAGGCTCTACCTATGCCACCGCTTCCACCTGTTATGAATACCGCTTTTGATTTTTCACTACAGTACATCTCTATTATCTCCACATTCGTTTTTTGTAGTCATCTTCATATCCGAGTACTCAAAGATTTTGTCATTCCAACTGCTCGGTTTTTTGTCGCATTCTGCTACTGCATACATATCTTATAAAAATTCAGCATATACTTAATCGTATCTTGACCGTCGTAGCAGGTTTCAATTAGATAGGTTTTATCATTCTTAAATTCACTCAAACCACGATAGTAAAATGACTTCTTGCTATCTTCAATTATAAATGGAGTTATATTGTTTTTTAGACACTCTTTAAACGCAATTAATCTACCAACACGACCGTTTCCATCTTGGAACGGGTGGATTCTTTCAAAATTAAAATGAAATTCGACTATATCCTCAAATGAAACATCTGTTTTGTGCCCATATGCTTTTATAAGGTTGTTCATATCATCATTAACAGCTTCAGGAGATGAAGCTTCGATACCGCCAACCATGTTTGGCATCGTCTTATAATCTCCCACCTTAAACCAAGATATTTTTTCGTCGCTTGTGCCACTTTTTAGCAAATAATGTATGTGCTTAATGATATCATCGGTTAATTCTTCCTCGGCAATATCAATGCAATAATCAAAGGCTCTGAAATGATTTACCGCTTCAATTATGTCATCAACATCAATATTTTCACCGCCATGCAAGGAGTTTGTTTCAAAAATACTTCGTGTCTGTTCCTCACTTAGAGAACTACCCTCAATATGGTTCGAATTATATGCCATGAGAATTTGGAGTTCATGATACAGACCGCCCGATATTTTGTGGTCTTTTTCCTCTCTTAGCCTTTTTAAGATGGGGCTATGTGTTATGTTTGAATTATTCATTTTGATAATCTCCATGATTTAAAACTCATCTCAGCCTGCTCTTTATACGGTTTTCATGAATTTCTATTTTTACTCATATTTTTTGATTGAGCCCTCAACTTACGCCTAACTCGCCTTGAACTTCTTCCATATATCGGTATAAAGGTCATCGCCGTCAGGTCCGAGATTTCGCAATAGCTCACATCGCTTAAGCACATCATCGCTTGGGAACACAATTTGATTTTCCTTGATTACGCCCCTGCCACCATAGGCCTCTTTGTCGAAATCCTGTATAAGCTCATCGATATTATCATATACATATTTATTCGGGATTGTATATGTCAGGTAATTAAAATTTGTAATAGCGGCCTTTTTTGAAAGCATAAAATTTATCCACTTATTTGCATTTTCCTGGTTTTTACCCTTAGCTGTTATCGCCCATGCGTCGATAAATTCCTCAGAGCCTTCCTTTGGCACCGCAAATTCCACGTCCTTATTCTCGACCTTGCTATACAAATATTCACCGTTCCATACAACGGCAAGGTCAGCTGAACCGCCTATTATCAAATCTCTCGCTGAATCATTTACGTATTTATACACATACGGCTTCTGTTGCTTCAAATCATATTGAGCCGCCAACAGCTGGTGCACGTCTTTTGTATTGAGTGAGTAGCCATTCTTTTTGAGGCCTATGCCTATTGTATCTCTCATAGAATCCGGCATCACAATCTTACCGCGATATTTTTTCTTCCATAAATCATTCCAGCTATCTATTTTTTCGTCCTTTTCTATGGTCTTTCTGTTATACATAATCCCCATAGTTCCCCATGTGTGCGGAACAGAAAATTTTCCGCCGGGGTCATAGCTTTCAGCCTTTTCCATGTAATTTGGCAAAATATTTTTTAAATTTGGTATGAGCTTCTTGTCAAGTTCAGCAAGATGCCCCTCATCCCTTAGTTTTTCTATCATATAGTCAGATGCGCAGATAACATCATAATCAGCGCCGTTATTTTTAATTACAGGATAGAGCTCCTCGTTAGTGTCGAAAGTGCTGTAAACAACCTTTATGCCTGTTTCTTTTTCGAAGTCGCGAATCACAAGAGGATCTATGTAATCGCCGAAGCAGTATACCGAAACTATTTCCCCTGTTTTGTTGCCACAGCCAGTCAAAAGAAGTGACATCCCAATACAGGCAAAACAGATGATTCCCAATGCTGCAAATTTTGATATTTTTCTCAAGTCATCACGCTCCCCTCTGTATAAGCATTGCTTTTCGGTTTGTCATGAGGTTGCTCGCCAAGAGGACTATAAGAACAACGACAAAAATGATAGTTGACAGGGCGAATAGTGTCGGCTTGATTCCAACTTTCGCCTGGCTGTAAATAAGCGTAGAAATAGTGTTTATACCTGCCCCCCTTGTAAAGTGAGTTACAACAAAGTCATCAACTGACATTGTGAATGCCAGCAAAAATCCGCTGATAATCCCTGGCAAAATATCCGGAAAAACAACCTTCCTACTGTCCTTTCAAACGAAACGACCTCTCAAAATAAAGTATAGACTCTTATGTAGGAAAAGCATACACTCTTATCTTATAAGTCACTGGTATTCCTATAATTACCGAACAAAATTAGCATATAAATTCATAAAATCAATTTTCCACAAGAAAAATACCTGCCACAATTATTCGAATTTTCACTTTTTACATTTACCTTTGTCTCCAACGTACTAAATAACATCAAATTATGAAAGTAGCTATCATTGGTGCAGGAAATATGGGCTCTGCCATTGCACGCGGTTTAGCCCAGGGATATTTGGTTCAAGGACATGAAATTGTTGTGTCCAACCCAACGAATGGGAAATTGGAGAAACTAAAAGCCGACTTTCCCAACATTAAAACAACGAACAACAATATGGATGCAGCAAGCAATGCCGACATTGTAATCGCTGCTGTAAAACCTTGGTTAATAGAGGAGGTACTCGAACCACTCCGTTTGAAACGCACACAGATACTCGTGTCTTTAGCCGCCGGTATTTGTTTCGACGATTTAGCGCATTTTTGTGGTGAGCCGGAAATGCCGATTTTCCGTGTTATTCCCAATCCCGCCATTGCCGAACGTGCCAGCATGACTCTTATAGCCGCTCGCAATGCTTCAGATAAACAAAAGAAATTATTAACTGATATGTTCGACGAGATGGGACTGACCATGATGATATCGGAAAGTAAAATAGCAGCAGCAACTGCGCTGACTTCATGTGGTATTGCCTATGTGCTGAAATATGTACAGGCCGCCATGCAGGCAGGTATCGAAATGGGAATCGCACCTAAGGACGGTATGAAAATGGTTGCACAAACACTAATAGGCG
>USBT01000029.1 GCA_900553025.1 uncultured Eubacteriales bacterium | reverse complement strand
GTCGTGTAGGTACCAAGAGAATGCTTGAAATTCTTGAGAGAATCACACAGGGAAAGGGCAAGGATGGAGATATAGAATTACTTGAAGAACTTGCTGGTAAGATTAAAGATGGCTCAATGTGTGGACTTGGACAGACAGCGCCAAACCCTGTTTTAACTACACTGAAATATTTCAGAAATGAATATGAGGATCATATTTATAATCACAAATGTACTGCTAAATCATGTAAGGCTTTGATACATTACTTCATCAAGGATACTTGCGTAGGATGTACAGCTTGTGCAAGGAAGTGCCCTGTTAATGCTATTTCAGGTGAGGTTAAGGGTCAGCATGTTATAGATCAGGAAAAATGTATTAAATGCGGAAAATGTGAGGAAACTTGCAGATTCGATTCAGTTGTAAGAGAGTAGGAGGAAGTCATATGAACAAGTTTAGAATGAACATAGATGGCAAAGAAGTATTTGGACTTCCAGGTCAGACGATTCTTGAAGTAGCTCGTGAGAATGATATCTTTATTCCAACTCTTTGCTATGACGAAAGAACAGCAATTTATGGATCATGCGGAATCTGTGTTGTAGAGGTGGAGGGCAACCCTAAGCTTCTAAAAGCTTGTGCTACAGAGATTTCTGATAATATGATAGTAATGACAGATACAAAGAGGGTACTTGAATCAAGAAAGACAAACCTTGAATTGCTTCTGTCAGATCACCAGGGAGACTGTGTAGCACCATGTAAGCTTGCATGTCCAGGACATACTGATTGTCAGGGATATGTAGGACTAGTTGCGAACGGAGAATTTGATAAGGCTAATGAACTAATTAAAGAGAGAATTCCTCTACCTGCTTGTATAGGTCGTGTCTGTCCTCACCCATGCGAGGATGCATGTAGGCGTGGACTTGTTGAGGAACCTATAAGCATAGCAATGATTAAGAGATTTGCAGGTGAATACAACCTTGCTGGCGAAGAACTCTTTATGCCTGAAATTGCAGAAGATACTGGAAAGAGAGTTGCAGTTATAGGTGGTGGACCTATGGGTCTTTCTGCAGCATACTTTTTGAGACAGAGGGGACACGATGTAACTATATTCGACAGCATGCCTAAACTAGGTGGAATGCTCAGATATGGTATACCTGAGTACAGACTTCCTAAAGAAGTTCTTGATATGGAAATTGCAATCATAGAGCACATGGGTGTTGAAATGATTCCTAACACCAAGGTAGGCAAGGATATTCCGTTTGATACAATAAGAGATGACTTTGATGCCGTGGTAATGGCAATCGGAGCCTGGAAGTCAACAGGTGTAGGCTGTAAGGGTGAAGATGCTGAAGGCGTTTGGGGCGGAATCGATTTCTTACGAAAAGTAGTTAGAAACGAAACTATTAACCTTGGAAAGAAAGTTGCCATCGTCGGTGGTGGTAACACTGCAATGGATGCATGCAGAACAGCTGTAAGACTAGGAGCCGAAAAAGTTTATAACGTATACAGAAGAACAAAGGATGAGATGCCTGCGGACTTGCTTGAGATTGAAGAAGGTGAAGAAGAGGGCGTTATATTCAAGAACCTGACTAATCCATTAGAAATAGTAAAGGACGAGAATGGTCATGTTAAGGAAATGATTCTTCAGGTTATGGAACTTGGCGAACCTGATGCTTCAGGTAGGAGAAGACCTGTTCCTGTAGAAGGCAAAACAGAAACCATAGAGGTGGATAACGTAATACTTGCAATAGGTCAGGCTGTAGATGCAGAGCTGTTTGAACTACAGAAAACACGCAAGAATGCAATTGCATATGACCCTGATACTTTTGCAACATCTATGGAAGGTGTATTTGCTGGCGGTGACTGCGGTAATGACAAAATATCAATTGCAATCGAAGCTATAGCAGATGCTAAGAAGGTTGCAGTAATTGTTGACAGATATCTCGATGGCGAAGATGTAAAATACGAAGAGCCATATTACGTTAAACGTGAAGATATCACTGAGAAGACTTTTGAAGACAGAGAAAGACTCTTTAGAGAAAAGGCTGATCAGCTAAATGCAGCTGAGAGAAAAGATAACTTTACAGAAATTATATACAATGGGCTAACTGAGGACCAGGCAATCAAAGAAGCAAACAGATGCCTACAGTGCGGATGCCATGACTACTTTGAATGTAAGCTCATTGATTATTCCAACTTATATGATGTAAAACCTGAAAGATGGGAAGGTGAAAAGAGCCTTGTAGAATTCGAGGATGAGCATCCGTTCATCGTAAGGGATCCGAACAAGTGTATTAAATGTGGACTATGCGTTAGAGTCTGTGATGAGGTAATGGGCAGAGGAGCGCTCGGACTTGTTCACAGAGGATTTGACACCGTTGTAAAACCTACACTTGAAGGTCCTCTATGTGAATCAGGTTGCGACTCATGTGGTCAGTGTGTAACCCTTTGTCCTACAGGAGCTATACAGGAAAAGCTTTCAATAACTAAGGAAGTTCCTCTAGAAAATGAACATGTTGTAACAACTTGCTCATTCTGTTCGGTTGGATGTACATTTGACCTTGAGTACCACGGAGATATGCTGATTAAGGCAAATCCTCTTAAGGACGGTCCTGTCAACAAAGGACTTTGCTGCGCTAAGGGTAAGTGGGGCTTTGACAGTGCACTCTTAGAGGGGAAAATTCTAGACCCTCTAGTTAAGGATGGAAAATCATTTAGAGCAACTGACTACCATGAAGCCATAATTCTTGTTTCCAAGCAGCTCCAGAGCATCAAGGCACGTAATGGTGTAGGCTCACTTGCAGTTGCAATATCCGATAGATATACAAATGAAGAAGCATATGTGATGAAGAAGATGGCAAAAACGTTGGGAGCAAAGGTGTTCAGCTTTAATAATAGGCACAATGGACTAGCCGATGTATTTGGTCACGACTCATCTCCAAACACAATAGATGAGCTACTCTCAACTAATATGATCATCACAGTTGGATTCATGAAGTACAAAAATCCTGTAATATGGAATAAAATCAAACTGGCATCAGAAGCAGGTGCAAAGGTTGTTGTTATTGGAACTCGCGAGACTAATAAGTTCTTTGACTTTGCTGATGAAATCATCGAAACAAATGACGATTTATCAGCTCTTAAGGGTATAGCAAAAACCTTGATTGCATCAGGACAAACTTCTGATATCGAAGGCTTTGATGAGTTTAAAGCCAGCCTTGATAATATTGATGTTGACGACAAAATAGCTGAGATAGCAAAGGAGTATCTAGCTTCTAAAAAGGCTATGATAGTTTACCAGCAAAATATTGTAAGCGTTGAAGCTGCTACATTAATCGGTGATATTGCTATGATTTCCGGACATATCGGTTCTCCTAGAGATGGAATACTTCTAGTGAAAGCTAAGAATAATTCGCAGGGTATCGTAGATATGGGTATAAAGGCAGGTCCTGAAGTGCTTGAAGGCGTTAAGGGTCTTATAATCTTCGGAGAAGAAGCCACAGTCGAATTACCTGATCTAGATTTCTTAATGGTTTCAGACACACATATGACAGAAACAGGTAAGAAGGCAGATGTATTCATTCCAGGAACTGGATTTGCAAGCACTGACGGAACATTTACTAACACTGAGAGAAGATTACTACCAGTTGAAGCGGCAATTGATGAGGATGTTGATTTCAGAAACTGGGAGATTGCAGCTGAGATAGCATATGTATTTGAAGAAGACTTCATGTTTGTCGATGAAGAAGACATCTCAAAAGAGATGGATGATCAACTTCCACTTTATAAATATGCTGAATTAGGAGAAATCTTTGGAGGAGTATTATCTCCAATTGATTCTAAGATTATCACGGTAAAAGACGCGAAACTAATAGATAAAATGCCTGTTGCTGATACTCTTATGAAGTCAATAATAGAGAGAATCCCCGAGGTAGTGGAGAATTAACTAAAGCATAGATTATATTTATCTATGGGAACGAAGCGTCCGCTTCAGAACCAGCTTCAGTATCAGCTCTAGATTAAGAAATACCCGATAGTATATATAAGATGATGCATACTACCGGGTATATTTATTACCTTGATTTAGTTGTGATTGTCAAATGTTAGATGTTATTAACCTACCCTTATTTTAGACCTTCGATAAAGTCAAAAGGTACAATTATTTTGTCGCCCTTAGCGTAAGGAGCAAATGTCAATTCACCTTTAGACTTCTTGCCGTGATCGTTAAAATTGTATTTAGTAGAATCAGCTTTTAGAGTATACTTCATGCTTCCTTTAGATACGATAATTCTTGTAGAGTCATCCTTTTCTGTGATTTTCACCTTATAACCCTTGCCCTTAGCAGCCGTTTCTAAATCTATAGGAGCAACAAATTCTGTTTTTCTAAAGTCTTCAGCTCTGTCGTTGATATTATCCGTCGCAGTATACATCAGAGCATTGAACATCATTTTAGCGTTGTCAAGCTGTTCGTTTGTCATGTCATTTGCAAGCTTAGTAACATAATTACTGCCTTCCTTAGGGTCCTTGTCGTATGCACTCTTTACCTTTTTGACCTGTTTTAGCATCTTGTTATGCATCATTTCTTCTTGATATTTCCAGAAGGCTTGCACACCTTTACCAAGAAAATCTCGGTCAGCATTAGCCAGCGTATCATTCCTCTTGAATATCCAGTAAGCACTCTTTGCATTATATGCAGAACCATCAACATGGTAAGCCTTGTTTGTATCTGTTATACCACTGAAAGCAGGCACGAATACTGAATGTTCAGCGTTGCCCATGCATAACCACTGTATAGAATTGGACTTCTTAGGCATTTTATCGAAAATCTGAATAGCGTGAATATCGGAAGAGCGCGTTATGCCTATAGGTCTTCCAATAGCAGGAGTTTCAGAATCTTCCTCTTTCATTCTTGCTAACATGGCATTGTATTCATCAGATTTTTCATCAGCATCCATTGCATATGGCGTATCTTGATATCTATTTCTATACATATCAAATACTTGCTGCATCTTCACCTTCTCATCAGGCTTGTAAAATAACGGATAGAAATTGTCATTCTCATAGTCGCCAGTATTTTCTGGAGCGAGAATCTTCTTGCCCATCCATGTTCTCAGATTAGAGTAGTCATCTCTTTTGTTGTCAGTGACAGATTTTGCAAGGTTATACTCTTCACCGTCTTTTACTGCACCAACCTTGTCAATAGTGGCAAACAAATTCTTTGAAAATACGTAATTATCTTTATCTGCCTGGTCAACAGCGCCTATCATAAACTGATTACCAAAAACAGAAACCATGTCAGTTGGCATTTTCATAGCTGCATATGTGTGTCCACCATAGATTTCAAAAATCCAAGCCTCCTTGCTATCAGCAAAGAACAAAATATTTCCCTCCGATGAGCCGTATTTATCTACAAGCTTAGCGAGTAAATCAACAGCTTCTCTTGAGGTTTTTACCTGGCAAGCGATGAGTCCAGGTAGAATAGCCTCCCTGAGACCAATGTCGACAAATGGGTCTTCTTCGAGATATTTGTCACTAGGATCAGCAGAAACTGTACCAACTACAGATACACCGTAAGAATTGGTGCAGCTTGCTGGGTATAGGCCATCTCCAGCATCGGATGAATCTAAAAGATAGGTGTACTTATAAGTTTCTTCAGGTAGAGGAACCTTGAAATTATCCATGCCTTCACCCGTATCAACAAAAAATCTGCCTTTTTCCTTTTTTGCTGGCTCAACCTTGAACATTTTGTTGTAAGCACCGCCACCTTGGTCTTCACTTCGAGCAATAACTGTTGTACCGTCTTCACTGACATCTTTCCCGACATACATACCTGTGCATGCCCACGTAGGAACAGACATAGCAAATAGTCCTATAAGAACTAATGCAGTCGTTCTGAATAATTGCTTCATTTAATCTTCCTCCTATAAATGAATATAATGTTGTCTATATTTTAACATTATTTTGTCAAAATGGATATAATGAGTTATAATAAAAATGAAAATTAATGAATTATAAATAAGGAGTGATTACATGGACAATAAGAAGAATTTGACTTTTGAGCAAAAGAGCGGATGGCTCCAGCTGAAAGACAAAGAAATTAACGACGTTATGGAATATAACGAGGACTATAAGAAATTTTTGAATGTTGCAAAGACTGAGAGGCTTGCAGCGTTTGAGATTATAAGGCAGGCAGAAGAAGCCGGATTTGTTGATATAAATAAAATAGAGGAGCAGGGCGATAATATAAAGCCTGGTACTAAGATTTTTGTCAATAATAAAAATAAGTCGATTGGACTTTTTATTATGGGTAAACAGCCACTTGAGAATGGAATGAAGATTGTGGGATCACACATCGATTCTCCTAGGCTTGACTTCAAACCGAATCCTATATATGAGGATGGACATATTTCTCTTGCAAAAACGCATTACTATGGCGGCGTGAAAAAATATCAGTGGACGACGATTCCTCTAGCAATTCACGGTGTTTTGTTTAAGAAAAATGGCGAACAGGTAAATGTTGCGATTGGTGATAGTACTGAGGATCCAGTATTTTGTGTGACAGATCTTCTAATACACCTCTCAAAGGCGCAGATGCAGAAGAAGATGGCGGAAGCTGTTACTGGTGAGATGATGAATGTCGTGCTTGGAAATATTCCGCTTAAGGATGAGAAGGAAGGCGAGGCTGTTAAGTTTGGAGTTCTCTCTATCTTAATGGATAAGTATGGCATTACAGAGGAAGATTTTCTGCTGGCTGAGCTTGAGGTTGTTCCGGCAGGTGATGCAAGAGATTTGGGCTTAGATAGATCAATGGTTCTCTCTTATGGTCAGGATGATAGAGTTTGTGCTTATGCGACGCTAAATGCAATGCTTGACATCGAAAATCCTGAATTTACAGCATGCGCACTGTTTATGGATAAGGAAGAAATAGGTTCATATGGGAATACGGGAATGGATTCTTACTTCCTTGAGAACACTGTTCATGAGCTTATCTCACTTGAGGGGGAATATTCAGCGCTTAAGGTTAGAAGGGCTATGAAGAATTCTAAGGTTCTCTCCGCTGATGTTACGGCTGCCTACGATCCAGATTTTCCTGAGGTTATGGAAAAACAAAATACTTGTTATCTTGGCTTTGGTGTTGCTGTTTCAAAATACGGCGGTTCAGGCGGAAAGGGCGGCTCAAACGATGCAAATGCAGAATTTCTTGCTGAGCTTAGGAAGACTTTTGCCGATAATGATGTTGCTTGGCAGATTGGAGAAATGGGCAAGGTTGATGCTGGCGGCGGCGGAACAATAGCATATCTTCTCAGCAGGTATGGCATGGAAGTAGTGGACTGCGGGACACCTGTTTTGAACATGCACTCTCCTAATGAGATTTCATCGAAGGTTGATAACTATATGACTATGAAGGCATACAAGGCTTTTATGAAATAAGGGAATATGCATATTGTTACATTAAAATTTTAGAAAGTCAGCGAAGTGATACAGTTAAAAACAAATTGAATAAAATATAATATAATTTGAAATAAAAAATAGGTGAGACATAAGAACGAATAATGTTCTGGAGTTTCACCTATTTTGCTGCTTAAGTACAATGCTTGAATTTTTACTATATTTAAATTTTGTTAGTCGATTTCGGTTATGATGTTGATTAAATTGTTATATAATACTAATTACTATCTATAAGCTCTCGGGCATTTTCAATAGTCGCCTTGGTTATCTTGGTGCCACCGAGAAGTCTAGCAATTTCCATAAGCTTATCTTCACCCGTAATTTCCTCTACATATGCAAATGTTTCCGAATCATCAGATTCCTTATATATTCTGTAATTATGATCTCCCTTTGCAGCAATCTGTGGCAGGTGAGTAATAGATATGACCTGGTGGTTTGCAGCAAGATCCTGAAGCTTATTGCCAACGATGCTCGCCGTAATTCCACTTATTCCTGTGTCTACTTCATCAAAGATAAGGGTTGAAATATTTTCAGAATCTGCAGTTATAGCTTTGATTGCCAGCATGATTCTGGATACTTCACCGCCAGATGCAACCTTAGCAAGAGGTTTAAGCGGCTCACCCTTATTTGTGGTAATAAAGAGTTCGACTTCATCCATACCCTTTGGTCCTGGGGCTTTTAGAGGAGTAATGGTAACATCTATATCCGCATCCTTGAAATTGAGTTGAGCGAGCTCGGAGACCACAGCTTTAGATAACTCTTTTCCAATCTTTTTCCTTGCTTCTGTAAGAGATTTGCCATCACTATATAGCTTAAGCCGTGATTCTTCAAGCAGGGCTTTTAGCTCTTCCTTTTGCTCATCAAAAGATTCCATATTATTCAGTTTTTCTGAAAGCTCATCTCTATGTGCTAAAATTCCCCTAATTGTAGGAGCATACTTCTTCTTTAAGCTATCGATAAGCGACAACCTTTCCATTATCGCATCTAATTCCCTTTCTGAAAAATCAGATGAATCGAGAAGGGTGTGCATTTTTGATATGATATCCGAAAGCTGTATTGATAGGGATTCCAAATTGTCCGAAAGAGAATCTATATCTTTTGTATATTCAGAAACCGATTTAATATTTGATAGGGCGGAGCCAATAAGATTCTCAGCAGAAAAATCACCTGACGTTAAAGCATCATAAGAATCGGATAAGGCACGAGAAATCGTTTCAGCATTTTGAAGGAACTTCATCCTATCTTCAAGCTCGGAATCTTCACCATCCACAAGATTAGCCCTGTCAATTTCCTCAATTGAATACCTATAATAATCTGCCTTGGAAGAGTCCTCCTTGATTGATGTTACAAGCTTGTTATATCTGTTCTTTATCTCAGAAAATTCATTGAAAGAATTGATATATTGTAGGTAGTACGACAAAATATTTTGTCCGCCGAAGGTATCTAGAAGATCGATATGCGTTTCAGGATTGAGAAGGAGATTATTGTCAAATTGACCGTGAATCTGTGCGTTTTTTTCGGAAATAGAAATAAGGCGTCCCAGAGGCACGCCATCTCCATTAATTATACAACGGTTTTTTCCATTTGAGGAAATTTCTCTAACAACCGTATATTCTTTATCTCCAAGTTCAGCAATCATTTCAATCGTTGCCTTGGAAGCACCGTGTCTTATGAATGTTGAATCAGCTCTACTGCCAAGAGCAAGACTAATCGCAGTTGCAACAATTGATTTACCAGCACCTGTTTCGCCTGTTATGATATTTAGACCAGAATGAAACCTAAATTCTGTATCTTTAATTATTGCAAAATTCTTAATCCTGATAGATTTAATCATAATGTCAGATGTCTTTTTGCAATAAGGTCATCAAGTATCTCTAGTATTTCCTTAGTGTTTTTTTCATCATCTACAATTAACAACAAAGTATTGTCACCGGCAACGCTTCCTACAAGATGTGGGAGACCAATGGAATCAACCGCCTCACCCGCAGCGTGACCGCAGCCTGAAAGAGTTTTTACAACTATTAAATTGTTTACAGAAATAGAAGACTTGATACTCTCACGGAAGATTTTCTTAAATCTATCTGAAATAGGCACATCATCTGTAACATTGGCGGAATATTTATAATGTCCGTTTGAAGTTGCTACTTTGATGAGCTGCAAATCCTTGATATCTCTTGATACTGTGGCCTGAGTTACAGGAAATCCAGACTTTTCAAGAAGTTCAACAAGCATTTCCTGGGTGTCAACATCATATGTGTTGATAATTTCTAAAATTTTATTCTGTCTTGAGTAACGCATAATTAATCTCCTTATATTTAAGAATAATTATAATAATTCGTAAATAGTATACCACGATATAACTAAAATGTATATATCTTTATTTAAAAATAATTGAAATTTTATGAATTTTTTTTAATAAATAATGAAGATGCATTGTGTCGATATGGGGAAGCATATATTTTGCACAAAATAGACAAACACGTGTTCATATGCTATAATATTTTAGACAAATATATAGCTATATTTTTTAACTTTTACAACTGTAATGAGGGGATTTTTAAAGGATGGTATAGTATATGAGGATACTCGGCATAGATCCAGGGTATGGTATTTTGGGATGGTCTATCATAGATAAAATTGGAAATAAATTTATTCCAGTAGATTTTGGTTCAATTACTACAGAATCTAAGATGGCGATGGAAGACAGGCTTGAATTCATATATAATTCCCTAGAATCGATTATTCATGAATATAAACCTGAAGAAGCATCGATTGAAGAACTGTTTTTTAATAATAATGCAAAAACAGCATTGCTCGTCGGACAGGCGAGAGGTGTTGCGATACTAGCGTGCGTAAAAGGCGGACTGATTATTAATGAATATACACCACTTCAAATCAAGCAGGCTCTCGTAGGCTATGGGAGAGCAGACAAGAAGCAGATACAGGAAATGGTAAAAAGAATATTGAATTTGAGAGAAACCCCCAAGCCCGATGACACCGCCGATGCTATTGCAGCAGCGATTTGCCATGGACACAGCCTTGGGAGCAGAAATATTTTGTTGCGCGAAAAGAAGGGGATTTGAATATGATAAAATTCTTGAAGGGGAAGTTTCACCCATACACATTTGGGAGTGTTATTGTAGAAACTGAAAGCGGAATCGGATTTGAGGTTTTTGTGCCTTCAAATTCATCCGTGTACAAAATACTTGAGGGCGAAGATATCAAGCTATATACGGAAATGGTTGTTAAAGAAGATGGAATGACCTTATATGGATTCAGCGAGCTTGAGAGTCTAGATGTTTTCAGGATGCTTATTACGGTAAACGGAGTTGGCCCAAAGGCAGCTATGTCGATCATGTCGACGTTGAATACAGGACAGCTTTTGACGGCTATAGCGAGTGCAGATGCAAAGACAATAGCGACTTCTCCAGGAATTGGAAAGAAGACATCGGAGAGGCTGATTTTAGAGCTTAAGGATAAGATTAAAAAGAGTTTCAACGTTTCAGATGGAGCAGACCTTGCGGATGTTACAGGCGTTGATGTTACGGCAGGAAGTGAGTTTGAGCAGGCCATTGAGGCTATGATGGCGCTTGGATATAACAGGGCTGAGGCTATGGGAGCTCTTGAAAAGGTTAAAGGTAAGGCTAAAACTACCGAGGAATATATACGCAAGGCATTGGGGCAGCTTATTTAGATAGGAGTTTTTGATGGATGAGAGAATAACGCAGACACATGCCATAGGCATTGAAGATAAACAGGACCTCGGCCTGAGACCGCAGAAGCTTGAAGACTTCATCGGGCAGCGTAAGGTAAAGGAAAATTTGAAGGTTTTCATTGAGGCTGCAAAGATGAGGGGAGAGCAGCTTGACCACGTATTGTTTTACGGTCCTCCCGGTCTTGGAAAGACAACACTCGCAGGGATTATTGCAAATGAGCTTGGTGTAGAGATTAAAATTACGTCGGGTCCTGCAATCGAAAGAGCTGGGGATCTGGCAGCGATACTCACAAATTTGAACGATAACGATGTTTTGTTCATCGATGAAATTCATAGGCTGAACCGTTCTGTAGAGGAAGTCCTATATTCCGCGATGGAGGATTATGCGCTTGACATAATAATTGGAAAGGGACCGTCGGCAAGGTCAATACGTCTTGACATTGCAAGGTTTACACTCATAGGGGCGACGACAAGGGCTGGTAGTCTTTCGGCTCCACTACGAGATAGGTTTGGTGTAATAAGTAAGTTTGAAATCTATGAGGAAGACGAGCTAGCTGAGATTATTAGACGTTCTGCGAGTATTATGAATACTGAGGTTGAACCAGACGCGTTGCTTAAGATGGCAAGGTGTTCGAGAGGTACGCCGCGTGTTGCGAACAGGATTTTAAAAAGAATAAGAGACTTCGCTCAGGTGTTGGGGGACGGCAAGGTTACTCTTGAAAGTGCAAGCCGCGGTCTTGAGGCTCTAGGTGTTGACGAGGAGGGTCTTGAAGCTCTTGATAGGGATATTTTGCTCACAATCATAGAGAGATTCGGCGGTGGACCTGTGGGAATCGATACGATTGCAGCTTCAATAGGCGAGGAAAAGGTTACTATTGAGGATGCTTACGAGCCGTATTTGATACAGAAGGGATTTTTGTATCGAACTCCTAAGGGCAGGATGGTATCGCAGGCAGGCTATGAGCATTTGGGGCTTGACTGGATTCCTGATGAGAATCAGAATGTTGATAATCAGAATGTGGAGCTTTCTGAGCAGCTAAGTATGGATGATGTAACAAAATAAAGACATCTTTTGTTACATTGTGGCAATAGAGTAAGTGAGATAAAATAAATTAGCCAACATAATGATAGTGCATTTTGATTAGAATACAGGCTTATGTGAAAATTTTAAAATATAAAGAGGATTGTGAATGCGAATAGATGAATTTGATTATAATTTGCCAGAGGAGCTGATTGCACAGTATCCGAGCAAAGAGAGAGATAAGTGCCGCCTTATGGTTTTAAACCGTGAGGATGGCTCTCTTTCTCATGAAATGTTTTACGATATTATTGATCACTTAAGGGAAGGCGACTGCATGGTTTTCAATTCCTCAAAGGTTATACCGGCGAGGCTCTTTGGAGAGAAACTTGGCACAGGCGTTAAGGTGGAATTTCTCCTCATAAAAAGACTAGGCGATTCGGATAAATGGGAAACGATGGTTAGACCTGGCAGAAGATTAAAGCCAGGGGATAGGGTCGCATTCGGCGAAGGAAGCAACCAAATAGAAGCAGAGATAATAAGCTATGGTGACGGCGGAACTAGGATTGTTAAATTCTACTACGATGGAATTTTCATGGAAAGGCTCGAAGAACTCGGCAAAATGCCTCTGCCGCCATACATCGACAGGGAATCCGAGGAAGAAGACAAGGAGATGTACCAAACTGTCTATGCGGATAAGCCCGGTTCAGTTGCCTCTCCAACGGCAGGGCTTCACTTCACTGAAGAACTGCTGGAAAAAGCTAAGTCCAAGGGAGTAAAACTTGAATTTGTAACACTCCATGTCGGCATAGGGACATTCAGACCTGTGAAAGTTGAAAATATCGAGGACCACAAGATGCACTTTGAGGAGTATTCGATAAGTGAGGAAACCGCGGATTCAATCAACGCAAGTATTTTGTCGGGGAATCGCATAATTTCAGTGGGTACGACATCCACAAGAACTCTTGAAAGTGCGGCCTTTAAGGATGAGAAAAGTGGCAAATTCCTAGTAAAATCAGGCGGTGGGTCTACGGGAATTTTCATTTATCCTGGCTACGAGTTCAAAATAGTCAATGCGTTGGTGACGAATTTCCATCTGCCAAAGTCCACACTCATAATGCTGATTTCGGCACTTTACAATAGAGAAAAAATTCTGGAGGCGTACGAGGTTGCTGTGAAGGAAAAATACAGGTTTTTCAGCTATGGGGACGCGATGCTGATAGAGTGAGATAATAATAAAATTTTGGAGAATTAAATTATATGAAACATAGTATCAAGTACAGTTTAATAAAGAAGGACAACAAAACAGCTGCAAGGCGCGGGGTGATTTCAACTCCGCATGGGGATATACAGACACCAGTTTTCATGCCGGTAGGTACTGCGGCGACGGTGAAGGCGATGAGACCTGAGCAGGTTGAGGACCTGGGAGCCGAGATTATTTTGTCGAACACATATCATCTATACCTTAGGCCAGGGCATGAGTTAATCAAAGAGGCTGGTGGACTGCACAAATTTATGAATTGGCATAAGCCTATATTGACTGATAGCGGCGGATTCCAGGTTTTTTCGCTTAAGGGGCTTCGAAAAATCACAGATGAGGGTGTTATCTTCCAAAGCCATATAGATGGCTCAAGGCATGAACTAACGCCTGAAAAAGTTATTGAGATTCAGACTGCACTCGGTTCAGATATTATGATGGCATTCGATGAATGTCCGCCTTATCCTGCTGAAAAATCTTATGTTGAGCAATCTCTAAACACTACCATTGCTTGGCTAAAACGCTGCAAGAAAGCACATCATAATGCGGAGAAACAGGCTCTTTTTGGCATCATGCAGGGTGGTATGCATTACGATTTGAGAAAGCGTTCAGCAGAGGAGATTGTTGAACTAGATCTTCCGGGATATTCAATCGGTGGACTTTCTGTCGGGGAGCCAAAGGAACTCATGCTAGAGGTTCTCGATTATTGCGTTGATTTCCTCCCAGCTGATAAGCCTAGATATGTCATGGGTGTTGGAACGCCGGATTATATATTTGAGGGTGTCGAGCGAGGAGTTGACATGTTCGACTGCGTTCTTCCAACGAGGGTAGCCAGAAATGGTCAGGCTATGACAAGTGAGGGTCCGCTGAATTTGAAGAACAAAAGATTTGAAAAGGACTTTTCACCTCTTGATCTTAAGTGCGACTGCTACACTTGCAGAAATTACTCAAGAGCCTACATCAGGCATCTAGTAAAGTCTAACGAAATATTCGGTTCGATGCTGCTTTCAAATCACAATCTTGCATTCCTTGTGAATATGATGAGGGGCATTAGGAAATCAATAGAAGAAGACAGATTCACCGAATTCAAAAAAGACTTTTATGAGTCTTATTATGGGAATGAATCTGGAAATAAGCTTTAAGAGAGTTTCTAATACTTAAAATAACTTCTAAATATGGGGAATTATATGACATCAAACAAATCATTTAACATAGATTCGAAGCCGATTTGTCCGCATAGTGAGTTTTGTGGAGGCTGTAAATATCAGGGTGTTGAATATACAAAACAGCTTGCTGAGAAGGAGAGTACGGCACGCGGATATTTTGTTGAAAAGGGAGCACCTGAGCCGGGAAAGTGGGACGAAATTCAGCCAGCGAAATCTGGAATCTATGAGTATAGAAACAAAATGGAGTTCTCATTCGGCGACCTTGTGAAGGGCGGCGAGTTGACTTTGGGGATGCACAAGAAGGGGCACTTTATGTCGATTGTAACTGTCGATGAGTGTCAGCTTGTTTCAAGGGACTTCAGGGAGATATTGAAATACACGCTCGAATTTGCAAAAGCGATGGGATATGAGAAATACAATAAAAAGACACATACCGGACT
>USBT01000028.1 GCA_900553025.1 uncultured Eubacteriales bacterium | reverse complement strand
TATACTAAAATTGGGATTTCCGCTGTTTGTAAAACCTATCAAGGCTGGATCTTCGCTGGGAATGACAAAGGTTCACGATGAAAAGGAATTAATTCCTGCAATAGAGGAAGCATTTAAGTTTGATAATCAAGTAATTTGTGAAGAAAATATTGAAGGCTTTGAAGTTGGTTGTGCTGTTATTGGTAACGATGATCTTTCAGTAAGCCCTGTAGATGAGATAGAGTTATTTGTCGATTGGTTTGATTACGGTGAAAAATACAGCCAGCTCAAGTCAAAGATTCACCTTCCTGCTAGAATTGACGATGACCTTGTAAAAGATGTACAAAACACCGCTATGAAGGTATACAGAGCACTATGCTGTGAGGGATATGCTAGAGTTGACATATTCATTAGGAACTTGAATCATAATAGTGGAACACATGGAGAGGTGAAAAACCAAATTTCAAAGCAAGAAATCCTATTCAACGAAATCAATACGATTCCAGGCCTAACAGACGTTAGTAGGTTTCCAAAGATGGCAGAGTCTATGGGAATAACATATCCCGAACTTTTAGATAAATTGATAGAATTAGCAAAATAATAGCAGCATATATAGGGCAACAAAAGAATAGAAGGAAGAAAATTTCAATGAAAAAGGCATATATAATAGTTAATCCGACTGCTGGCAAAAGTCAGGCAGAAAGATTTTTTCTTAGCATAATACAGAATTTACAAACTGGTGGTTATGAGTGCACATCAAGACTTACAGAAAAATCAGGCGATGCAAAGGATTTTGCTAATGAAGCGGCTTTGTCGGGGAAATATGATGTTGTTGTCGCGATAGGAGGGGATGGAACATATAATGAGGTTGTTTCTGGCATAAAAGACTCAGGAAAAGATATACCTATAGGATATATTCCAGCTGGAAGTACCAATGATTTTGCCGACACCCTTGGACTTTCGACATACATGCCTCTTGCCGCACTTAGCATTTCAAATAGTGTACCTAAAAAAGTGGACATAGGCGATTTTAATGGAAGATATTTCAGTTATATAGCCTCCTTTGGTGCATTTACAGGTGTTTCATATTCGACGCCACAGAGCATGAAGAACGTTCTAGGACATTTTGCATATGTTCTTAGTGGAGTGGCTGAGCTTGGCAATATGAAGCCATGGCATGTAAAAATGAGCACCGATAGCAAAAATATTGAAGGGGATTTCATATTTGGTGCAATATGCAATACGACTTCTGTTGCGGGAATATTGACTTTGGATGAAGAACTTGTTGATTTATCAGACGGTGTATTCGAAGTGTTGCTCATAAAATATCCCTCAAATCCTATAGAATTAAATTCCGTTCTTGTCAGCCTTAGACTGGGTAGATTTAAAGAGAACTCACTCATTGAATTTTTTGACGCAAAAAGGATTGAAATTGAATGTGATTCTGAGATGAATTGGACGCTAGATGGTGAATTCCAAAAAGGCTCCGAGCTTATAAAAATAAAAAATATTAATGAGGGTATTACAGTTTTAATTCCAGATGGGAGAAAAATTTAGTGAATAGCAAAACAAAACACAAGCTTGTTCTATTAACATATGCGATTTATGTACCTATATACATAGGGCTCTTTTTTGTTGTTGAAAAATTAGTCCCGGAGAGTACTGACTATTGGGTATCATATATGTTTTTGGATGACTATATCCCATTTAGGGAAGAGTTTATTATTTTCTATTATATGTGGTACCCTGCTTTAGTTGGGATGGGCATATTTCTACTTATTAACGACGAAGCCGAATACAAGCGTTATATGCTCAGCATCATCATTACATTTACTTTTACGCTAATATTTTGTTTGCTAGTTCCTAACGGTCAAGACTTAAGACCTGAAGTGCTCCCCAGAGACAATATTTTCACTCATATGATAGCTGCTATTTATAAAGCTGACACAAATACGAACGTTATGCCAAGCGTACATGCAATAGGAGCATTTCTTGGACTCATTTCAACACATAGAACGAAGGAGATTAAAAATAAATTATCTATTTTTGTTTTAGATTTACTATGGATATTAATTGCGATATCAACATGTTTTGTAAAGCAACATTCAATACTCGATATATTTGGCTCTATGGCTTTATGCTTAATTGTTTATATTGTAAGGCTATATATTGAAGATGATTTTCACTTAAGAAATACTAAGAAATTTAATTCTTTTTAAGAAATATAAAAAATATACTTGTCATAAAGGTTGCAATTGCTGCATTCTCAATATGCTCATTTGAAAAATTCTTAAGAAATATTAATTTTTTTATTGACATCGGGGAGGACACGGTATACAATGAATGTGTTAAATTATTATTTCTTCATTATAAAAGAAGAGAATACGATAAGAGGAGAAGGTTACAGATGAGCGGAGCATTTGGCAGAGGAAAAATTAAGCTTTCTGTTTTGGTAGGAATACCTGTGGCGCTTTTTTTATTTATGTCAGGCATGATGTATGCCTCAAAGAGCTATGCTAGTGAAGAGTATTGGCTGGTTCAAGCTGATGACAAGGAGCTTGCGGTACTGAGCTCAGAAACAGAAGCGAAGCAGGTTGTAGACGGCGTTAAAAACGCATATGTAGTTAAGGGCGCAAAAGTGGAGTCTATTACGACTGATAAGGAGCTTAAGGTTGTTAATAAGAACTTCAATAATGGCGAAACGCCCAAAATAATATCACCTGACAAGGCTATTAGTAAGATTATAAAGGGTGTTAAATCACCTAAGACATATACTGTAAAAACTGGAGATACAGCGTGGGGTATAGCTGAGGATAACGGACTTGGATATGAAGAGTTTCTTGATATCAACAAGGGGTATGACCCAGAGAAAATTATGCCTGGCGATGAGGTCGTGATTGAAAAGATGGTACCATACGTTAATATCACGACTGTGCAGACATTCGATAAGGAAGAAGCTGTTGAAGCAGAGGTGCAATACGAAGACACAGATTCTCTTTACGAAGGTCAGACTGAGGTTAAGGAAGTAGGCGAGGCAGGAACTAAGAAGGTAACTCTCAAACAAAAGAATATTAATGGCGTCGTTTCCGATAGCAAAACAATCAAAGAGAGTGTTACAAAGGAAGCAAAGCCTCAGATAGTACTTAGAGGAACGAAGATAAGACAGGCTACTAATTCGTATACAGCGACAGGCTCTTACTCTAGCAATGGAAACACTACTTATGATGTTCCAAGTGCAGCTGGATATTCAGGCTCAGGAGCGTCTGTAGCGGCTTATGCTAGCCAATTCGTGGGAGCTCCTTATGTTTGGGGAGGAACTAATTTAAGCACTGGCGTTGACTGTAGCGGATTTGTAGTCGCTGTGTACAGAGCTCTAGGCTATAATATCACAAGATCATTTGGATCATACGGCAGATATGTATCCCCATCAAGCTTGCAGCCAGGAGATGTTGTTGCATATGCAAATCACTATTCAATTTACCTTGGTGGAGGTAGAGAAGTACATGCGTTGAATCCTAGACAGGGTGTAATGATTACAAGACTAGGCGGTGGTGGAGCAGGACCTATAGTAAGTGCAATCAGGATAGTTGAGTAATTCACTTAATCAAAGTTAAAATTCATTTGGTAAGAAATTAACATATACAAATCAATACTATTATCACAAAACAGCAACCTTGAGGGTTGTTGTTTTGTTGGTTGTATAATATTCGTTGGGGTAAATCTGAAAAAAGTTTGCTCCAGCGAATTTTTTAATAAAAAAAGAACCCGCTTTTTGTGGTGCTTTGATTTGAGTTGTGATTCATTTTAATCTGTATTTTCATCTTGATATCACAGTGGGATTTTTTTAGTGTAAAATAATTGTGGAGTTTAAAAATATTGAAAAGCTTAAATAAAAGTGATAGAATTATTGCAACAAATGAATAAAAAATATATTACAATCAGTCGAGTTTTACCATTTAAATTTAATATCCAATCGTAGCTTAAATTATAATTTGCTTAAAGGTGAAACTAAATGTGGAATGAGGTGGAAATCCTCGCGAGTAGGTCACTGTGAAGCCCTTAATATATTAGGGATAAGTCAGATACGCAGGCTGTTTTGTGAGGCACTTGCCAATACCGAGATCGCCTTAGGATACTAAATTTAGCTTTTAATATCTGTGCGGTTTTCGGTCGTACAGATTTTTTTATTTGTCTCAAAAATGTAGGAGGTAATATGAAAGGAACATTAAGAAAATCGAATTTTTATGCTGTACTTCTAGCAGTACTTTTGGTTATTTCAACGATTCCAGTGACTGCACAGAATGTATTTGCAGGTACAACTCTTAATGCAGATAGTGACGGCTATTTGTTAATCACAAATGAGGATGAGTTCGTTGAGCATTTAATGAGTGCAAAAGCCATTTACAAGGAGGAATTATCTAAGAATTTCAGATTAACAAGAGATTTAGACTTGGATAAATATTCTGCCCTCCAGAGTATAGGAAAAACAGGACCATATGATAATAAGCCACTATTTAAAGGCAATTTCGATGGTAATGGACATACTATCAAGAATTTAAAAATAAATGAGGGTGGATTATTTGCGAATATCGACAAAGCTGCTAGTGTTAAAAACCTTACGATAGATAATGCAATAATAAGCATCAAAAGGCTCTATTTTCCTGGAATACTATTAAGCAAGAATGAGGGAACAATAGAGAATTGCCGCGTGATAAATTCTAGTATAACATCCGCTCAAGGTGGCACTGGAGGCTTGGCTGGAATAAACAATGGGAAAATATCTAAGAGTGCAGTAATAAATGTCACCGTTAGTGCGGAAAATGCAATGCAGGTAGGTGGCTTTGTTGGATTTAACGGGTATTCCTCGGGCACAGGAAATATTGATCAGTGCTTTGCCGATGCAAATGTTGTTGGACTAGCGAATGTTGGAGGATTTGCAGGTAAATGTGAAAAGGGAACTATATCTAATGCATATGCTTTAGGAACTGTTACTGCAACTAAGAATGAAAAAGTTGGTGGTTTTGTTGGAGGACATACCAGTCCAGGTAAGCTTGAGAATATTTATGCAAATAACGATGTTAAGGCCGATCAAGGTGGTGCTGTTGTAGGTTGGAAAGGTGCCAGTTATGCATCAACAGGTACTGTAATCAATGGGTATTATAATAGTGAAAGAATGAAGCCTGCTAAGGAGATGGCAAGCTTTAGTGGTGTTATTGCTAAGACAACAGCAGAAATGGCTTCGGCAAAATATCTGAATGAAATTTCTGGAAATACTCAAGGTGTTTGGACACAAGATGCAGATCATAACAATGGATTTCCATATATTTCAGCTGTAATTCCACCTAAAACGGAGCCAATTGTGCCACCTAAAGCTCCTGTAACTTTTGTAATTTGCAATTATGATAAGGAAGACAATGTTTTTAAAAAAATCAATGAATTTATTGTTAAGCCTGAAAAAAATGATTCAACAATCATAGACTTAATGAATAGAGCAAGGGAGGAGAAGAAATTTATATTTAAAACTGAAGCATCTGAGTGGGGAGAATTTGTTAATACTATTGATGATATTACAGCTTCAAAGCCAGACGGCTGGATGTTTAATGTCAATGATGTGCCATCGCCTGTGGGCGTATCTACAGCTAAATTTAACGGTGGCGAGAAAGTTTTGTGGTTTTATGGGTGTGACCAAAACCATTATACTGCACCAACCTTAGATGAAATTGAAAATCCAAAAGAGAAGTTTGTTGAAATAAATTCAAAAGAAGAACTTTTGAAATTGTCGGGATCGACGGATGATGAGGTTTTAAGCAAGAATTACATATTAAATAAGGACATTGACCTTTCAGGAATAAAATTTGAACCAATAGGAAACCTTGAACATCCTTTTACAGGAAAGTTTTTTGGACAAAAGCATTATATCAAGAATCTAAGCATTCAGAAGAATAAGGAATCAAGTGGGGTTGGTTTATTTGGAGCTATAAAAGGTTCAGAGATAAAGGATTTAAATATTGAAAATGCAAAAATAAAGGGCGGTTCAGTAATTGGTGTTTTGGTTGGTGAGGCTCAGGTTGATGCTAACGCAAAGAAAAACAATTTGATTGCACATTGCAAGGTGTCAGGTACAGTTGAATCAAATGGAGAAAGATTTATTAAGATTGCAGATGTAGGCGGGCTTGTAGGTGTGTCTCAGGAAGAATATGATAATAATACTTTTGCATTTGCCTCTACAACTATTTACGATGTCGTTGCAGATGTGAATGTAGTAGCTGATACAGGCGCCAAAGACAAATCAACATCAGGACATGTAGGAGGACTTGTTGGCCATAATAAAGGTAAAATCATTGATTCAATTGCAAGGGGCGATGTGCTAGGTGGAAATACAACTGGTGGATTAGTCGGATATAATGATGGTTCAGTTAGAGGCTCAAGTGCTAGAGGAAATGTTACAGGAGTTTATAATGTTGGTGGTTTCTGTGGTGCTTCAGGATTATACAGCGAAACTAAGGATTCTTACTCTACAGGAAATGTAAAGCCTGTCAAGGGAGAAAATGCTGAATATCTGGGCGGATTTGCTGGAACTATATCAGGGAAAGTAGAAAATTGCGTTAGCACAGGTACAGTAACGCCAGGCTATTCATGGAATGGAGGGTTTGCTGGCAAGATAGATGCCACACTTGTTGGTCCTAATGCTACCGTTAAAGAAGTTTATGGTAACTGCAATGATTTCAACGATCAAACACTAAAAGGATACGGAAATTACTTACCAAATCCTGAAGATACGTCACTAGTAGATGTAGTGAAAAAAATGCAGGTAGACAAGGAAACTGCTGAAAAACTTGCAAATGAAAGATTTGATGCTAAAATAGATTCTACAAAAACAAAAGAAAAATTAGAGAATGAGAGATTTGAAGCACTTAAGGAACAAATTGTGATACCATCACCTATCCTTTTGGATAGTGAGGATATATTAAAATCCTCAAGGAAAATTGTAGATAAACTAAGTGAAAAACAAAAGAAACTATTAAATGATAAAATCAAAGAATTGGAAAATGCTGAAAAAACTTTTAGAAACATCAAAAATAATCCTACTCTCAGCTTTCTTGATTCTAAAGTACTAAACAAAGATAACAAAATTAAATTTATCAATGGTTATGGTGAAGTAAGCTTTGAAGAGGGAAAAGCAAATGGATTGTCGCTAAAAGTTGATTCGGATTACAAATATTTTCATGACGGACAAGGGTTAAATAAAAATGCAAAAGTTTCATTGGTTATAGATGGGGCAGAAAAGATATTAGAGTATGGCAAGGATTATGAATCTAATAATGGAAGCATAGTAATTAAGTTCTCCAAGAATTGGCTAAATTCACTGAAAGCTGGAGATTATACGGGTAAAATTCAGTCAAATGAAGGATATGCTGAATACAAAATACATGTATATGGTGCAAATTCAAATGAGAAAATTAGCGATAACAATTCCAGTGTTAACAATTCTGAAAAAATGAGAAATAATACAGTAATTAAGGAAAAACTTGAAAAAGGTCTTAGAAATGTAAAGACTGGAGATACTATCAATTATATTTCTTTTGTTCTTATGTTAGTAATTGCGACTATAATGGTTATATACGTGAGTGATAGAAAAAAAGCAATTAAGTAACTTACAAAATAGTATATACTGATAATAAGCACTGTGTCGATTGAAAAATTAGTCGATACGGTGTTTTTTATGGGGATATATGCTCTATCTCGAGCACTAGCACAAGAGATAAAAACGCCTCCGTCTTATTGGTGTCATCGATTATGGTGAGGTTCCAGTTCAACAGCAAGCCTAATAGGAGAAGTTATTATTTTTTTAGTCCTATTTAGAAATAATTCCATTCTGGAAATATTTCTAAATAGGACTTGCCTCCGATGCAAATAGAATATATAATTTATTTAGATTAAGTTCCGTAACGGAAATATTTCTAAATAGAAAAGGGAGATTATTTATGGAAATAAAACGTGATTATTACCTAAATAAACTAATTCGTAAGATGGACAACGAATTTATCAAGGTAATAACAGGCATTAGAAGGAGTGGCAAATCTTACCTACTCAACAATATATTTTATAACTACTTAATCGAAAGCGGAGTAGATGAAAATCATATAATAAAATTTGCCTTTGATTCAGGGCAAGATCTTCTGAAAATTGGAGAGGATCTCATGGACTTAGATATTTTGAGTGGAGAAAGATTGCTCAACCCTCAGAAGTTCTTGGAGTATGTATTTTCCAGAACCAATAGTGATGAAAAATACTATATTCTCTTAGATGAGGTACAGTTATTAGCATCATTTGAACAGGTGCTTAATGGATTTTTACGAGAAAAGAATTTTGATGTATACGTAACTGGTAGTAATTCGAAATTCTTATCCAAAGATGTAATTACTGAATTTGCCGGTAGGGGTGATGAGATCCATATTATGCCACTTGTTTTTTCTGAATTTTTTCAAAACTATGATGGCGATAAGGAAGATGCATTTGCTGAATACCAGGTGTTCGGAGGCTTGCCAGCACAGGCTCTCATGAAAAGTGACGAAGATAAGATGAACTACCTAAAAAATCAATTAAGCAATGTATATATACGAGATATTGTAAACAGGTATGATGTACGCCTGAATAGTGAACTTGAGGATCTACTCAATATTTTGGCGTCAGGGATTTCCACACTCACAAATCCATCTAAGATAGAATCTACATTTTTGTCAGTGAAAAAATCTAAAATTTCTGCCAATACAATTGATAAATATATAGACTATTTTGAGGATTCTTTTCTCATAAAGAGGGTTCGTAGGTATGATGTAAAGGGACGAAAATATATTGGCACACCATACAAAATATACTTTGAAGATGTAGGACTTAGAAATGCTAGATTGAATTTTAGGCAGATAGAGCCAACTCACCTTATGGAAAATATTATATATAATGAATTGAGATTTCGAGGATATATGGTGGATGTAGGGACAGTTATAAAAAGAGAGTATGGGCCTAACGATAAGGATTTGAAGAAACAGCTTGAAGTGGATTTTATAGCTAACCTTGGCAGCAAAAAATATTATGTTCAGTCAGCATACAGCATTCCATCTAATGAGAAACTTGAGCAAGAAAAGGCATCACTGATTAATATTGACGATTCATTCAAAAAAATAATAGTAGTAAAAGATCGAATTAAGCCATCCTTGGATGAACATGGAATACTCACAATTAATTTGTTTGATTTTTTACTTGATATGAATAGTTTAGATTTATAGCGAGCATAGCAGTAAGCAATGGACATAGCATGAACATACATAGCATGAAAATCTATTTTGTACAAAGGAGATTTGGAAGTAAAATGAATAGAAAAGAAAAAGCACTTAAAATGCACGCCGAGTGGAGGGGCAAACTCAGCATCGAAAGCAAGGCTAAGATTACGAATAGGGAAGAGCTTGCCATCGCATATACGCCAGGAGTTGCGGAGCCATGCCTTGAAATTGCAAGGGATGAAAATCTGGCGTATGAATATACGGGAAAGGGTAATCTGGTTGCCGTCATAACTGATGGAAGCGCTGTTTTGGGACTTGGCAATATAGGCCCGTCCGCAGGAATGCCCGTAATGGAGGGAAAGTGTGCGCTGTTCAAGACTTTTGCAGATATAGATGCAATTCCAATATGTATAAATTCTAATGATGAGGATGTTATCGTGGATACGATTTACAATATATCCAAGAGCTTTGGCGGCATAAATCTCGAAGACATCAGTGCACCAAGATGCTTTAACATTGAGCGAAGGCTTAAGGAAAAGTGCGACATTCCAGTTTTTCACGATGACCAGCATGGAACTGCAATTGTAACCTCTGCGGGGATTTTAAACGCTTTGAGATTCACAGGTAAGAAACCAGGCAATTTAAAAATTGTTATAAGCGGTGCAGGCTCAGCAGGCATTGCAATAGCAAGGATGCTACTAAGATTCAATTTTGGAGATATTATTTTGTGCGGTAGCAAGGGCGCTATATATGATGGAGCGCCGTATAATAACAGCGAGCAGGAGCAAATTGCGAAATTAACTAATCAAAATAATATTAAGGGTAAACTGGATGAGCTAATTAAGAATGCGGATGTTTTAATCGGGGTTTCGAAGCCAGGGATTGTCTCAAAAGAGATGATTGCATCTATGGCTGAGGATCCGATTGTTTTTGTGATGTCAAATCCTGTGCCTGAAATCATGCCGGATGAGGCTATTGAAGCAGGTGCAGCGGTAGTTGGCACAGGACGCTCCGATTTTCCAAACCAAGTAAATAATGTTTTGGCGTTTCCAGGGATATTCAGGGGCGCGCTTGATTGCAGGGTTTCGCAGATTACGGAGGAAATGAAGGAAGCCGCTGCAAGAGCCATTGCTAACGTCATAAAGGAAGAAGATCTAAGAGCTGACTATGTACTTCCGGATGTTTTTGACAAAAGAGTTGTTGAGCAGATTGTAAACGCGATTAAAGCGTGCAGCGTAAAAATGCAGTAAAGATATACTGTAGTGAGAAAGGACACTCTGATGGAATATAAAATCAAGAAGGACACGATGGGAGAGGTTAGGGTTCCAGCCGATAAATACTGGGGTGCACAAACCCAGCGAAGCATCAATAATTTTAAGATTGGCAAATACAAAATGCCGATTGAGATTATAAAGGCTTATGCATACCTAAAAAAAGCTGCTGCCAATGCAAATTTTGAGTTGGGCACCATTGAGAATGCAAAAAGAAAAATCATCTCCGATGTCTGTGATGAGATTTTAGAAGGAAAATTGGATGATAATTTTCCGCTAGTGATTTTTCAGACTGGGAGCGGGACACAGACGAATATGAATGTCAATGAAGTCATTGCAAACAGAGGCAATGAAATTTTGGGTGAGGAAATACTTCATCCTAACGATGACGTCAACAAGTCCCAGAGTTCAAACGACACCTTCCCTACAGCCATGCACATAGCAGCTGTTTTGCAAATACAAAATAATCTTTTGCCAAACATAGCGAAACTCCGAAACACATTCTTTGAATTAGAGAAAAAGTATGAGGATGTCATTAAAATCGGCAGGACTCACCTTCAAGATGCGACTCCAATCACACTCGGCCAAGAAATTAGTGGCTGGAGATCCATGTTAGAACATAATGTTTTTATGCTTGAGGACGCTTTTGAATATATCAGGGAAGTTGGGATAGGCGGTACTGCAGTAGGCACTGGCTTGAACGCACCAAAGGATTTCGACAAAATAGTTGTAAATAACTTATCGGAGCTGACGGGCGAAAAGTTTAAAGTATCGGATAATAAATTTCATGATCTTACTTCAAAGGATGCACTTGTCAACATGCACGGAGCACTGACTGCTCTAGCTGCGAATCTGATGAAAATTGCTAATGACATAAGACTGCTTTCTTCAGGCCCAAGATGTGGAATCGGAGAACTCAATATACCCGAAAATGAGCCTGGCAGCTCCATTATGCCGGGAAAAGTCAACCCAACTCAGTGCGAAGCATTGACCATGGTATGCGTTAAGGTGATGGGGAATAACTCCGTTATATCTATTGCGGCCTCGCAAGGAAACTTTGAACTCAACGTATATATGCCTCTCATCATATCAAGCTTCCTTGAATCTGTGGGACTTCTGGCAGATGCTATTCGTTCGTTTAACGATAATTGCGCAGTTGGGATTACACCTAATTATAACAAAATAGATGACTACCTAGAAAATTCTCTGATGCTGGTTACAGCCTTAAATCCATATATCGGATATGAGAAGGCAGCAAAGGTTGCAAAATTAGCATATAAAAATAATTTAACCATTAGAGAAGCAATCAAAAAATTAGGCCTACTGAGTGAAGATGAAATTGATGAAATCCTAGATCCTATTAAAATGATAAAGCGTTAACTCTTGACAATGACATATGGATGAGAGTATACTTGTATACAAGTATTTCACCATGGCAATGCTTCCATGTGAGCAGAGAAAAGAGTTGTTTTATCAAATTATTTTTTCTTCTACTGCAATGTTTCCATGTGAGCAGCGAAAGGAGTTGACCATGTTAGATATTTCATCTAAGACAAATCTTTTGGAGCAAAAAGACTATAGCTATGAGCTTCAGGATGTCCAAGAGCCGAAATTATATAGAGATATGTATAGTTACGAGGAAATTCCTAAGATTGTCTGGAACCATCGAAAAGTCCCTATGAATATGCCGGATGATATTTGGATTACGGACACGACTTTTAGGGATGGTATGCAGTCAAGAGCACCCTACGATAGCGATGATATCGTGGAAATCTTCAAGCTTCTGAGCAAGCTCGGTGGACCATTTGGACTTATACGCCAGAGCGAGTTTTTTGTTTATACTAAGAAGGACAGAGAGGCTGTTGAAAAATGTCTTTCGCTAGATTTAAAGTTCCCAGAGGTAACGACATGGATAAGGGCAAACCAGGAAGACTTTAAGCTCGTAAAATCACTAGGAATCAAGGAAACCGGTATTTTGGTCAGCTGCAGCGATTACCACATCTTCAAAAAGATGGGTAAGACCAGGAAGCAGGCCATGAATTATTATCTCAAGACGATAAGCGATGCATTGGACACAGGTGTTGTGCCAAGATGCCACCTCGAGGATGTGACAAGAGCGGATTTTTATGGCTTTGTAGTGCCTTTTGTCAACAAAATAATGGACCTTTCAAACGAATCCGGCGTGCCGATAAAGATAAGAGCGTGCGATACCATGGGCTATGGGGTTCCATATCCAGGCGTTGCGCTGCCTAGGTCAGTTCCAGGGATTATCTATGGCTTACAGCACTACTCAGGTGTACCTAGCGAAATGCTCGAATGGCATGGGCACAATGACTTTTATAAAGCAGTTGTAAATGCAAGCACGGCGTGGATGTACGGATGTTCTTCAGTAAACTGCTCACTGCTTGGAATTGGCGAGCGAACAGGGAATATTCCTCTAGAGGCTATGGTGATGGAATATGCCTCGCTTCGAGGATCTACCGACGGGATGGATACCAAGGTTATCACCGAAATCGCTGAGTTTTTTAGAACTAAGATGAATTACAAAATTCCACCGATGACCCCCTTTGTGGGCGAAAATTTCAATGTAACAAGAGCTGGTATACACGCCGACGGTCTTATGAAGGACGAGGAGATTTACAATATATTCGACACGAAAAATATTTTGGGAAGAGAGCCTGGCGTTACGATAAGCAAAACATCGGGAGCTGCTGGCATTGCATATTGGCTAAACCAGCACGAAAGTATTTTGTCGAGACTAGGCGTTGATTATCCCATTGGCAAGGAACACAAAATAGTCGCAGTGCTTAAGGAGTGGGTCGATAGGCTATATGCCGACAAGCGAACGACTGTGCTTTCAAATGATGAAATTTTTGAGAAACTAGCGGAAATGGCAGAAAGGGGAGATGGGAGAAAATGATAGAGTACAAAACTGTTTCCCTCGCAAATCAGGTATATGAGGCTCTGCTGAATGACATACTGCATGGCAAGTACAAAAAAGGCGAATATATAACGGAGGGAAGTCTTTCCAAGGAACTAGGCGTAAGTCGAACTCC
The DNA here is from genome assembly GCA_900553025.1 of uncultured Eubacteriales bacterium. Lineage (GTDB taxonomy): Bacteria > Bacillota > Clostridia > Peptostreptococcales > Anaerovoracaceae > S5-A14a. Next base: position 2,093 of record USBT01000028.1, on the reverse strand, counting down.
TATACGCGAAGCACTTTTGAGGCTTTCTCAGGAGAGGCTTATCAAGGACAGCCCAAACGGCTCGGAAGTCATTGGAATTTCAAGGCAGGATGTTGAGGACATGCTCAACGTTAAGAAACTTCTGGAGCCTGAGATAGCAGAGGGGCTTGCAAATAATCTAACTGAAGAAGGACTTAAGAGGCTTGAGGAAATTGTGGAGCAGCAAGAGTTTTTTAGTCAAAAAAATGACTATGAAAAGGTAATGCTTCTTGATACGAAATTCCACACTATCATGTACGGCGAAAGCGGAAGCAATGTTTACAGTCAAATACTGGAGCAGACGCACAAAAAACTTCTTAAGGTTAGACTTGCATCCCTCAGGGATAAAAAAAGGATAAATCAATCGACACACGAACATAGAGAGCTTTTTGATATCTTAAAGACACGCGATGAAGATGCGATAAGAAAACAACTACAAAGGCATCTTGAAAATTCACGAGAAAATATTCTAAGAGGTATCAGCAAGTGGGATTAATGCTGGATTACAATTATTTTGGCATTAGATAGGCATAAGAATTTTAGACTAATCTCAAACCAGCATCAAGTATCTTGAAAGAAATCGGCAATTTAGACTAATGTCAGACTAATATCTTAAAAGGAATCAATACTCTTGAAAGGAATCAACTAATGGGATTGACAATTACAGAAAAAATATTAAAAGAACACCTTGTCGAAGGCGAATTGAAGCATGGGCAGGAAATCGGAATCAAAATAGACCAAACTCTCACGCAAGACGCGACTGGAACCATGGCATACCTTGAATTCGAGAGCATGGGCCTTGCCTCAGTCAAAACGGAGCTCTCAGTCGCATATATTGACCACAATACACTACAGTCAGGCTTTATGAATGCCGATGACCATCAATTCATACAGTCGGCCGCTGAGAAATTTGGATTATACTTTTCAAAACCCGGCAATGGAATCTGTCACCAGGTTCACCTCGAGCAATTCTCGGCTCCGGGCAAAACCTTGATAGGCTCTGACAGCCACACTCCGACAGCAGGTGGAATCGGAATGCTCGCAATGGGTGCCGGCGGTCTTGATGTTGCGGTTGCAATGGGTGGCGGACCATATTGCATAACGATGCCAAAAATCTACAAGGGGAATCTAACAGGCAAATTGTCCCCATTCGTGTCGGCGAAAGACGTGATTCTTGAAGTTCTCAGGGTTTTGACTGTCAAAGGCGGAGTCGGCGCCGTCATCGAATACGGTGGAAGCGGAGTCAAAACACTCAGCGTGCCGGAGCGAGCAACCATCACAAATATGGGTGCAGAGCTTGGCGCGACAACATCGATATTCCCATCAGATGAGATTACCAAGGAATTTCTAAAGGCACAAAACAGGCAAGAATCGTATCGGGAGCTCTCCGCTGATGAGGATGCAGTTTACGATAAAATAATTGACATAGATTTAGATAGGCTAGAGCCTATGATTGCCTGCCCACACAGCCCTGATAATGTGGTTAAGGTGTCAGAGCTTGAAGAACAAAATATAGCTGTCGACCAGGTCTGCATCGGTTCATGTACAAACTCCAGCATTCTCGATATGCTCAAGGTTGCAGCAATACTAAAGGGAGAAAAGATATCGGACAAGGTCAGCCTCTCAATTTCCCCAGGATCAAGACAGGTGCTTTCAATGCTATCTGATGATGGAGGATTCACGGATATACTTGGAGCGGGCGCAAGATTTTTAGAATGTGCATGTGGACCGTGTATTGGCATGGGATTCTCGCCAAAATCAGGGGGTGTAAGCGTTAGAACTTTCAACAGAAATTTTGAAGGTCGCTCAGGCACCAAGGACGCAAAGGTTTACTTGGCTTCACCCGAAACCGCAGCAGCTGCTGCGATATTTGGAAAGATAATAGATCCTAGAAACCTGCCAGAGCTTTTGGGTCGCGAAAATCCTGACAAAAAGAATTTATCTTGTGATATGACCGTTGAGATTCCGACAGAGTTTACTCAAGATGACCATATGGTAATCAAGCCACTTCCGCTGGATGAGCGAAGGAATTTAGAAACGATTAAGGGTCCTAATATTAAAGGTCTTCCTGAGGT
>USBT01000027.1 GCA_900553025.1 uncultured Eubacteriales bacterium | reverse complement strand
CAGTACTTATTCTCATCTGGATTTGGTGTAACTTTTGGATCTACTGGTCCTATTACATCCTTTGTGAATGTTCCTGTTACTGTAAGGTCTTTATCTACAGCTGTCTTGTCATCTAGCGCTGGTGTCCACTTATCAAATGAATATCCCTCTGCTGGTGTTGTCTTTGGTGCTTTTACATCTGCAAGTGTCTTTCCAGACTTTTTATCTACATAGTATGTGTTTTCTTTTGCTACAGTTCCTGTCTTTTCATCTGCTGATTTAAACGTTACTGTCCAGTACTTATTCTCATCTGGATTTGGTGTAACTTTTGGATCTACTGGTCCTATTATTTCATCTCGGTATTTTGCGGTCAATGTTCTTTCTGCATCTGATAAATCCTTCATTACAGCGTCATCAACCAGCTTTTTATCCTTAGACCAAGCATCGAACATCTTTTTTGCAGGGGCTGTCAAGCCAACATTTTCAGGCGGCATATATTTCTTTACAAGAGGATCATTCTTAATAACCGACCACTTCTTGCTCTGCAAAACATATAGTGTTCTAACTTTATCTGTTTTGTCGTTCCCAAAGTGTCCATCGCCTGAATTGAATTTGAGTTCTACATAATTATCATCTTGAGGATCATTTTCGAGAACATTTTTCTTGTCAACATATTTAGCTACATATGTCCCAACAGCGGCTGTCGCTCCGTCAGGCATATATTTGTCTACCACGGTTTCATCATTTGGAACCTTAGGATTCCAAGTGTCAAATACTTTTTCTGAGGAATTAGGAACAGCAACAATTGTCGCTAGTTTAGCTGTAAGCGTAGCGTTATTATATTTTGTACCTTTAAGCACATCTATAACCTTGGTTTGCTCAGTTCCGATTTTCCCCTCATTTGTAGCATCAAAGGTTAGCCTGTGATATCCGTCCGGCACAGCAGGGAGATTTCCGTCGCCGTCCTTATTAGGCTCAAGCACTATTGGCTGAGATATTAAAAGTATGCTTGCACCCTTCTGCGGTTCATAATTTTGAATATACTTGTAGTTTGTGCCTGAAAGGGTTATATTCCCTTGAGGGTTTGTCTGTCCGTCAAGTGAAATATTAAGTGCTACATTACCGTCTATATCTACTGTATCTATTTTGCTTAGAGTTTTGTTCTCTATGTCGCCATATTCTGTATAGTCAAGTGCGTCGGTAAGCAAATTGATTTGTTTAGCCCTAGATGGAAGCATAGGCTTAGAAGTTGATGCATCTTCGCCCTCTCCGACTGCAATGCTTATTTTGCCGCCGTCTACGCCTTCAATTGCATTTCCATATGGGTCCTGCCATTTAACATCTATAACAGGGCTTGCGGTTTGTGTTACGTCAAACTTTAGTGTATATTTGCCATCATGCTCAGCTGCTCCTGCACCACTTGTTACTGTTGCATTTATCTTTACATTGTCATTGATGTCAGAAGCGATACCAAACGAATCGATTGAATCAGCATTAGATGGTATGGTCATAACTACATTTTTATCGGCTGTATCGTTCTTTGTAAATTCTACTGAATCCGAATATATTAACTTTTCTCCGGACTTATAGTAGGCTTTTACAGTTAGCTTTCCTGACGGCAAAATATCCCAATTGAAATCATTGCCATCAATCCCTCGCAACTGACCGATCGAAATCGTCACCTCTTGATTAACAGTTGCAACAGGAGTTCTTCTTGGTGAATGTGCTTTTTTTAGCGAATATGCCTTTGGAGCCTTGCTTAAGCTTAACGGCGAAGTTCCTATTGCAAAGGCCTGCGACATATTTCCAAGCAACATAGCAAATGCGATAAAGAAAACTAATATTCTCTTACTCTTCATTGCTTCTCCTTCCTTGAAATCTATGCTTGTGGGGAGTTGCCCCCACAAGCTTATCTACTATGAATCTTTTAAAACCTTGAAATCGTTGAAACCCTTCAAATATTACAATCTGCGAAAATTTTAAGTCTTAAAGTCTTTGAAATTTGGGTTTTACTTAACGATTATTTCAAATGGATTAGTTCTATAAGCTTTTCCATTTTTAGTAATGGTTGCTTTGTATTTGATTAACTGACCCTTTGACAATTTCATCGGTTTCGTATCTCCTGCGGATTTAAGCATCACTTTTTGACGCTTACCATTGAGCTTTACTGTCACTTCTTTAAGTAGGCTGTTAGCACTATTGTCAGCATAAACCTTAATGCTTAGCTGTGCTCCCTTTTCACCTCTTACTATGACATATCTTTGACCTGCTACAGAATGATCCGCAATCAAATCCAATACATTAAGTGATTCATATGCAATATTTCCGATACCTTCATTTCCGAATTTATCGCTTGCCATCATTTTGAAATCAGTTACAGTTTTGTTTCCTGTTTTCCACTCTGTAATCTTGTTCCACTCGACGGTCATGTCTTTTGTTGTAAACTCTTTTGTCTTTGCAGTTCCGTCTTCCTTGTATGTTAAAGTAACGTTCCCTGCTGGTATTTCGCTTAGTGTTGCCTCTAAATTGTGGTATCTACCAAATTTATCACTTGTCACCTTTCCTGTTATCTGCGGTCCTACCAAATCGAGCTTCACAAAGTCAATGTTAGGTACGCCTGTAACGACACCTACATTTTCCACGATAGACGGTGTTTCGGTCTTGTCAACCTCTTTAGCAGTTACACGAATCATATCTCCGTCTTTCACCTTATCCTTATCTAGGTCAATAGTGAATTTCTGACCTTCAGGTGAAGTATTGTCTGCCGGAATCTTGGTTGCTCCAACCTTTATCCAAGTCTTAGTGTCAGGATCCCATTTTTCAGCAAAATATTCAGCGTTAGCTCCTACCTTATTCAGCGTAACTATAGGAACGGTGAACTCAATTCTAGGGTTTCCATTTTTCTTAGCTATCTGCTCCATTTCTTTTACTTCATTAGAAGCTAACTGTTCCTTTATCATGGTTCTTCCAGTTTTACCCTTAATGTCACCTTGAGCAGATGTCTTGCTGTATGTTGCAAAGATTTCTTTGCCACCAAGCTTGGTAAAATCGAAGTTTCCTGTATGAGTTATTTTGATTTTGCCAGTATTCTTGTCAACGGTACCGGTATAACTACCATCGTCACTCTTATATATTCCGTCACCCTGTTTTGTAAGAACAACCTCAGTAGTATTTCCATCTTCAGTAGGGAATTTAAATGTTATTTTTTCTATATTTGCATTCTTTTCAGCATTGCCCCACTGCATTGTAAAATCTTTAGAATCCCACTTCACTTCGTCAAATAGAGGCGTTGGAAGATTTTCAGGATTGTTAGTCATCACTATTTCGTAACCGCTTACTTCATCATTGAAATTGTAATCATCAACTTTAACCTTCGTAACATTGGATTTTCTTGCCGTTGCAGATGTCATCGTGTCAACTCCGCCGTCTTTCTTTAAATCGAAGGTCTGGTCTTTCGCTCTCTGTCCGCCATAGATGTCAAATCCCGCTATATCATGCAGATTCTTAGGAGCTGTAGGATCCAATGTAACTTTGTCGCTTACCAGTCTTGTGTAAACACGTATTCCCAAATCTCCCCAGTTGGTACCCTTAAATTTCGAGTAAGTATCTTCCTTGCCGCCAGGCACTACTACTGATACATATGATTTTCTCTGACCATATTCGTCATATCCAGGTAAATGCCATTTGAGTGGATCTGCTTCATTAAAGCTAACTGGATTGTAGTCCTTAAGCGTGGTTGCATCTCCAATCGGACGATATGTAGCACTGGAGTGAACTGTAGGATTGTCATAAGCAGTTACAGCTGTACGATTCATCAATCCAATCTTTAGTTCTTTTTGATTATCCACCTTAGGATCATCGACATATTTGCCGTATTTACCTAGCGAAAGATCTATGTTCTTATATCTTGGTTTTACTTTGACATCAAAATATTTCCTGTAATTTGCGTAAAGGTGAATATCTTTACCATCAAATAGAAGTTCATCATAATTCTTATGAAGTGCAATGTTAAATCCATTAGGCACATATGCTATTTGCGGATTTTTAGATAGATTTTGTACGCTTTCTGTGTTCTTTGGTATGGTTGCATTTCCAACCTTTCCTTGTATAAGTTGTCCAATTCTCTCGTTATTCTTACCTGCGGCAAAATCTTTTGTCACCTTATTTTCGTGAGATTTTAATGTCCAGCCTACAAAGGTTGAATCATCAAGCTTAAAGTCTTTTAATTTTTCGTTAACATTGCTTGTAAATTTATCATCAAACTTATACGGTACCTTAGGTATCTCTTTGATCAATGTCTTTGTCTTGTATGTCTCTATTGACTGCTCTGTTGTAGCACCCGTCATAGTATCAACGATTGACTCTGAACGTACCTTGTCTGCCGGCAAAATAGGAATGTTCACTGTAATCTCTTTATCGAGCTTGCTACCATTGACTTTGTCTGTTGAGTGAGCGTTGTTTGAGTGAAGCACCAAATTGATTGCATTGCCCCAAACGGCATATACTGTATGATTCTCATCTATAGGTGATTCTTCATCATAGATTAGTGCATCAGATTCACTTGCTCCAGCCTTAGGCCAATCCTTTACATCTCTTAAATATCCAGCTTTGTCGGCTTTGTTCTGAAGTTCTCTAAACTTCTCAACAGCTGTTTTGCCACCACTGTCTTCAAGTTTAACCGTTGTCCAGCCTATAACTCTCTTTGAATTATCATCGGACAAAACCTTGCTTGGGTACTGCCTTTTCTCAAGCTCTTCAAGCTCTGCTTTGGCAATCTTAGGGTCTTTGTTGTCAATATCATATAGTTTTCCGTCATGATTTATGTAGTTGACAAGAACCTTTGTTATCTTGGTAGCCTTGCCAGCAAGCTTGCCGTCAACCGTTCTTGTAACGTATCTCTTAGTACCATCAATTCTTAGATTTTTGTCGTTAGTAATTTCCGGCTCCTCACTGAGCGATTCGCCAAGTTCTTCAGGTGTTTTTACTTTAGCAAATCCTGAATATTTGTATTTGTCATTCGTTTCGCCCGTCTTAGGGTCAACTAGGTACTCATTATTTAGAGGAGCTATTTTGTTGATAAATGAGCCGTTAAGTAAATCAAATTTTATTTTCGCCTGAACCTGTTCAACAGAATATGGAGTGCTTTCGGCAGCAGATGTCATCCAGTCGCTATTTGAGAAAGATATCGGCATATCCTTTAGTAGCTTAGGAAGCGTTATTTCCGGTTGCTCTTTCTTTGATATGTCTTTCATTCCATCTGTTGAAAATTTGTATCCATCGTATTCCTTGCCATTGACCTTTACTTTTTCAGAATCCTGGTTTGCATAGAAGCTAAATCTCTGATCCTTGCCGTAGTACGCATTTATCTTTCCTTCCTTATACTTGGTTCTACCTGTAAAGGACTTGGAATTTGTAAATATTTCGTCAATATCAGGTGCAAGAGATGTCTGCGCTGCTGAGCCACCTGCGAATGATGTTATATAATCAGCTCTCCTAGGGGTCTTTACAATTGGATTCCCATTTTCAGGGCTAAGTTCTATATACTTGCTCTGTCCATCTGCTGATGGTATTGATAGATAAACCTTTGAAGGCGGAGTGACATATTTTGTTGTTCTGTATGCAATCGCATAATCCGCAGGTAGAATCATATCCGTCTGCATGGTATATGAGAATTTCTTGCCACCACCCTCATGACCAAAGTTACTTCTAAGTTCAATTCCATATGGCTCTTCACCGAAGGTCAGAGAATATTTATGAAGTAAATAAAGATTAGGTTTATCTACTTTTCCATCTGGATAATCAATTATTATTTTGCTACCCTTTGGTATAACGATTGGAGCTCCTGTGTCATTTTTCCCCTTGTATTCTGCAATACCTCTTGAGCCATCGCTGATGATAGTAGAGTAAAAATTAAATTTAACTAAGTCATCCTTCTCAAAGCCTTTTTCAGCTAATTTCTTTTTGTCTATGTAGTATCTTGTAACTGTAGTATATCCACTGATAGTCTCTGACGCAGCAGCATTAAGATATGATTTCTGTGGAGGTAGTGTTGTGAGTACATTCTTTAGACCAGCAAATTCAGGGCCAAATTTAGAATCTTTATATGTAGTCGCAACCTGAATGCCTGTAAAGCCTGAATTTAGCTTGCTATTAGTTGAATTATTTAGTTGGTCCTTAGTAATCTTAATCTTGTTATTCTCATCCCAAGCTTTTCCATATTGGTTTCCTATAAAGACCTCAGCCACTGTGCCTGACAAATCTTGAGGTTTTAGAACTTCTGCAAATTTATCATTGAAGATTTGTCTGAATGCGTAGTATTCTCCGCTAAAATCTTGATTTGTTACACCCTTACTCATCTTATATATAACGTCTACATAGCCCTCATCCTCATTGTATTTCGCATAAGTATTTGCACCATAAAAAGCTTTGCCGTTAAAGGTATCTGAAATTGTGCCTACGCCATTATTGTTATTAGCAGATGGAATGAAGGTCATAAATGTATAAGAGTTATATGGCCTTGTGCTTTCGGTGAGATTCTTGTCAGGATTGCTACCTGCTACACACATTAAACGCTCCAGCTTCTGATCCAGTAATCTTGCCTGAATAATCGGTTCACCCTTTATGTCTGCAACAGTCTTTCCTTCCTTTAATACGAGATCAATAGGAATATCAAGTACTGCATGAGCTCCAACAAGGTTTTTATTGTTGCCTAAGTGCTGTTCCTTAACTTTTGTGGCCCCAGAGGAGCTACTTGGTATATCTGTGAAATTAGTAATAGGACCATATTTTTCAAAATCATGCCACACACCGTTATGAGCATTCTGGTACATCCCTGTATCTCGAGAATCAAAATCAATCAAATCATACAAATCGTCTTGAAATTTAAAATGAAGCCTTCTCCAAGCAGCTGAAGCATAGTTTTGAAACATCTGAAAAGATATTCTGACTACAGTTCTGCCGTCAGCATTTAAGTATGTTCCTATGTAATTTATAGTAGGAACCTTAAACGGTTCAAGCGTGCTAGCATCAACAAATTCATTTTGAGGTGCTAAATCCCAAAATTCCATTTTTGATTTCGCATCCTCATCTACATCCCAGTCGGTATTCTTAACCTCTGCAAAGGCGTTGTTTGGTAGTGTGCCGAACAACATAGAGACGATAAGAATAGCTAGGAGTATTTTTTTACTTGTTTTACTTCCTTTTCTTTCGGTCATCTTTAACCTTCCTTCCCTATAATAAGTGCATGATATACAGCTTAACAAAATACTAAATAATAATGACATATGATACAGTTAAGATGTTATTTTTTAAACATTGTTTAAGCTAGGTAATCTTGAAAAAACTATATGCACCTTTATGCAAAACGACTATAAATATGATTGTTAATTGTTTCGCATATACTTATGTTTAGTATACCCCCCCCCCATAGGTAAAAGTCAATGTTTTTGTATGCAAAATGCTGGCAGTTACTAGTAATTCAAATGCCTGAAATTTAGAGGATTTGCGTGCACTAGTCTGCTGCACTATTCAGCAAAAAATAGACATTGAATTATTTAAGATACAAATACTTGATATATCTAGTGGAAACCTTGTACTTTAGTGGACACCTTGTACTTAATGGCAACAAAATAACCACTCTTTCGAGTGGCTATTTTGTATCTTTATATTATAGAGTGTTTTTCCTTCGCAGTGTATGTATTGCTGCAAAAGAGGCTGCCATTAGTGCAATGAACAAAATATTTGTCTTGCTAGAATCTGACGTTTCTGGAGTTTTTGGCTCCTCTGACGGTGTAGGTGGTTTATATGTGTTAGTAACCTCAAATCCGTCTTTTGCATTGCCCGTTATCTCTGTTTTGTAGCCGTGAGCCGCATCCTCGGATATGGTATATTTTATCTCCTTATCCTTCTCATATTTATCAAGGTTTTCAAAGTTCCACTTCCAACCTTCAGCCTCAGTTACCTTCCTAGAGGCTATCTTCTCACCATTTTTAAGAAGATTTATGGTAATTTCTTGTGGTCTTTTTTTGTCTTTATTGTTATCGTCTTTCCATGTTTTCTTGCCTTGAATAGAGATTAGCTCAGGATTCTTCACAGTCTTTTCTATAACCTGCTCAGGCTTATCAATTTTAATCTCAATGCTTTCATCTATAAGTCTATGATTTGCAGGTGCTTTTGTTTCTTTGACTACATATTCGCCAAACGGAAGATTTTCAAATGCAACCATTCCGTCATCCCCTGTAGTCTTAGTATCGATTGCATCTCCAAGATTTCCAGAAGCATCTTTCTTATAAAGCTTAAACTCTGCGCCTTTTAAGACTTTGCCTACATCATCAACCTTTTTGATGATTATTTTGCCGACCTTATCACGCTCAGCATTTGCAAATGTCAGCGACGACTGAATGAAATCATTACCCTTTTCGTCTACAAGCTTTGTTTTGTCTGTTATCTTAAACCTGTATTTTGATTCATTGTGTTTGTAGTTAGGATCCTTAGTGTCAATCTCAGAAATATCGTACAAGGTATCTGGTTTAAGTCCTTTTACTAAAACAACTCCATTATCATCTGTTGCCTCAGTTTCTATAGCGTTTTTAGGGTTGTCAACTTCAGTAATCTTGAATTTAAAGCCTTTCAATTTTGTCTTATTGTTACTTGTGAATTTTGCAAGCTCATCCTGAGTTGGGATATCACTTAAAGCCTTTACCCCTACCTTAGTAATGAGCAGCTGAACTTCTTTGTTGACAATGCGATTCTCACCAGTAAAGTTTATTTCTGTATGATCTTTATCAATAGTAAATTCTTTAGGCTCAATAGGTACATATGATGTTTCATGGTTTACCTTAGTACCAGCAGTTATAGTGAGCTCAGTCAGTTTGTATTTTCCCTCTGGTAAGTTAGTAAACTCAAGCATACCTTTATCATCCGTATATTTATCTTCTTTGATATTTTTATTAGTTTCGCTTAAGCCCTTTATGCGGAAAAGCATCTTTGGCATTGCCTTGCCTTTTGCATTGACCTTTTCTAGTTTTACTTTCCCATATACCGTCTGGATATTCAAAAACAGCTCTTGTGATTCTTTATCGCTGATCTTGATGTCAAAATTGCTTGATTTTTCATATTGCGATTTGAAATCCTTGTAAGAAATTTCATGTACAGTCTCAGACCTGGTATATTTGCCAATTTGTGTGCCTGTTTTTATGTCCTCTGTTTCTTTCTCCCTTATTTTGTAGTGCTGCAAAACATCGATGTCGCTAAACTTAACTTTACCAATCTCATCAGACTTTGCGGTTGCTACTACGGTTTCAACGGGTTCGCCATTTTCATTTTTATCAGTGCGTAGTAATTCAAATTCTGCACCCTTTAGAGGCTTGATTTCTTTATCTCCTGATGTTATACCGATTTTTCCGAACTTAGTAAATTCTATGCTTCCTAGCGGCTTTTCCATCTCGTTAAAGACCTTATTAGGCTCTACAAATCTTATCGTTTGATCATCTTTCCTAACAAAGGTGTTCCACGCTTTTTTACCAGTAAGTTTAAAGTCATTTCCAATTACATTTTTCGGTGCTTTCATAGGTATTATTACATCAATAGCCCCATCACCCTTTATCACGATGCCTTGCTTTGCTTTAACCTTGATTCCTCTAGTATTCTTTGCAGGTTTATCCGACCACTTCAATCCAGCAATGACATCGTCTGCGGATTTATCATTGTAATTTATAGGTGTGTTACTATTCCAATATGATATGTCATAATCTTTTGTAATATCTTTTCCACCATCATCAAGCACCTGAATTTCTCGAGTAGAATCATATGTGTTTTCAAATTCACTTCCCCTTGATGGTCTTACTTTGTTGCCTATATTTTCTTCTTGTATGCTAGTGTCGCCTACATATGGGAAGAAGTCTACAACTGATACATTGGTTCTCTCATCCTCTAGGTTATTAACAAGGCTGAGCTTATATTCAAATTTTCCATCAGATGGAGTTGTGATACCGTCTTTTGACCATGCCAAATCGCCTACGTTTCGTATATATTTGAATGCAAACATCTCTCGAGCTTTTGTAACTCTCATGGATGCATAGTCATAAATCCACTCTCTATCGCTGTTGTCTTTAGGTGGCTTTTGTTTGAGTCCGCGACGGTCTACCTTGTGACTGTTACCCTCTTCATCAAAAGTGATGTAGGCTTCATTCTTGAGGAAGCCTTCTGGTGCTTTTGCTGTAACCTGCGCACTTACCTCTCCAATACTATATACACCCTTAGGTAATTTGTCTGATTTAACTATAATGGCCTGTCTACCCGTATCTTTGTAATTATTAATTATCTCATATTTGGCTCCGACTTTTACCAATTCCTCATTGAGTTTAACCTCTGTCGGCTCAACTCCCTTAGGCATAAGGTCTATCATTTCCAAGTTTTTGAATGAAGTATCGAGCTTAGCGACCTCAGAGCTTTCCCCACTGTTCGAATAAATTATAGGGCGTAGATATAGATAGTATTTTCCCTCATCTCCTGGTTTCACTGGTGTGCTGCTTGAGAAATTCTGTGATTTCGCAAACTTTATTCCTTCATGATAATCTCGGATTTGCACTTCCGCCCTTTCATGCCACATATAATTTCCTGGTATATTATCCCAATCAGCAGAATACTGGCTTATTGCAACTCCTTTGTTGTTTAAAATAGGCTCTTTTCGCTTTGAGGCTGGATCTGTAGTTCCCTTGTGATACAAATTCCCTGACATTACAGCATGATTTGGAAGCAGATTAGGTTTAGTCTTTGAATAAATTGGGTCTTCAGGGTTTCGCAGCTTTGTATCAACACTTACTTCGACCGCGCTATATACCTTATGGTCTTTAGGAAATACAATCTGTATATAGTCAATATCCTTTGCCTTGTCCTTAGGGAATACTATTTTGCTTGTTTCTTTGGCTTTGATATCTTCCTCGTGTAGCAATGTGTCCTTTTCAGGATCCATCTTTTCCCCGAGCTTTTTATATGCCTTAATCTTTAAGTTTATATTTCCTGCCGTATGAGAATCAAGCGGGAATGATATACCATAATAATATAATCGGCTATCTAGATTGTAATCGGTAATTGTCAAATCCACCAAGTCTGTCTGGGTTGCCAGCGACGAAGCTCTTACGATATAAGGGATGATTTTTTCCTTATCCTCTTTAATGTCGTATATGTATGCCTTATAGTTACCTTGTGAATATCTAGGTTTGGTAACTTCTTTCATAAACCTCGGATCGCCCTGATATACCACATTCTGATATACATGCGTATACATCGACAAATCGTCTTGCCCCGTTATGTCGTTCTCATTAATACCCTTGTTGGCAGGTGTCATTGTAATGCTTGCCGTATTATTTACATTTGCTCCCGACTTAAGGTCAGGGAAAGAAAGATATAGCGGTTCTATCCTAGATGAAACATATTGAGTTTCCTCAAACGTTTTGCTCTGTGTTACTGTTTTGCCGTCTGCACTCAAAGACCACGCTGGATTCAACGTAGAATCAAATACAGCTGTTCGCTTTTCAATTGTCCCATCTTCTTTAACAGCATCATAAGTAGGGAGAGTATCGGTAATTGTGAAGCTCTCCATATTTCTGTCAACGCTCGGTGGACTAAAGCCATACTGTACTGGGGACGGCTCAACAACTTTATACTCATAGGTATTTTCAGGGGTGCGGTACTTGCCAAGAACTCCCATAAACCTAGGTCCGTCGGATGAGCTTGATTTGCTTCCATAATCGTAATTTGGCAAATTTAGCGGGCTTGTTTTAACAAAATGACCTTTGTTGTAGTAGCCCTCCAAATATATCGGTTTAGAGGTGCACAAAATCTTATCGTCATTTTCGAACTGTGTATTTACCTCCATCCTATGGTTGTCTGGCGTAACATACCTGTTGAATCTCCAATCTATATTAAATCTAAGCTGATATCCTCCCGATATTTTGCCGATTTTGATTTCGATGATTCCATTATGAGCCTTCCATGACTCAATTTGAGTTGCACCTTGGTTTATAACCTTTATCGATTTATCATCAATATACCTATTATCATAGTAAACCTTTATTACTCCCTTAGAGTACGATACATCAGACCCCGTTAGATCAAAATATACCTTTGTATTCATATTCTGACCAATCAAATATCGTTCTTGTATAGCTCCAGTATTACCTGACTTCTCATTCTCCTGACGTAGCTCTATACCTCCTGTGTTTTCAACTTTTTCTCTTTGTTTATATTTAAATATAATAGTGTTTTCTTTCCTATTATCCTCTTGAGTTTTAGTTTGCTTATCAACCTTGTAACCGAAGAATGTAATGGCATCATAGGTTTTAGGCGCCAAAATATACTCGGTGAAGCCTTTCTGTAAATCGTTACCATTCTCATCCTGATATTTCACCGTAACCTTTGTCGGATTGATGACATGACGACGAACCCCATTGACATATCCGTCCTTTAAATTATTTGGATTTTCATAGTCAGACAACAAAACACGTGTTATGCCGCCATTAATATCAAATGCACCAGGATGAATTTCCTCGCAATTTTTGTTTGCCCTTACTTCTTTAATGCTATTATCCCTAAAAGCGAATATATCTATCTTCTTGATTTTTAGCAAATCTAAATCATTTATTTGATTCTTTTCAAAAGCTCTTCTCCCGACAATTTCTACATTTTCTATATCGATTTCCTTAATCTTATTTCTAGCAAATGCCAAATCGCCAATGTTTTTAACCTTAGGTAGATATACCTTTTCAATGGTTCTCTCTTCATATCCTGTCAGCTTGCTTTCAGTATAGAAATCATACCAAATTCCACCTATGCTTGCCGACCTTTTTAGTGGATGAGAAAAAGCAGCAAAGCCTATATCTTCAACCATAGGCAAGTATAGTTCTTTTAACTTATGGTCCATAAACGCGCCCCTACCTATAGTCTTCACATTTGGAGCGTACAATTCTTTAACAGGCGACCCTATTTTTGCATAATACCAAGGCTCTGCGCCAAAGCACAGATCTCCAATCGCTTCTACAACTGGCAATGTAATCTTTTCAACATTATTATATGCAAATGCCGAATCACCTAGCTTTTTAGCTTTCTCTAACGTAACTTCTTTTATTTGGTTATATCGGAAGGTTTGGGCTGAAACGATTTCCAGCGTAGGAATGTTGATATTTGTGAGCTTATTATTTCCGAAAGCATATTTGCCTTTAGTTTCTCTTAGCTTTGGAAAGCTGTTATTTATATCTGTCAGCTTATTTCCCCAAAATGCGCTATCTTCAACAATCTCAACATTGCCGCCGTAAATTTCAGTAACCCCCATTCTCTCAAAGGCTGATGGACCTATAATTTTAACCCTAGCAGGCAAAACGATCTGTGCAATCTCGGGGTCTTTTTCTATTCGCTTTCTGAATTTCATAAGTCCAACTGCTGAAAAGCCTGTTACTCTTGAAGGCTCGTCAGCATCATAGAGAAAGTCTTTTTCCTCAAAATCAGTATCCTGAACATCATCTAATGTAGGATTGACAATATAATTTTCCTTACTAGGCACATCTACTTTGTCCGTCCAGACAATTACTGAGCCTTCAAATTTACCCTCATACTTTGTTTTGTCAACACCGGGATTATTTAGAAAGGCGCCATTCTCAATTTTCTTTAGCTTAGGAAATGTAAGCTCAGTGATATTCTTTCCAGACAATGCGCCCTCGCCCAGAATTTCCAGGTTTTGAAAATTATCCTTTACTTCGCATTTTATATTTTTAAAAGCATTTTCAAGTCTTACAATAGATGGCAAATCTACAGTTTTGACAGGGTTGCTTCCAAAAGCGTTGTATTCTAGATATTTTATTTTAGGAAATTCCTTGGAGGTAACTTGCGGTATTTTATTTTTAATAAATGCACTATCTCCAGCTGTTTCCAAATTGTCAAATTTGACATCTGAAAGCTCATTATTCCAGAACGCTCCAGTACCTACCGATTTTACCGACGGCATATGTGCCTTTGTCATATTATTACCATAGAAGGTTACATCATCTATTTTCTCTAGCTTAGGCATATCGCCTTCATTTATCTCGGTTATTTTGTTGTTAGTAAATGTGCTTGAGCCAATATATGTCAATTTAGGCAATACTAACTTAGCTATGCTGTTATCCTCAAATGCATAAGACCCTATACTCTCAATATTCTTTAAATTTAAAGTTGTAATTTGATTCTTAGAAAACAGACCTTTCGATCGCTCGCCTTCAACCCAGTTTGAGCCGATACCCTCTATTTTCTTAATATTACCGTTGTAATCTGAGAGAGATATAAGGTTTCTATTCCTAAATGAGGTGGAATTATCTTCATTTATACCAACTGTATCTACAGGTGTCCCATCATCAAAATTTATATGAGGAAGAACAAGCTCCTTCTGTGTCTTAACTTTTTCAAGCCCTGATGGACTGAATCCAATGACCTTATTCTTATCATATATAAAGTCCGAGAGCTTCCAGTCATTACCAATTGACATATCCTCTGGTTTATTAGGATTATCCGCCTGCACAGGCTCTGGTACTTGCACGTCCTTTATCTCTAACTGTCCTGTACTGTCTTTCTCCTTAGGACCATTGCTGTTCGCAGCAGCATATTCTAAGGTTATATTTGACTTAGCATTTTCGGGTGTAATATTCACAGTTGATTTAACAGCCATATAGCCATTAATATCAGGAGCTTCATAAGAAAAAGCCTTATTTATAAATGCTTCCTCCCCTGCTTCGTCCCCAAAGACATCGTCTTCTCTTATTTGTTCTTTTGTTGCTTTATCAACAAAATGTATTGTAACTTCGGCCTTCTCATTTTCTGTCGCATTTGATGAAAATAATGTAGTAGGCATTAAAGTACATACAAAGATAAATAAATAAATAACTATAAAAAATTGCTTAATTTTATCCTTGGATTTGATCATAAAACAATCTTTTGCTTGATTTGCCACAACAAAACAAGCATTTCCTCCTTTCTTTAAATCATAGAATAAAATATTAAAAATATTATACTACCCCCCCTATACGATTTCAAGTGCTATTTCAAAGTAAATTTTATAATAATGCAGAAATTAAATGTTAAATTCGAATCTATTTAACAATTTAACAATAATTTTACAAGGCTTGCACTTTAATGGATATTTCAACAAAATAGTTGTGTCCAAGGCAGGTTGATGATATACTGGTTGCGGTAGAGTAAATATTGTGCGTTAAGTGTTATGGGATGGGATGTTGCCCATAGACGAAGGCGTGTCCGACAAATGCAGATGCTTGCTTAGTAGAAATACTATGCGGTACGAAAGTTTTGTGAGTGCAGATGCTTGCTGAGTGGAAATACTATGCGCTACGAATGTTTTGTGAGCGTAGATGCTTTGCGATTACTAATGTTATGCTAGTGCAGAGATTTTGCGAATTCAAACGCTACGCGAATTTGAATATTTTGTTGAACACACTGCGATGCAATATTGCGTCCACTACTACACCGAATTTTTTATGTTATAAGGGGCGTTAATACGTGAATTTTAATCGTCTTCTTAGGGTGTAGTTTTTGGAGAAATGCACTTGAAAGGAGATTTTTTTATGCGTAGAAATTCTACATCACAGCTTGTTACAATCGCTGTATTCATTGCAATCGAAGTTATTTTAACTCGATTTTTGTCAATTCAGACCCCTATAGTTAGGCTTGGTTTCGGATTTTTGCCTGTTGCCATGCTTGCGATTCTTTATGGTCCTATTTGGGCTGGCGTTGCCTATGCCATTGGAGATATTCTTGGGATGCTCATCTGGCCTAGCGGTAGTTTCTTCTTTGGCTTTACACTTTCAGCCTTCCTTACTGGAATGATCTATGGCTTCTTTTTCAAAAATCATGATATCAGGTTGCCAAAAGTCCTTATCGCCTGTGCTTGCGTTTGTTTTGTGATAAATCTGGGGCTTGACACGGTTTGGCTTTCTATCTTGCAGGGTCAGGCTTATCTTGCTATTTTGCCTGCGAGGGTTATAAAGGCTGCTATCACTTATGTGCTTCAGGTTACATTGATTCCTATTGTTTACCATGGAGTTGTAAAACACATACCAGCTCTGAGGGCTCAGTCTGAAGCTTAAGGCTTAAGTCTTACATTATAATCTATTGAAATCACGTTTGAAATTAAAGACCCGTAGTCCTCAATTTTGAACTACGATTGAGGTGCGGGTGTTTTTGAGAAGTTTAGAATATCCGTAAATTAGAGTTATATCAGAGATTTACGGGTCATATCAAAAAAAATGGAAATCTTACCGTATAAACTACTACCTATGTCAAGGACACTCAAGTGAATTTTTACGTGGTCCATAATA
>USBT01000026.1 GCA_900553025.1 uncultured Eubacteriales bacterium | reverse complement strand
ACGACAGTACTTGATGCACAGATAACTACCTTAATAGCGACAGTTGTTCTTTACGAAATAGGTTCGACTGTGGTAAAAGGATTTGCACTCACATTGATGATAGGTATTGTAATAAGCATTTTTACCGCTGTTATAATTACTCAAATATTTGTGGGATTGCTTGCCAATAGCAAGAAACTCAGCCTTAATGCTATTCTTGGTATTCCAAAAGATAGAGAATCAAAAACCTTTGCAGATGTTAAGCTTAAACTACTTGAAAAGAGAAAAATATTTTACGTAATAAGCGCTTCTGTAATCATAATAGGTTTAGTATTCGGAATAGTTCGTGGATATAATTATGGAATTGACTTCACTGGCGGCACAATGCTTGAATTTGATATGGGTAAAAAGACAAGTTCACAAGAAATTGAAAAAGCATTGGATAAATATGACCTTGACCCGCAGATTGTATTTTCTGGCGAGAAGGGTGACAGGGTTGTAATTAAAACCATTAAAGCACTTGAAAATAAGGAAAGAAGCAAAATTGTTAATACTATGAAGGAGGAGTTCAACCTCAAAGATGAATCGGTATTAGCTTCTGAACAGTTCGGACCTACCATAGGTAAAGAACTTAAGACAAATGCGGTTAAGTCAATTGCATTCGCAGCTGTTGGAATGTTAATTTATATAATATTCAGGTTTAAATCCTGGAAGTATGGAGTCTCATCGATAGTTGGTGTATTGCATGACGTTTTGGTTATGCTAGCATTCTATGCTATATTCGGAGTTACTATAAACAATCCATTCATTGCTGGTATTTTGACAGTTGTCGGATATTCCATAAATGATACCATAGTAATATTTGACAGGATAAGAGAAAATAGGCATTTCTACAGGAAGAAGCCTTTGATTGACGTTCTGAATTTCAGTGTTGCACAGACTCTAGATAGGTCTATTGTAACATCGCTTACTACAATTGTTTGTATGATTCCTTTGTTCATCATGGTTTCAGCATCAATTAGAGAGTTTGTACTTCCACTTATGATAGGTGTAATTGTAGGTACATATTCATCAATCTTCCTATGCAGTCCTCTTTTGTATGAATTTGCAAAGAATGAAGATAAATCTACATATGTGACTAAACACAAAAAAACTAAAGAAAAGAAATAGTAAATGCAATCAAGAGAAAAATTTTTAGACACATTATTAAATATTAGCAGCAATTACGATGTGGATTTTATCGGTAGGGCACTTGACAAAGCATTTGAACTGCACAATGGCCAAATGAGAAAAAGTGGTGAGCCGTATATAATCCACCCTATGTCTGTTGCCATCATTCTCGCACAGCTTGGCATGGATGAGGCCACAATTGTTGGAGGCTTGCTTCACGATGTTGTTGAAGACACAGAGTATACCAGAGAGCAACTTGTCAAAGATTTTAATGAAGAAGTTGCTCTTCTTGTTGACGGTGTGACAAAGCTAGGTGCTATAAAGTTTGACAACAAAGAAGAAGCTCAGGCTGAGAACCTAAGAAAAATGTTCCTTGCCATGTCTAAGGATATTAGAGTGCTCATAATTAAACTCGCTGATAGACTACACAATATGAGAACACTCAAATTTATGAAGCCAGAGAAACAAAAGGAAAAATCTCAGGAAACTCTTGATATATATGCACCGCTTGCAAGTAGATTAGGTATTTATACGATAAAGTTTGAACTTGAAGATATTGCTTTAAAGTATCTTCAACCTAAAGATTTTGAAGAACTTTCAAAAGAAGTTTCAGTAAAGAAGGATCAAAGAGAAGAATTCATCAATCAGACCATGGAAGAAATCAAAGATGCCATGAAGGATATGAATTTAAAATATGACATTACCGGAAGATCCAAACACATATATAGTATATATAAGAAGATGAGACTTCAACATAAGCAGCTTGATGAAATATTTGATTTAACTGCAATCAGAATTATAGTTGAAACAGTTAGGGATTGCTACGCTATTCTTGGTATCGTACATACTATGTGGAAGCCAATTCCTGGACGATTTAAAGATTATATCGCAATGCCGAAGGCAAATATGTATCAATCTCTTCATACCACAGTGCTTGGTGATAATGGTGAGCCATTTGAAATCCAGATAAGAACGTATGAGATGCACAGGGTTGCTGAATACGGTATTGCAGCACACTGGAAATACAAAGAAGGTAAGAGTAGCAAAGACAGCAATTCTGAAGAAATGAAGCTTGCTTGGCTCAGACAAACCCTTGAGTGGCAACAGGAGGTTAATGATCCAAAAGAATTCCTCGACACACTTAAGATGGATCTGTTCTCAACCCAAGTTTTCGTATTCACTCCAAAGGGAGAAGTTATAGATCTGCCATCAGGATCTACTCCACTTGATTTTGCTTTTAAAATACACACAGATGTAGGTTGTCACTGTGTTGGTGCTAAGGTTAACGGTAAAATGGTTACAATTGACCACGCACTGCAAAACGGCGATATAGTTGAGATTGTTACATCTTCTAACTCTAGTGGTCCTAGCGTTGATTGGTTAAAAATTGCAAAGAGCTCATCAGCTCGCAGCAAAATAAGGCAGTGGCTGAAGCGTGAGAATAAAGGTGATGATATTGCCAGAGGTAAGGATGCTCTTGATAAAAGTATCAGAAAGAAGAGTCACGATCCTCAGCTTGTTGCAAAAGCAGCTAACATAAATAAAGCAGTGAAGGAGTTTGCATACTTAAATTCTGATGAGCTTTATTCTCAAATATCTAGAGGCGGTACAGCTCTAAGCAAGGTTTCTAACTATTTGATAAATCTTTATCTAAACGATATAGATACCAAGAAAGAAACCTCAAAAGAAGAATCCATCGAGTCAATGAATAAGCTCGATAAAAGACCTAGACGAACAGATGACCCTGGAATAGTTGTCAAAGGTGATGCTGTTGACAATTTGATGATAAGAACATCAAGATGCTGCAACCCTGTTCCTGGAGATAAGATTATAGGATTTATAACTAAGGGAAGGGGAATTTCTGTCCATAGAACAGATTGCTCAAACATATTGGCTTTGCCTGAAGAAGAACAAACAAGACTCATAGATGTTGAGTGGGAGGATATTAATCCTGGAAAATCATACAATGTTGATATAACTCTTATTACTAGTGATAGAAAAGGTATTTTTTCTGAGATTTCTAAAGCCTGTGAGGATATGGATATCCACATTGCAGGTGTAAATGCAAAGCCTTTTGGAGATGATACCCTAAAGATTACGTTGACACTTTCAATTACAAGCACACAGCATATGCAAAAGATTCAAAGAGTTATGAGGAATATACAGGGTATGATTAGTGTCTATAGGAGATAATAAATGAAAATATATAAATTTTTAACATCGCCAATTCAGGTGAATACATATCTAGTATACGATGGCAACGTGGGTTTTATAGTTGATCCAGGCGGGTATGAACCTAGGCTAACTGAAATTGCTAGAAACGAATCCATCGACATTCAATATATAATTTTAACCCACGGACACGGCGATCACATAGGCGGAGTTGCTGGATTTAAGGAGGATTTTCTAGGTGCTAAGCTTTTAGCTTATTGCGATGAGCGTGAAATTCTAAATGACTCTGCGTTAAATGCTGCAAAAGATATTTTTGGCTATGATATTTCAATTGATGCAGACGTATATGTAAATGACGGTGATGAATTAACTGTCGGTGATATGAAGCTTAAATTCATACATACTCCAGGACACACGAAAGGTGGAATGTGCATAATATGTGGAGATTACATGTTCACTGGCGATACTATATTCAGAGAGTCCATTGGAAGAACAGATTTTTACAGCGGTAATTTTGATGAGATTATAGGGTCAATCAAGAACAAAATATTCACATATCCTGACAGCACTATTTTGTTGCCAGGCCATATGGGTGAAACATCGGTAGAGCACGAGAAGAGGTATAATCCTTTTGTACAAGATTAAAATTCATAATTTTGAAAAGAAATATCTTCTAGATGAGATGATTAGGGTTTTCCTATCATCTGATGACTATAGAATACTATCTGATGATGAAGATTGGTCCTCAGATGAGGTTATACATTTTAATATTTCCAAAAGCGATGACAAGAATGAGATTAAGAGGGAAATATATCAGAAACTAGCTAGTCTTACATCTCATAAGCCTGATTGGGGAATTTTAACTGGAATAAGACCTGTGAAGCTTTGGGGCGAAACCTTTGAAAAACTTGGTGGAGATTGCTATCATACAAAAGAACTTATGAGTAATAAATTCCTGATCTCAGATGAGAAGCTTGATTTGATTAAGGATATTTACAGCTATCAGAAACGTATGATTGGTGGCATAAATCCATGGAATGCTAGCGTTTACATAGGCATTCCATTTTGTCCGACAAGGTGTAGCTACTGTTCTTTTGCTTCAAATCAGGTTACAGACAGCGAAATTGATCGTTATTTTGTTGCACTTTTAAAAGAAATTAAAGAAGTCGGCAGTATGATGAAAGAATACAATATGCATCCTCGCTGCATCTACATCGGAGGAGGAACGCCAACAACTCTAAAATCATCTCAGCTGAGTGAATTGTTTTGTACGATCAAAGAGTACATGCCAATGTCGAATGTTAAGGAGATTACCCTTGAAGCAGGACGTCCTGATACTATTACCATGGAAAAGCTGAAAGCAGCTGTAGATGGCGGCGTTAGCAGAATCAGCATCAATCCCCAAACCATGAATGATAATATTCTCAAACTGATAGGGAGAAATCATGATACAAATATGATTAGGCAGGCATTTGATATTGCTAAAGCTCTTCCGTTTGAAGCAATAAATTGTGACATCATTGCGGGACTCCCAGGTGAGGGCTTGGATGCTTTTAAGAATACAGTTTATGAAGTTTTGAGTCTTTCTCCTAATAATATTACGATACATTCATTGGCTGTAAAAAGAGGCTCTAAGTTGATTGACATTGATAAAGATTATTACCACAAGATTGGGAGAATTGTTGGAGAAATGCTAGCTTTTGGCAGAGAAACTTTGAAGCAAGAGGGCTTCAGACCGTATTATCTGTATCGTCAAAAACACATGGCAGGTGCCAACGAAAACACAGGTTATTGTAAGGACGATGCATTTTGTATTTATAATATGGCGATAATGGATGAGCATGAGGATATTATAGCACTTGGCGCAGGTGGGATAAGCAAGTCTTTTTTTCCAGAGGAGAACAGGCTTGAACGCATTCCGAATGTGACTAACTACCAAGAATACATTAGTAGAGTTGATGAGATGATTGAAAGAAAGAAAATAGGATTTGCGAACAGGAGGGTTAAGAATGCTTACTAACGCACCAAAGGGTACAAAGGATGTTTTACCTAAGGACAGTTATAAGTGGCAATACGTAGAAAACGAATTTGCGAAAATTTGCGATCTATATGGATTTGGAGAGATAAGAACTCCAGCTTTCGAACATACGGACCTCTTTGTTAGGGGGGTTGGAGATACAACTGATATTGTTAATAAAGAGATGTACACCTTTAACGATATGGGCAACAGAAGCATTACCCTTAAACCAGAGGGGACATCGCCTGCTGTAAGAGCTTTTATTGAACATAAACAGTATGCGGAGATACAGCCAACAAAGTATTATTATAATACTCCTTGTTTCAGATATGAAAAACCACAGTCGGGTAGGTTAAGGGCCTTTCACCAGTTTGGTATTGAAGTGTTCGGAACAGATGATATGATGGCTGATGCTGAAGTTATCGCTTTAGCAAATGATTTTCTTCATAAGATGCAGATTAAGGATGTTGAACTTAGAATTAATAGTGTAGGATGTCCAAAGTGCAGAAGCCGTCATAGGGAAGCATTGAAGGATTTCCTCGCTCCAAGATATGACAATTTATGCGAAACCTGCAAAACAAGATATGAGAAAAACCCTATGAGAATCCTTGACTGCAAATCTCCAGTATGTAAGGAAATTGTTGCAGATGCACCTCTAATGATTGATTATCTTTGCGATGATTGTAAGAAGGCATTCGAAGAGCTTAAGCAAAATCTCGATGCCATGGAAATTGAGTTTACTGTAGATCCTAAGATTGTGCGTGGGCTTGATTATTACACCAAGACGGCCTTTGAATTTGTTACGACAAGCCTAGGTGCGCAGGGTACAATTTGTGGCGGTGGCAGATACGATCACTTGATTGAAGAAATCGGAGGTCCACCTATTCCCGGGGTAGGCTTTGGGCTGGGCATAGAAAGATTACTTATGCTTATGGAATATTGCAATACTGAAATCAAAGAGCCTGATGCAATTGAGGCTTTCATAGTATACATACGAGATGAGTCTAAGAAATATAGCCTTGGACTTTTGAATAAGCTTAGAAAAGAAGGCATTAAAGCCGAGATGGACACCTTGGCAAGGAATGTTAAGGGACAGTTTAAGTATGCTGGGAGAATAGGTGCAAAATACACCCTTGTCATAGGCGATGATGAAATAGCAACAGGAGAATTGTCTATCAAGGAAATGGCAACTTCTGAACAGACAAAGATAAAAGCTGACAAGTTAATAGAATTTTTAAAATCAAAGAAAGAACAATAGGGACCTGTTATAGGGGCTGAAAGGAGATATATACACAGAATGAATAATCTGCTTAAAAGAACTCATATGTGCGGAGAATTGAGGACTGACAATATAGGACAGGAAGTTGTACTTAATGGATGGGTCGCAAAACAAAGGAATTTGGGCGGACTTATATTTGTCGACCTTAGAGATAAAACCGGGATCACGCAGATTACATTCCCAGACAATTCTCCAAAAGAACTACTTGAAATTGCTGAGTCAATAAGGAGTGAGTTTGTTATAGGGGTAAGTGGCGAAGTAGTTTTGAGATCATCAAAGAACCCCGAATTACCGACAGGAGAGATTGAGATTATCGCAAAAGAAGTTTCCATATATTCGAAATCACAGACGCCCCCAATATACGTCAAAGATGACGATCAGGTTTCCGATGCATTAAGACTTAAATATAGATATCTAGACCTTAGAAAACACCATATGCAGAGGAATTTAACACTTAGGCATAAAATTGTAAAGAAGACTCGTGACTATTTTGACGAGCATGGATTCACAGAGGTTGAAACACCTATGCTAATCAAACCAACTCCAGAGGGAGCAAGGGATTATCTGGTACCAAGCAGAATAAATCCAGGGAGCTTTTATGCTCTGCCTCAATCGCCACAGATGTTCAAGCAGCTTCTCATGGTAGGTGGAACAGACAGATATATTCAAATCGCAAAATGCTTTAGAGATGAAGATTTGAGAGCTGACAGACAGCCTGAATTTACACAGATTGACATGGAAATGTCTTTTGTGGACAGGGAAGACATAATTGAACTTCAGGAAGGCTACATCAAATATATTATGAAGTCGGTAATGGGCGTTGAAGTTGAAACACCATTCCCTAGGATGACATACAAAGATGCAATGGAAAATTACGGGTCAGATAAGCCTGACACGAGATTTGGATTTAAGCTGATAAAAATAAATGACGTTGTTTCGGGAAGTGAGTTTAAGGTATTTAACGATGTTTTGGATTCGGACGGATTAATTTCTGCAATCTGCATAGATGGAGGAGGATCGAAGTTCAGTAGGAAGGCAATTGATAAGCTGACTGAGCAAGTTAAGGCATACGGACTCAAGGGACTTGTTTGGATTAAGCCTGAGGAATCAAAGATTAATTCTTCTATCAATAAGTTCTTTGATGAAGGTGCTCTTTCAAAAATTGTTGATACTGTAGGTGGCAAAGCCGGAGATTTGATTCTAATTGCATCAGATACAGAAAAACATGTTCAAGACGGTCTGGGCTTCTTAAGAAGGCATATTGCCTCCGAGATGGGACTTCTTGATAATAAACAATTTAACTTCCTCTGGGTTGTTGATTTTCCTTTGTTTGAGCAAAACGAAGAAGGGGAAATTAAGGCAATGCACCATCCGTTCACAAGCCCCAAGCTTGAAGACCTCGATAGGATTGAAAGCGATCCAATGTCAGTGAATGCGAACGCTTATGATATTGTATTAAACGGTGTTGAGCTTGGTGGTGGAAGTATAAGGATACATGACCAAGATATACAAAAGACTATGTTTAGAGCCCTTGGACTTTCAGATGAGGATTGCGAGGAAAAATTTGGATTCTTCTTAACGGCTCTACGTTATGGAGTACCTCCTCATGGTGGAATTGCGTATGGACTTGACCGTATGGTAATGCTTCTTGCGGGAGAAGAAAGTATCAGAGATGTTATAGCTTTCCCTAAAAATCAGAATGCTCAGTGCATGGTCAGCGAGGCACCAGGATATGCAAGTGAAGAACAGCTAACGGAGCTTGGACTAAAACTACGAGATTAAATTGAAATGAAAAAAATAGGAATTTTGGGCGGTACATTTGATCCATTTCATAATGGACATATGTCAATAGGAGAAGAGAGTATCAGAGAAGTCGGTTTGGATTTGCTAATATTATTACCAGCAAATATATCTCCGTTTAAGGTCAACCGAGTAATGGAACTTGAGGAGCATAGAATAAACATGCTTGAAAGATTTGTCTCGGTACATCCTCATTTCAAGCTTTCAAAGATTGAAATTGATACCGATACAGTATCATATACATATGATACTATGCAAAGGCTTCGCAGAACTTACAAGGATGATAAACTTTATTTTATATGTGGCTCAGATGCTCTTATGACAGCTGATAGTTGGTATAAGGGAAAGGAGCTCTTAAGGAGTACGGCATTTATTGTTGCAAATAGGCCTGGCTTTTCTATAGAGAAGCTTAAATCAAAAATTCGAAATTATAAGGATGTTTATGGCAGCGAAATATTCCTGCTTTCAAATCCGCCTTTAAATATTTCATCTACAGAAATTAAGAAAAAACTAAAATATGGGAGAAGTATAAGGGATATGGTCCCAAAGGAGATTGAAAAGTATATAGATGAATATTCACTCTATAGATAAGAATCAGATACTCAATATTGTCAAACAAAATACCGTAAAGTCGAGGTTTGAGCACACCTTAAGGGTTGCTGATTTAGCGGGCAAGCTTGCGATTCACTATGGTGTAGATGTTGACAAAACATGGCTTGCAGCTATTTTGCATGATTTAAAAAAGAATATATCCTTGGATGATAACGATAGATTAGTAAAAAAATATGGTCTTGATGATAAATACATTGGGAATAAAAATCTATCACATAGCAAATTAGCAGCAGTTGTATCGAGAGATAAACTGGGTATAGATGATGAAGATATATTGAATGCGATTGCTTTTCACACAACTGGAAGAGCAAACATGAGTATGCTTGAAAAAATCATTTTTGTTGCTGACACATGTGAAGAGGGCAGAACGTATAAAGAGGCTAGCATGCTGCGCAAACAGGCCTTTGAGGATATAGACGGAGTTTGTATATTTATACTTGAATTTTTAAAGGCTTCTGTTGAAAGTAAAGGACTTGTACTTGATGAAGATACAATCAAGGCGCTTAGATATTTGAAGGAAAAGAGGGTTTAATGGATAGTTTAAAGATTGTAGAGGAAGCTGTAAGGGCGCTTAGCGATAAGAAAGCAGCTAATATCATGGTTATAGATGTCAAAGAAAAATCGTCGTTTGCAGACTATCTTATTTTGGCAACCGGTGGCTCAATTAGACAGCTCAATGCACTGGTAGATGAAGTTGAAGATAGACTTGCAAAATTTGATATAATGCCAAGAGCTGTTGAAGGTAAACAGAATTCAGATTGGCTTTTGATGGACTATATTGATGTTGTGGTTAATGTTCTCACAGAAGATTCCAGAGAAAAATATAATATCGAGAAAGTCTGGGGCGATTGCGAAAAACTAGATGTGACTGAATGGGTTTAGCAAAATATTTGAGTGCCTTAGAAATAGTAATAGAATACTTGTAGACAAAATAGTAGAGAGGGATTATTGATTTATGACTGTTCATAGAGATGTGAAATACGATTTTAAGAAAATAGAAAATAAGTGGCAGAAAACCTGGAAGGAAGAGAAGACCTTTAAGACTATTGATGATTTTTCGAAAGAAAAATACTATGTTTTAGAGATGTTTCCATATCCTTCAGGTAAACTTCATATGGGACATGTCAGGAATTATTCAATAGGTGATGCCATCGCAAGAATAAAGAAAATGCAAGGGTTTAATGTTCTTCATCCTATGGGGTTTGACTCTTTTGGGCTACCGGCAGAAAACGCGGCAATTAAAAACAATGTTGAGCCATCTGAATGGACAGAGAAAAATACAAAGGAAATGGAAGAGCAGCTCGACAAGCTTGGTTTTTCTTATGACTGGAACAGGGAAGTAAGTACCTGCAGACCTGACTACTATAGATGGATGCAGTGGATTTTTATACAGTTTTACAAAAAAGGCTTGGCGTATAAGAAGGAGAATCCAGTTAACTGGTGTCCGAGCTGTAAGACAGTTCTTGCGAATGAGCAGGTTGTAAATGGAGAATGTGAACGTTGCAAGTCGACTGTAGGCAAGAAAAATCTTTCTCAGTGGTATTTAAAAATTACTGATTATGCTGATGAGTTACTTCAGGATCTTGATAAATTGAAAGACTGGCCTGATAAGGTTAAGACGATGCAGAAAAACTGGATCGGCAAATCCATTGGTGCTGAAATCTCTTTTGATATAGTAGATTTTGATAAGAAATTAAACGTATTTACTACAAGGGCAGATACTGTATTTGGAGTAACATATATGGTTATTTCGCCAGAACATCCGTTTGTAAAGGAATTAATTAAAGGAAGACCAGAAGAAGAGGCGGCTCTTGACTACATCGAAGAGGTTTCACATAAGAATGACATAGAACGCTCATCGACAGTTGGAGAGAAAACAGGTGTATTTATCGGAAGATATGCTGTAAATCCAATCACTGGCAAAGAAATTCCAATCTTTATTTCAGACTATGTTCTAATGGGATATGGAACTGGGGCTATAATGGCTGTTCCAGCTCACGATCAAAGGGACTTCGATTTTGCGAAAAAATTCAATTTAGATATTGTGCCTGTTGTTGAGCCTAACGATTCTGATATTGATGTTAACAATCTTTCGGAGTCGTTTGAGGCTGAAGGTAAGATGATAAACTCAGCAGAGTTTAATGGCCTTAATAATAGAGAAGCAATTGAAAAAATTATAGATTATATAACGAAAAAAGGTATAGGCAAGAAGACTATAAACTATAGGCTCAGAGACTGGCTTATTTCAAGACAGAGATATTGGGGAACTCCAATACCAATGATTAATTGTCCAAAATGCGGATGGGTTCCTGAAAAAGAGGAAAACCTACCTATTTTGTTGCCAAAGGACGTTAAGTTTACAGGAAAGGGCGAATCTCCTCTAGCAACTTCAAAGGATTTTGCTAACTGCAAATGCCCAGCTTGCGGCGGAGAAGCTAAGAGGGAGCTAGACACGATGGACACCTTCCTTGATTCATCTTGGTATTTCTTGAGGTATTGCGATCCTCACAATGATAATATGCTATTTTCAAAGGAAAAGACCGATTACTGGATGTCTGTAGATCAATATATCGGCGGAGTTGAACATGCTATCTTGCATCTATTGTACTCTAGATTTTTCCAAAAGGTGTTTAAAGATCTTGGGCTTGTATCAAACGATGAACCATTCAAGAGATTGCTAACACAGGGCATGGTAAACAAAGATGGCAAGAAGATGAGTAAGTCAATTGGAAATGTAGTATCGCCAGATGAAATTATAAATAAATATGGCGCTGACACTGCTAGACTCTTTATTTTGTTTGCTGCACCACCTGAAAAGGAGCTTGACTGGTCTGACGAAGGTGTTGAGGGAAGCTACAGGTTCTTGAATCGTGTTTATAGACTTGCTATGGAAACTGTTGAAAGAAGTAGCAGCGAACAAAATAATGCTGAAAAGCAGATTGAAAATGAAAAAAATAATTCCGATGATAAGGAATTGCTTCTGATGATGAATGCTGCAATCAAGAAGGTTACAGAGGATGCTGGTGGTAGATTTAATTTCAACACGGCAATCAGCTCTATCATGGAGCTTGTAAATGAATGCTATAGATATAAAGAACTTGATAATGCTCGCATTGATTTTCTAGTTGAAGCTGTGAAGAATGTGATTATTTTGTTATATCCATTTGCACCTCATATTGCAGAGGAAATGTGGGAGGCTTTTGATTCTGGAAGGCTAGAGGAACAGCAATGGCCTAGCTACGATGAGTCAGCACTAATACGTGACGAGGTTGAAATCGTCGTTCAAATCAATGGTAAAATTAAAGAAAAATTGATGGTTGACTCAAACCTCGATAAGAAGGGACTTGAGGATTTTGTGATGTCAAATGAAAATGTTATTAATCATATTGATGGTAAAAATGTTATCAAGGTTATTCCAATACCGGGAAGACTTGTTAACATTGTTGTGAAATAATTAATATAATTAAAGAATCTGAAGGAATTTGAGTACGTGGAAATTCAGAGGACTTAATAAATGAGGAGGGATAATTTAAAGTTGAATAGAAAAAGAAATCAAGAAACAAAAAAATTAAAAATTACTCCCTTGGGAGGATTAAATGAAATCGGCAAAAATATGACTGTCGTAGAGTATGGGGATGAAATGATTCTCATAGATTGCGGACTATCTTTTCCGGAAAATGAAATGCTGGGGATAGATATCGTAATACCCGATTTTCAGTATATACTAGATAATCAGGAGAAACTCAAGGGGCTAGTTATAACTCATGGTCATGAAGACCATATCGGTGCTGTGCCGTATCTTTTAAAAATGGTTGACGTTCCTTTATATGGAACAAAACTCACTCTTGGGCTTGTCGGTAACAAGCTTAAGGAGCATAGGCTTACTGCTAAAAATTATATTATCACCGCAGGTAAGGAATTTAGAATAGGTTCATTTAAAATAGAACCTATAAGGGCAACACATTCAATTGCGGATGCTGTTTCACTATTTATTAAGACTCCTTGTGCCAAGGTTTTTCATACAGGTGATTTTAAGATTGACTATACACCTGTTGACGGTGAACCTATGGATTTTGGCAGACTAGCAGAAATTGGCGAGGAAGGCGTTGATTTACTTTTAGCTGACAGTACTAATGCTATTAAGGCGGGTTTTACAAGATCTGAAAAGGTTGTTGGAGAAACGCTTGAAAGTATTTTCAGAGAGGTGAAGGGCAGAATAATAATTGCGACATTTTCTTCTAATGTCCACAGGGTTCAGAAAATAATGGACCTTGCAGTAAGACATCACAGAAAGATTGCTGTATCTGGTAGAAGCATGGATAATGTCGTTAAGCTTGCCAGTGAACTCGGGTATCTAAATGTTCCGCAAGGCTATTTTGTTGACTTGAAGAATACTAAGAACTATAAGGATAATGAGCTCATAGTAATCACGACGGGGAGCCAAGGAGAACCAATGGCGGCTCTTTCAAGAATGGCTAACGATGAACATAGGAATGTAAAGATTAAGAAAAACGATACTGTGATATTTTCTTCAACACCAGTCCCAGGCAATGAAAAGACTGTTTCAAATGTTGTAAATAAGCTCTATGAAAAGGGTGCTAATGTAATATATCATGATATTGCAGATATACATGTATCGGGACATGCTTGTCAGGAAGAATTGAAAATTATTCACTCGCTTATAAAACCTAGGCATTTTATGCCAGTTCACGGAGAAACAAGGCATCTTATCAAGCACGCCGAGCTTGCAGAGAATTTAGGCATGAATAGGAAGGATATTCATATTTTAGACAATGGCGATCAACTCTGCATTGACAAGAAAAGAGTTAGTGTAAACAACAAGGTTACATCTGCTGAGGACATTCTTGTTGATGGACTTGGAGTTGGCGATGTTGGGAATGTTGTACTAAAGGAAAGAAAACAGCTTTCAGAGGCTGGTTTGATTTCTATAAGTGTTTGTATAGACGGGAATACGGGTGAGATTATAAATGGTCCTGAGCTAATAACAAGTGGATTTATCTACGTGAAAGAAAATGCTGTTTTTATTGAGGAAATGAAGTCTAAAGCATCAAAGATTATAAGAGATTCTATTTCTTCGGGTATTACGGATGTCAATACTTTGAAAACTAAACTAAAGGAAAATATGAAAAACTATTTATTCCAGAAAACTAAAAGACAGCCTATGATTATTCCAATCATAATGCAGGTATAGGAATGAGCTTGTAGCGAAAATAGTTTCTAGTAGTTATATTAGCAATTAGTAAAATTCGATAATTCAAAATATTATAAAACATTTTTAGGAGGAAGTATGAACGTATATGATCAGGCGCATGGGCTTGCTCAGGCGATAAGAGAATCAGAAGAATTTAAGCAATATCAGGCGCAAAAGGAAATTCTGGACAAGAATGAAGAGCTTGCAAAAATTGTAGCTGATTTTCAGCAGAAACAGCTTGAGCTTCAGGCAAAGACTCTAACAGGTGAAGAATTAGGTGAAGATTTCCAAGCCAAGGTTCAGGAACTCTACGGTATAATTATGCAGGATCCTCTCGCAGCACAATATATGCAAGCTGAAATGAGGTTTTCTATTATGATGAATGATGTTTATAAAATTCTCGGAGAGGTTATGGGAATTGGACAGCAATAGGGCTTCATATTTGCACAAAATACTGTTTTTTGCTATAATATATCGATGAGTCAGCGTGACTATTCGCAATTTTAAAAAGGAGATAATTTAAGAATGATATCAGCAGGTGATTTTAGAAAAGGCATAACCTTCGAAATGAATGGAGATCCATATGTTGTTTTGGACTTTCAACACGTTAAACCTGGCAAAGGTGCTGCCTTTGTAAGAACAAAATATAAGAACATCTTAACTGGAGCAACTAGAGAGGAAGCTTTTAATCCAAGTGATAAATTCCCTAAGGCTCATATCGAAACCAAGGTTATGCAGTACCTGTATAGCGATGGAGATCTTTTTTACTTCATGGATACAGAAACATATGACCAAATTCCAATCAGCAAGGAACAGATGGAAGATGCTATTTTGTATCTAAGAGAAAATGACGAAGCCACGCTTAAGTTCTATAAGGGTGTTGCATTTCTAGTTGAACCACCTAATTCAGTAGTGCTAAAGGTAATTGAAACCGAACCAGGGGTTAAGGGTGATACTGCAACAAACGTAACAAAGCCAGCGACCGTGGAAACTGGTGCAGTAGTACAGGTTCCTATATTCATAGATGAGGGTGAGAATATACAAATAGATACTCGATCAGGTGAATACCTAGGAAGAGCAAAATAAGATTGACTAGGGACGTAAAAACGTCCCTTGTTTTTACTTTAAATATTTTCAATATATATACATACATACATTCATTAACTAAGAGGAATAATATGAAAAAAAGCAAAAAAACAACATTCTTGATTTTGATAATCTTAATTCTTATAATCATTTTTATGCTAATTGGATTTTTAAATCTCGATAAACCTTTAGACTCAAGTGATAACACTGAGGTTAATGTGGTCATACCAGATGGTTCTGGCACTTCTAATATTGCAAATATATTAGAAGAAAAAGATGTGATAGATAGTTCCTTTAAATTTAAAATACTTTCAAAAATTAAGGGATATGATGGAGAATTTAAAGCTGGAGAATACACTTTTGCAAAGTCAATGAAGCCGTCTGAGATTGCCGCTGTAATTATCAAGGGCGTTAGCAATCAAGAGAGTTTTACTATCCCCGAGGGCTTTAGCATTTATAAGATTGGAAAAATGCTGAAAGAAAAGGGCATTTGCACTATGTCAGAATTTGAGAGTGAGCTTGAAACGGGGAACTTTGATTACTCATTTTTGCCTAAAGATATCGATGGGAAAGATAAATATGAGGGATATCTTTATCCGGATACATATAGTGTTGCAAAAAATTCAACTGCTCATGACGTGATAAAGGCCTGCCTTGATAATTTTCAGGATAAATATGACAAAGACATAAAAAAACTTGTTGATAAGTCCGGTAAATCATTAAAAGAGATTATGACTGTTGCCTCAATTGTCGAAAGAGAAGCTGTTAAAAGTGACGAAAGGCCTTTAGTGGCAGGAGTAATATATAACAGATTAAAAAAGAATATGAAGCTTCAGATGTGTTCGACTGTACAGTATATTTTAAAAGATGACAAACCTGTATTATCAATCGCTGACACCGA
Source organism: uncultured Eubacteriales bacterium (assembly GCA_900553025.1). Taxonomy (GTDB): domain Bacteria; phylum Bacillota; class Clostridia; order Peptostreptococcales; family Anaerovoracaceae; genus S5-A14a. The sequence continues at coordinate 955 of USBT01000026.1, read as the reverse complement.
AATATCATCAGATTATAATACCTATATTAACGAAGGACTACCGCCTGGACCTATATGCAATCCGGGAATGGCATCTATTAAAGCCGCTGCAAACCCTGAGAAAACCAAATACATCTATTTTGTTGTAAGCTCAAAGCTCGATGGAAGCATGGAATACTCTGTGGATTATGATAAGTTTTTAAAAGACAAAGAAGAATATTACGATGCACTTGAAAAGAGCGGCAAATAAGGAAAATGATTAGAAGTGAATCTGTAAATAAATATATAGAAAAATATTATAGACCGTTAAATCCACAAATGGCATCTCTCAGAGAAGAGGGTGAGAGCTCAAATATACCAATCATCCTAAGAGAAACAGAGATGTTTCTTGGAACATTTTTGCCTCTGATTAATCCTAAGAAGATACTTGAAATAGGCGCAGCGATTGGTTATTCTGCCCTCTATTTTTCATATCTTTTGCCGGAAGCAACAGTTTTATCTGTTGAGAGAGATGATGAAATGTGGGAGCAGGCAAAGCTAAATATAACAGAGCATTCTAAAAAGGATAATATATTTGTAGCTCATTCGGACGCCATGGAATTTCTGAAAATGCTTCAGCAGGACGGTGAGTGGAAGTCGGAAGCATTTGATTTTATATTTATTGATGCTGCTAAGAGTCATTATCGTGAGTTTTTTGATTTGGTTTTGCCTATAACTAAAGAGGGCTCATTCATAATATGTGACAATATTTTGATGAAGGGCATGACATCCGATGATGAAATAAACAAAAAACACAAAACTAGCATTAGAAGAATGAGAGCTTTTGTTGATTATATTTGTGATATACCTAATACTGACACAAAAATTTTATCAATTGGTGACGGTATAAGCATAACTAAAATACATGGGAGGTTTGATGAATAAAATTGAACTTTTAGCACCAGCAGGTGATTTAGAAAAGTTAAAGACAGCGTTG
>USBT01000025.1 GCA_900553025.1 uncultured Eubacteriales bacterium | reverse complement strand
GCGCCCTTGCCGCCGGCCGTCATCATGAATTTCCCGCCGACATCGTGTGAGCCTTTCGTCAAATTCCACAAAAGCTTGACACAATCATCTCCAAATTTTCAGTTGACAATGTGATTCATCTGAGTTATCATGTCTATAAACCGTTGAGGAAGAGTAGTAGCTTCAGTTAAATTTTCATCGAGAGAGTCGCGAATGGTGTGATGCGATATGGGAATTTGGAACGAATGGACTTCTGAGGGCAAGCTGAACAGGATGCGAACGTTCTAAGAATTCTTGTTTGATATCCTAAGTAGGTAAGACGCAGTGATTCGGCGTAAATTGAATCAGCGTGTGTTTGCACGTGCTTGAGTGGGTACATTCTAATGGTGTACCAAGCCGGGTGGCAACGCAGGAAATTACACTCCTGTCCCAGCATTGGTTGGGATAGGAGTTTTTTTGTAAACTATTTAATTTGGGAGAATGACAATGAAAGAAAAAGACTGTTTAAAAAATTTACCGAAAAAAATATATCTTGAAGAATCTGAAATGCCCAAAGCTTGGTACAATCTCAGAGCTGATATGGCGAAAAAACCAGAGCCACTTCTAAACCCTGTAACAATGGAGCCTGTTACATTTGAAGAGCTTTCTAAGATTTTTACAAAAGAAGGCGCAAGGCAGGAGCTCGACGATACAACAAGGCTAATTCCAATACCAGAAGATGTGCAAAAGGCATATGCCGCCTTTAGACCTTCCCCATTAGTAAGAGCAACTGAGTTTGAAGAAGCGCTAGGAACCTCGGCTAATATTTTTTATAAGTTTGAAGGAAATAACACGAGCGGAAGTCACAAGCTGAATTCATCAATTCCGCAAGCATACTATGCTATGAAAGAAGGAATTAAAAGACTAACCACAGAAACCGGTGCAGGCCAATGGGGTACTGCCCTTGCGATAAGCTGCGCTCAAATGGGACTTGACCTATCTGTATTCATGGTAAGGTGCAGCCACGACCAAAAGCCTTTCAGGCGTGAAATAATGAGAACCTTCGGTGCAAACGTGCTTGCATCACCTTCTGATGTGACCAAGGCTGGCAGAGAGATTCTTGAGAAATTCCCTGACACTCCTGGAAGTCTGGGTGTTGCAATATCTGAGGCGGTTGAAGTAGCAATGAATAACTCTGATACAAAATACGTCTTGGGCAGCGTCCTAAATCAAGTTATGCTTCATCAGAGCGTTATAGGAATTGAAAGCAAGACAGCACTCGAAAAGTATGGAATCAAGCCAGATATAATCGTCGGATGTGCCGGAGGAGGCTCCAACATTGGCGGACTTATGGCTCCATTTCTCGGAGAAAAAATCCGAGGGGAAAATGATTATAGGTTCATAGCTGCCGAATCCTCTTCCTGCCCATCCTTTACAAAGGGAGAGTTCAAATATGACTACTGCGATACAGGTAAGGTTACACCTATGGCAAAGATGTATACCATGGGATATGACTTTATTCCACCCGCAAACCATGCAGGTGGTCTTAGATATCACGGAATGAGCCCTACGCTTTCTGAGATTTATAATCAGGGGCTAATCGAGGCACATGCCTATGAGCAACACGACGTCTTTGAAGCAAACACTATATTTGCTCGTACTGAAGGAATCCTGCCTGCTCCTGAAAGCGGACATGCGATAAGAGCCGTCATAGATGAGGCAACAAAATATCCGTCAGGCACAGATAATGCTCCGGCTATACTTTTCTGCTTAAGCGGAACAGGTCAATTTGACATGCTGGCTTACGAGAAGTACAACAAAGGGGAGCTTTAGCTCCCCTTTGTTTTCTTTTTATTTCAATCTTACGCTAATGTCCATTCAAATACTTAGTATTTTCATCAAGACATTATACCCAATAAATATCTATTTGCAAGCAGCAACAAGATCCTCTGCCAGCTTATCAGCTGCCTCAAAGTTTTCCTCATCTGGATTCCAGTTGCATTTAGCTTGAGTTTCGATAACCTCAAATCCCGACTCTGTCAAATGCTTGCTCAAAATGTCACAGGCTTCTCCTGACCAGCCGTAGCAACCGAAAACAGCGGCTTTTTTGCCCTTGAATCGGCATTCCTTAAGGAACTCCATCCAGCCCCCTACCGACGAAAGCATATTTTGTGCTACAGTTGGAGATCCAACGGCAATCGCCTTTGATTTAAATACCTCTGTCATGATGTCATTCTTATCAAACTGCGAGATGTTGTAGATTTTAACTACAGAATCGGGGCTTTCCTCCTTGAGCGTCTGAGCAATCCTATGCGCTAGCTTCTTGGTTCCGTCCCACATAGTGTCATATATTACCGTAATTTGGTCCTCTTGATAGTTGTCCGACCAGTCCTTGTATGCCTTGATAATCTCAGGGATCTGCGATCTCCAGATTGCACCATGTGACGGACAAATTAATTCGATAGGCAGATTCATCTTGTCAAGCTCAGCCATCTTCATTTTACACATCGGAGCAAATGTATGGATTATGTTCGCGAAATACTTCATCGCTTCGGACCACATATCGCAGTTATTTGCTTTGTCGTCAAACATTTCTTCCACTGCATAGTGCTGTCCAAATACATCCATTGAGAACAAAATATTGTCGCCTGTCATGAATGTTGCCATGCTGTCAGGCCAGTGCAGCATACGCATTTCTATAAATTGAAGCTTCTTACCGTTACCAATGTCAAGTTCATCACCTGTTTTTACGACGTGGAAATTCCATTCAGGGTGATGATATTGACCAACTAACGATTTAACACAATTTGCGGTGCAGTAGATTGGAACGTCTGGAATCTCCGACACTATAGCTTCTAGTGAGCCACTGTGGTCTACCTCGCCGTGCTGGGCGATTATGTAATCTATATCCTTGAGATCAATCTCTTTTTTTAGATTATCAACAAATTCATTCTTATGAGGTGCCCATACTGTATCAACTAGCACAGTCTTTTCCTCACGAATTAGGTAAGCATTCTGGCTTGATCCCTTGTTAATGCTGTAATCATGACCATGAAACCATTCCAATTCCCAGTCAATCTTGCCGACCCAATAAACATTGTTTTTGACTTTTTTGAACATTTTACTACATCCTTTCTATTAAATAAGCTGAATAATCATCATATGATTTATTAATTTTTTTTTTAGATTTTTAATCGTTAAGTCTAAATTATCAGAATCTTGTAATATATAACCAAATTTAGTCTTACGAAACATTAGCATTTGTTTATATACGCTTTTATTATAACATCTTTAGAAAAGTTTTAATATATATTTAGTGTATTTTTTAGCTTCAATTGAAAGTTTTACTATATTTAGGTTGATTTTATACTGCGTGGGTATATAATAATTGCAAGATATAGGATGTAAATATAGAGAAGGGAGGTCGATAATTTGCCGAAGTTTGATATGCACTGTCATACTAAAGAAGGTTCTATCGACGCTAAAATATCTATCAAAGAATATATTCAAATCCTAAAATCCAAGGGTTTTGACGGAATGCTCGTTACAGATCACGACTCCTATAAGGGATATCGTCATTGGCGTTCACACTTACAAAATAAGGATACAGCTGTAGATAATTTTACAGTTCTTATGGGTGTTGAATATGACACATGTGATGCAGGACATTTTATTGTAATAATGCCTGATGGTGTTGATTTGCAAGTTCTTCAAGTTAGAGGAATGTCATTCAAATCCTTAAAGAATGTTGTTCACAAAAATGGTGGTGTTCTTGGTCCCGCGCATCCTTTTGGAGCCAAGAGTTCAAGTGCTATGTTCTGTAATAAACTTATGAGAAATTCTAAATTGCTTAGCGATTGTGATTTCTTTGAAGGGTTTAATACATGTGAAACCCAAATAGCAAATCAAGCGGCAACCATTTGTGCAACTAGATTAGGATTGCCTTGTGTTGGTGGCTCAGATTCTCACAAAGGAGAATATGTTGGTACCGCATATACTATATTTAATAGAGAAATAAGATGTAATAACGATATGATTGAAGCAATAAAAAATCGCGATATTATTGACTTTGGTGGACAGGAAAGAGAATTTCTCAAAAAGTACAAAAAGAGAAATTCAATATTTGCTACCTATGGTTTCAGATCATACAATAGACTTCTAGGCTGTATCTTTTCTCCATTTAGAAACATGATGCACTATCTAGCTATGATTGACTGATTCTGTTTCCATTATGTATGCGTAATAACAGCCCCACGTAAAACGTGGGGTTTTACATATACAAGAAATCCCTCGGCATTTTGCCGAGGGATTTTTAATTATACAATAATTTAAAATCTAGATATAATTCTTTAAGGTCTAACAACAGAAATGCCTGAGCCTGCATATGCACTGGCAACTACAACACTGCCTCCATTCCAGCCACCATGTACGGCCATTCCGCCACCGATATAAACTGCAACGTGATCATAGTGAGCTCCGCCATTAGCACCAATAGTATGCTGATATATCAGAATATCTCCAGGCTGTGCAGCTGGAATTCCGCCTGATACTACAGGTCCAAGTGCAAAGAACTGTTCTGGCCAACCGCTGAAGCTTATACCCGCACCTGCTAGAGCTCTCGAAACAAGAGCAACACAATCCATGCTTGATCCAACTAATGAACGAGCTGTAGCAGCTATAGTGGCTCCTTTTCCTGAGCCATAAACAGGCGATGATCCATAAGAAGATGATCCTCTTGAAGACGATGTCTTAGCAGCAGGTCTTTCCTTAGTTCCTTTCAGAATTACGGTTTTTTCTGATTCTTTAGTAATCTTCTCATCTAAAGCAACTTTTTCTGAAACTGTATTATTTAAAGAAGTCTGAGAATATTTTACTAGCTTACTTCCAACCTTACCCTCTTCCTTAATCTTTGTTTCACCCTCATACATAGAATCATCTTCTATGTATTCTATTTCAGGTGCAAGAACTTCTTCTGATTCAAAGGTCTGCTTTGTCGTAACGTTAATATACGGTACCATTTCGCTTATAACGACTTCATCACCTGGCATAATGTTTTCAGGATCGAAATCGTTGCTCTTATTCATTGCCATAAATTGCTCATATGAAAGACCATTTTCATATGCCAAATCCCATGCTGTATCTCCATCCTTAATAGTATATGTCTGCTCACCTTTAACGCCCTTGATTATTTTCTTAACCACATCTTCAGATGAACTAATCTCAGGAGTCTTATCATTTGCAAACTTATGTCTTTCAGATTTGAGTTCCTTGTCAAACGATACAGAGTCTACTTTCGCACCTTCAATCACATAAGCATTTTTAACTCCTTCAACAACTTTGTTTCCTTCAGATTCTGAAGATACAACAGCTACTGTCTTATCGTCAATTTTAATATCCCAATATTCTTCATTTGCATACGCTTTTGAAGAGTAAATCATAACCCCCATGAAAAGAATAAGTGCAATTAGAGCGCCCCCTATTAATGTGTACTTTTCTTTGCTAAATTTAATAAATCTTTCCATTTTTCTTCCTTCTAAATAAAACTGCTTTAACTAAATTTCTTAATTAAATTTAATATTTATTTATCCAACGAGTGAATTCTATACTATATTATTACTCATGTCAAGCGAATTTATAAATTTTTCTTAAGATATATAAATTTTTCTTAAGAAAGTCTTAATTTAATTATTTACTATAAATCAGGCGCTATAATAATATCATTTTGAGATTATTTTACATTTCGAGCATTTTTACCAACTCTTTTTGTGCTATAATCCTAAAATCGCAAAAATTTATTAAACAGTGAATTCCTATGCAGTATATTGATAAAAACAATGAAGAAAATGAACCTCAACTAAAGCTATACAACAAAAAGCGTCCACCTGGCACCATTTCGGCATCAGATAGACGCTTCTTCTTGCTATTTTGTTGTAACTGTTACTTTGTTGTGGCTATTACCTTGTTGTTACGATTTCCTCGTCGTAACTATTGCTTTGTAGCGAGTACTACTATATCGCAACTTGTGCTTTTTCGTGACAATTACTTTGTTGCAGTTATTCCTTTGTTGTAACTAGTTCTTAAATTTGAAAATTTATCGCAAATAGCCACGTAGCCACTAGCCTTTAAAGATTCTAGTATTTGTATTCCTGCCCCATGGATTCGATAATACTCTCTGCAAGATCATCAAGCTCAGATTCCGTCATCTTATTCACTGAAGAAAGAACGCTAACCTGCTCATTTAAAACAGTCATCTGCTTCATATCCTGTAGCATTTCAATCATCTTTGAGCCAGCCTGCGGTGCCCAAGAACCGTTTTCAACTACTGCGCAAACCCTCTTTTGTAGATTCAAGCGCTGCATATCTCTCAGGAAATCCTCCATAGGTGGGAAAATTCCCAAATTATAAGTGCACGAAAGTAGAGCGAGGTGGCTATATTTGAATACTTCGGAAATCAGATAAGACATGTGGGTCTTTGAAACGTCATACATCTTGATGTTAGTCATGCCTTTTTCAACAAGCTTTGCAGCCAAAATGTGAGCAGCTGCCTCAGTGTTACCATACATTGAAGCGTATACAACAAGCACACCCTTTTCCTCAGGCTGATATGTTGCCCAGTGTACATACTTGTCGATAATCCATCCAAGATCCTGTCTCCAAATTGGTCCGTGAAGTGGGCAGATAACCTTAATATCAATTGTTCCAGCCTTCTTAAGAAGCTCCATAACCTGTGGGCCATACTTGCCTACGATGTTCGTATAATATCTTCTTGCCTCATCAAGCCAGTCATTCTTAAAGTCAACCTCGTCAGCAAATCTTGCGCCGTCAAGCGACTTAAATGAACCGAATGCGTCAGCGGAGAACAGAACACCGTTAGTCGTATCAAAAGTAACCATTGCCTCAGGCCAGTGAACCATAGGAGCGTCTACGAATACAACATTGTGCTTACCGAAGCTCATGCTATCGCCTGCCTTCACCTGCACAAAATTATCATTTACAGGGAAGTTGAACTGGTGCATCATCATAAATGCCTTTTCCGTTGAAACTACCTTAACATCAGGGTGTCTCAAAATAATTTCCTCAATAGAAGCCGCGTGGTCAGGCTCCATGTGATTTATAACAACATAATCAAGAGGTCTTCCATCGAGAACATAATCTACATTCTCAAGGAACTGTCTTCCAACTGTCCAGTCTGCTGTATCGAACAAAACAGTTTTCTCATCGAGCAAAACATATGCGTTGTATGATACTCCATTTTCAAGCGGATGGATGTTCTCAAATAGCGCAATTCTCTTTTCGCTTGCACCTACCCAATATAGATCATCAACTACTTTTCTAACATTATGCATTATTGATCCTCCTTCTCTTCATATCCGGTGTTAACCTTTACAAAAGAGTCCTTATCCTCTGCACACATTGGGCATAACCATTCTTCAGGAAGTGCCTCAAATGGAGTTCCAGGACTTACATCTGCATCAGGATCACCCATCTCAGGGTCATATTCATATCCACATCCGTTACATACATATGTAGTGAATGGTGATGGATCTTCAAGGATTGTTGCCTTTCTCATCTTAACCATTGGAGGAGCAGGTTTCTTCTCCTTACCGTTGTCAAGAGCCTTTGTTAGCAATGGCAGAATTTCCTCTACATCGCCAACTATACCGTAGTCTGCATTTTTGAAGATGTGAGCATTTTTGTTCTTATTGATTGCAACAATTGTAGTAGCATCCTTGATTCCCTTGAGGTGCTGTCCAGCTCCAGAAATACCTGCTGCAATATAGAGGTTGCCTTTGAATTTCTGACCAGACATACCTACATATCTATCAAGTGGCACATACTTAAGCGTTTCTGCAACTGGTCTTGATGAACCAACTGCGGCACCAGCCTGTTTTGCTAGAGCTTCAATAAGCTCCATGTTCTTCTTAGGTCCAATTCCCTTACCGGCTGAAACTACCCTGTCTGCTTCAACGATTGGCGTCCATGGATCAATTCCAACTGTAAAGTCATATCCGTCAGCTACAAGAGCCTCAACAAGCTGGTCAACTCTTTCCTTAGAAGACCCCTTGTCGAAGATCATCTTCTTTCTCTGTCCTGTGATAGGTCCCTTGTCCTTTTTAGCTGTTGCCATCTTAGGTGCCTTACCCAAGATATGAGCAGCGATAACTACTCTCTGAATTTCGTTTGTTCCCTCATAGATTGTAGTTATCTTAGCATCTCTATAGGCTCTTTCTACTTCCATACCCTTCAAATATCCGTTTCCTCCAAATAATTGAAGTGCATCGTTACATACCTCAAGAGCTGTCTCAGAAGCGTATGCCTTTGCCATTGCTGATTCCATACCATAATCAAGGTGATTTTCCTTCATGTCAGCAGCTGAGTAGATTAGAAGACGAGCAGCTCTTAGCTTAATAGCCATGTCTGCAATCTTGAAGGAATTAGCCTGCTGATGTGCAACAGGAATACCAAACTGTGTTCTTTCAAGGCCGTACTCAATAGCATGTTCATAAGCACCCTGAGCGATTCCAAGTGCCTGAGATGCAATTCCGATTCTACCACCATCAAGAGTAGACATCGCAATCTTGAAGCCCTGTCCCTCTTTTCCAAGTAGGTTTTCCTTAGGAATCTTCACATCATTAAAGATAAGCTCTGCTGTCGATGAAGACCTGATACCCATTTTGTCGTAATGGTCTCCAAATTCAAATCCTTCCCAGCCTTTTTCTACGATGAATGCTGAGATTCCTCTAGTCCCGATGTTCGGAGTTGTAACAGCAAATACAACATATGTATCAGCAACTGGTGCGTTTGTAATAAAAATCTTTCCACCGTTTAGGATATAATGATCACCTTTTTTAACGGCTGTAGTCTCAGTCTCACCTGCATCAGAACCTGCATTTGGTTCAGTTAGACCGAATGCACCTAGTTTTTGACCCTTTGCCAGAGGCACCAGATATTTTTTCTTCTGTTCTTCCGTACCGAAAGCAAATATAGGATATGAACCAAGAGAAACATGAGCGGATAAAATTACGCCTGTTCCACCGTCAACTCTGGAAAGCTCTTCAACTGCAATAGCGTAACTCAGTGCATCCATTCCTGCACCACCGTATTCTTTCGGATACGGGATTCCCATAAACCCAAGCTGGGCCATTTTCTTTACTGCATCGTGAGGAAACTCGTTTTGCTGATCGAGCATAAACGCGATAGGCTTTACTTCATCTTCAGCAAAAGCTCTAACCTTTGCTCTAAATTCCTCATGAGCATCTGTAGTTTTGAAAAGCATGTACATACCTCCTCTTTTCTTGTTGTAATAATTATAATAAATTTTTAACAAAACATATGTTGCATTTGCAACTTTTTGTTAAAAATATAAATTATTTTGTATTCATATAACGACTGGACAAAAATGCTGCTACTGGTATTATTGATACACATCCTATCGCAGAAATAAGCATAGATATTAGTTCTTGTGACAAAATTTTTGAATTTAACATTGATTCTACGGTAAATTCATTCCTAAAAAATATAAAAAACACTAGATTCTGTCCCAAGAATATAAAGAAAAGTGTATTGATTGTTGAGCTTAAAATCCCTCGCCCTACCGCCATGCCCGATTCAAATAGTTCACTTGGTTTCAGATGCGAATGTCTGACGATTTCCTCCATGGAGCTGACTACTGAAATTGCTGTATCGACCATAGCGCCTTCAAGCATTATGAGCACAACTCCCATTTGCAGTACAAAGAAATCTACCCCAACCTCAGCCTTGTATCCGTTCGCCGGTCTAATCGATACCTGTCCAGTTGGAAATCCCTGTAAGTTCGCTGCTTCTATTATTATGTATGAAAATGCGGCAAGAACAATCATCATAAGCAGCACAGACATCGCAGCAATCCGATTTTTTCGCTGGTTTTCACTCTGATAAAACAGACTAATCGCTGTCATCAAAATACAGGATATAATTATCGAAAGCCACTCATTTATCCCCATCCAAATTGAAAAAATAAGAACAGTTATAACTATTATATTCCCAAAAATTCCAATAATGGCCTTAGCCGTTCCGTCACGACCGATTGCGATTGCTGAAAAAGTGAAAATTATTGCAAATATCGCTAATGTCATCCTATCGCTCCTTTATTCTTTCCCTTGAAGAAAATACTCCCTATATACGTAGACAGTGGAATCGCTGCAATTATCCCCATACCTCCTACAAGAAATCTTATGAGGAGAAAAAAGCCATGATTCCCAATAACAGTCCACAGCGAAAAATCGTTTTTCATCCCCAGAACTGCGACAGGCAAAATCACCGCAACATTCGTGAAAAAAACCACATTTATCATCAGTCCCGTTATGTCATCGGAAATCGCCCTCACTGAGCCCAGCAAATCCACCCTGCTTATTTCAGGCTCTCTTTCAACAATCTCTTTTGTTGCAGCAATAATCGTAACCGCAATGTCAATGACTGCTCCCAGTGCTCCCACCAAAATTTCGCTTAGAAAAATACCGTTTGCCATGCTCAGCGTATAAGGCTCTGGGATGTAATCCAAAAATTCATATTTTATACTTGGGGTGAATGCTATCACAACAAAACAAATTACTCCGATTATCGTAACTGTCAGAAGTGTAGCAATCGATGCAGCAAGGCTTTCACGACTTTTCCCATTCACAAGAAATATGATACCAAAGGTAAAGATAATCATGAGGAAAATCATAAACCATATGAAATATTCCCCGTTTCCGGCAATGCGTATGCCACCCATGAAAAGTATAGAATTAACCAAAATCCCCATTGCAGTCAGGACACCTTGTTTCCCACCAACCATAATGATAAGGTCTGCAAGCACTATAATTAAAAAGGCAATTATATAATCTCTTTTCTGCCCTGAAATGCTATAGCAAGTTTTACCGTTTTGATTAGTTTTATCTATAAATATATAGCTGCCTTTTTTATATTCCTCGCCATATGTTTTCTCGACCTCATAACGGTTTTTTAACTTTATTACGCTCCCCTTATCACTTATGTTTTTCGTAGTATTTACAACCTTAAGAGTGAGCGTCTGTTCAATATATTTGCCATCTCGAGCAGAAATATTTTGTTCGCTGACATTTATCACCCTGGCAATGGGTGTTTTGTATAATTCAAAATCAAAATACACCGCGAAAAAAAGTGCTGCGCTTATGAGAATTATTAGCAGATAAATGATTCTTTTGTGCATATAGGCTAACCTCGTAACTAATGTTTATAGATTGACACTCCCCACAGCTAAAGCCGGAGAGATTCTTACGTCAACTACTACTGTGATAAATTATAGCAAAAGAAAATCGGCTTTTCAATTTGCGAACAAACGTTTACAAAATAGTGAACATATGTTATAATTTATGTAATATCTATAGGTCGCTAAGTCGATGCCGGAGGTTTATATGAAAAAGATAACCAAAAGTGAAATACGAGAAAAACGAGTTTTAGAATATATTAAAGAGGAAATTAAAAAGAAGGGATATCCACCAACAGTTCGAGAAATCTGCGAAGCTTTAAATGTTAAATCGACATCTACTATACATAAGGATATCGCAAATTTGATTGAGAAAGGCATTTTGAAGAAGGATCCATCCAAGCCTAGAGCATTGACGTTAGTAGGTGAACATCAACAAAACTCTACGGTAGATGAAAAATCTAGGGACTTAACTGATAATTCAAATAGTACATTGAATCCTTCCAATGTTGACTTTATAACTGATATGCACGAAGATATCGTCGATGTACCCGTTATTGGTCACATTGCAGCGGGCACTCCAATACTTGCTCAGGAAAATTTTGAGGACAGCATTCCTGTTCCTGCTAGGTTTGTGCGTGGAGAGAATTACATTCTTAGAGTTCGTGGTGAATCGATGATAAATGTTGGTATCATGGATGGAGACCTCGTCCTTGTAAAGAAGGCGGAAACTGCATATAACGGAGAAATTGTTGTTGCAATGATTGACGGGTTTGAGAGTGAAGCTACCGTTAAAACCTTCTACCGTGAAGATGGTCATTTCAGACTTCAGCCTGAGAATGATAGCATGTCCCCTATCATAGTTAAGGATGTGAAAATCCTTGGAATAGTAACGGGTGTTATGCGCTTTTTCAGTTAATCCCGACGCTAACTGTACACATTATCAGAGGCTGTTCGCACTACCGAAAACTGTACGCATTGTTGCAAACGGTGTGCATTGTCGGAAACTGTTTGCATTATTACAATCTTTGTGTATTATCGAAAACTGTTTGCATTACAGTAGGATGTTCGCACTATCGGAGTTTTACTGTTTCTAATTGCTTGTAGGTTTTCCATATATAAATGTTTAAATCCTATCTAATTGTGATATAAATATTATGTAATTAAAAAATGCATCATATATAATCAGCTTACATATAAATTATTAAGCTGTAGAAAAGGAGATTATTATGGGAATTATTGCATGGTTAATCGTAGGTGGTCTTGCAGGCTGGATAGCAAGTATGATAATGGGCAAGAATGAGCAGATGGGTCTTGTTGCTAACATTATTGTCGGTATCATCGGTGCCTTCATCGGTGGATTTGTTATGAATGCGCTTGGCGGAAATGGAGATATGACTGGTATCAATATTGCTTCTATTTTTGTAGCAGTACTTGGCTCTGTTATACTTCTTGGTATACTCAAGTTAATTAAAAAATAAGATATCTTTATTAAATATTGTTAGAATTTTGCACAAAACGCGTTATGTAATATAACGCGTTTTTTCATACAATCATTTAAACATTCAATTTTGAAAGGGATTGAAAAACTGTTATAAGTATTATATGGATCAATTTACGGGTCATTTCGTAAAAATTGAAAATCTTACCGTAAAATTTTGAAGTGGTTTACGGGTCATTTTATAGAAAGAGGAAATTGTACCGTAAATGGTACTTAAGATTTACGGGTCTTTTTACATAATTTGGAAATCTCGCAGTAAAGAGTATATGGATTTACGGGTCATTTCGTAAAAATCAGATTTATTACCGTAAACAGTGGTTAAAAATTACGGGTCAAATCGACAAAATCGAAAATCTTACCGTAAACCGTAAATGGCTTTCTTAAAACTCACTTCAAGTCGTAAAGAAGTTCTTTTGCAAGGCTATGTCTTTTCTCAGTTCCGCATAGATGCTCAACTATCACAAGAGAAAAGTCCATCGCGAGCGCTGGTCCTCTTGAAGTAATTAAATTGCCGTCTATTACGACATTTTCATCTATGTATTTCGCACCATTTAGCTGCTCCTCAAATCCTGGATAGGATGTAATGCGTCTACCCTCTATCAAGTCAGCTGATTTCAACGCAATCGGTGCAGCACATATCGCCGCAACCATTTTGCGGGCAGCCATCATATCTCTCAAAATATATTTTACACCCTCTGAATCTCTGAGATTTTCGGCTCCTTTAAGACCTCCAGGCAGTATAACACCAAAGGCTTCCTCTACATCTCCGTCCTCAAGATTATCGATTATAGTATCGCATACAATTTTCACACCGTGTGCTCCCCTCACAGCCAGTCTGTCCGAGCATGAAACCAGCACAGCGTTAATTTCAACTCTCCTGAGCAAGTCAAGCGGTGTCAGAGCTTCTACTTCCTCAAAGCCTTCCGCGATGAGAATATAAACAGTTTTATACATTTCCTTGCTCCTCAGCACTTGCCTTACCAGCAAGCACCATATCGTATTTTGCTCTCTCTCCTCCGATAAACTTTGGTCTTGTTCTTGCACATGTTAAATGCGCACATCCGATTTCCTTCATCGACAATCTAACGGGTACAGCAACCGGTTTAAGGTGCATCCCTATCAGGGTATCTCCAATATCCATACCTGCATCTGCCTGTATTCTTTCAAGGGCTACAGGGTCTTTTGCATTGTTATAAACTGTAACCGTAAACGACCCGCCAGCGTGAAGCTGAGGTACCACGTTTACAACCTCATCGAGGGGTCCGAGAGCCGCTCTTTCCGTAATAATTGCACGATTTATATGCTCACAACCCTGTGCAGCAAGAAAGATTCCTTTCTCATCCAAAATAGGCTTGATGCCCTGATATACCGCTTCAGCAGCATTCATATCAGAACCCTTTCCAATGCGTTCTCCCTTGATTTCACTGGAGGAGCAACCTACAACAAGTATATCACCTTTCTTAAGATGAGCAGCCTCTATAAGCTCCGTAACAGCTTTAGCTGCTGTTTTCTTGATGTTTTGAAAATCATTTGTCACCTTGTCCATTTTACAACCTCCTTATGAATTTATGCCGAAATTACAAAACTAAAAAATCTCAAAAAAATATATTAAAAATTATTGACTAAACATCCCACGACTTAAGATATTCTTCCTGTTCTTTTGTGAGCGTGTCGATTTCTACTCCCCATGATGCAAGCTTCATGCGAGCTATTTGATCGTCAATCTTATCACTTACATCAACCACATCGTTTGGAAGCATTTTATAATTATCCTTAATATACATTGCTGACATCGCTTGAACTGCGAAACTCAAATCCATAATTTCGGCAGGGTGTCCGTTCGATGCTGCAATATTCACAAGTCGCCCCTCGGCAAGAACGTGTACTGTTTTGCCATTTTCAAGAACAAATGCCGTTATATTTTCCCTCGATTCTCGAATCGAAGTAGCCTTTTTCCTTAGTTCAGCCATATCGATTTCTGTATCGAAATGTCCAGCATTTGCAAGTATCGCACCGTCCTTCATAGTCAACATATGCTCTAGCGTAATTGTTTTGTTGCAGCCCGTCGCCGTCACAAAAAAGTCGCCCAGCAGAGCAGCTTCCTTCATAGGCATTACGCTATATCCATCCATCTTGGCTTCCATAGCCTTGACAGGATTAATCTCAGTTACAATCACCTGCGCACCCATCGCTGATGCCCTCATCGCAATGCCCTTGGAACACCATCCGTATCCGACAACCACGACAGTTTTTCCAGCAACAATTAGATTTGTATTATGCATTATAGATTCCCATGTTGACTGTCCAGTTCCATATCTGTTGTCAAAGAGATGCTTACAATCAGCATCATTAACTGCAACCATAGGAAATTTGAGAACGCCCTGATTAGCCATTGACTTTAGCCTGATAACGCCAGTTGTTGTTTCCTCGCAACCTCCCCAAACCTCCGCTGCAAGGTCAGGTCTATTCTTATGAAGACAACTCACAAGGTCGCATCCGTCATCAATTATAATATTAGGTTTATGTTCAAGACACATTTCAATATGTCTCGCATAGTCTTCCTGACTCTCACCGTGCACAGCATATACCTTAAGCCCTGAATCGGCTAGCGCGGCCACAACATCATCCTGAGTTGACAAAACATTTGAGCCTGTGATACTCATATCCGCTCCACCAGCCGCAAGCACCTTGCATAAATATGCGGTTTTCGCTTCAAGATGCACTGAAAGGCAAATCTTTATGCCTTCAAAAGGTCTATCCTGCTTAAACCTCTCCTCAAGTTCACGCAAGATTGGCATATTCTCTCTGACCCATCTAATTTTCATGTGTCCCGCAGGAGCTAAATTAATATCCTTAATATCGTATTTATTCATTTTACTATTCTTCTTTCCACCTTCCTCATAGCGAGGCTTATGCTTCTCATCACCGTTCCTATTTTCAAATCTACTAGAATATCAATCAGCTTACCGGCAGTCACACTTGCTATTCTGTCGATTGCCGTAAAATTTGTAGCAGAGAGCCATTCACATCTTTAAGCCAAACATCGCGACAGAAACTGTATCGGTATGACTTCCTTACTCAACCGTTACGCTTTTTGCCAAATTTCTAGGCATATCTATATTTTCGCCTTTTTCTTTGGCAACAAAATAGGCAATCATCTGAAGCAGAACAATCGATAGTAGCGGTGTGACTTCGTCAACACATTCAGGTATGAATAGCACCATCTCAGACGCATCCTTGAAGAAGTCATTTTTCTCTTTTGTTATCGAAACAACATAAGCATCCCTAGCTGACACCTCAACTATGTTCGAAAGCATTTTTTCAGCAAGCTCATCCTGAGTTGCGAGTGCGAACACGATAGTATCTTTATCCATGAGTGCTATTGTGCCATGCTTAAGTTCACCCGCAGCAATCGCAAAAGAATTGATATACGAAATTTCTTTAAGCTTAAGAGAACCCTCGAGTGCAACATTTGCGTCAAGTCCCCTGCCGATATAGAAAATGCTCTCCCTATCACAAATCTTTTTAGCAAGCTCTGCGATTTTTTTCTCGTTTTCAAGAAGTCCAGTAACCTTTACGGGTACTGACTTAAGTTCCTTTAAAACTTTTTTCTCAGTTTCCTCTGAAATTGTCT
Source organism: uncultured Eubacteriales bacterium (assembly GCA_900553025.1). Classification (GTDB taxonomy): domain Bacteria; phylum Bacillota; class Clostridia; order Peptostreptococcales; family Anaerovoracaceae; genus S5-A14a. The sequence goes on along the minus strand of USBT01000025.1, from coordinate 1,462 downwards.
GCTTTAGTCTTCCCATATAAAGCGCAATCAGATATAGGCACATCAGCTGTGTTGTATATCCCTTTGTCGATGCGACGGCAATCTCAGGACCTGCCCATGTGTAGAAAACATCGTCAGATTCTCTTGCAATGCTACTTCCAACCACATTTACGATTGAAAGGACCCTTGCTCCCTTTCTCTTAGCCTCTCTAAGAGCCATTAGCGTATCTAAGGTTTCTCCAGACTGAGTGACAGCAATAAAAAGAGTTTTCTCGTTTACGAGAGGATCCCTATATCTAAATTCCGATGCAACATCAACCTCAACAGGAAGTTTTGCCCATTTTTCGATTAGCGACTTGCCGACAAGTCCTGCGTGGTATGCAGTTCCGCAAGCAACGATGTATATTTTTTCAATTTCATTCAGGTCTTCCAAGGTCAAACTGATGCCGTCAAGATGTATATTTCCCTCATTATCAAGCCTTCTTGCAAGCGTATCCTCTAAAACCTCAGGCTGGTCGTGAATTTCCTTTAGCATAAAGTGGTCATAGCCACCCTTCTCTGCCGTTTCTATATTCCAATCAATGTGGAAAATTTTCTTATCAACCTTATTCTTATTGCGATCAAGAATTTGCATCGAATCAGGCTCGCAAATTACAAGCTCGTCATCATCAAGGAAATATACGTCTTTGGAATGCTTAAGAATAGCTGTCATATCCGAAGCTATGAAACTACCCTCACCTGTGTGACATGCAATTAGAGGCGCGTCCTTACGGTAGCCAACTATTTTGTGATCGTCATTCTTGTAAATTGCTCCTATGGCATACGCACCCTTCATCATTGATGTAGCCTTTAGCATTGCATCCACAAGGTCGAGCCCCTCAGCACAAAATACTGACAGGATCTGAGCGATTACTTCGGTGTCGGTTTCTGATTTGCACTTGATATTATATTTCTCTAGTAGCATTTCCCTTAGCTCGCTGTAATTTTCAACGATGCCGTTGTGCACTACAGCAATATTCCCATCCTCACTCACATGCGGATGTGCATTCAAAACAGATGGCGCTCCGTGAGTTGCCCACCTCGTATGACCTATCGCTACCTTAGCATCTAGAAATTGGTCCTTTAAAACCGCTTTTAGCTTCGCAATCTTGGATTTGCTCTTCTCATCATTGTCCTCAGCAATTTTTTTGATAAACAGATTGCCTTCATCAAGAAGTGCAATCCCAGCAGAGTCATATCCTCTATACTCCAGCTTCGCAAGTCCGTCAAGCACAATGTCCTTGGCAGAATCATTACCTATATATCCAACAATACCACACATAAAATTCTCCTAATTCATAATATATGTAATTAATTTTTCTGTATATCTTTAAAGCATTTAGTAATATCACAAAACACTCAGCAATATCATAAATCATTCAGTAATCTCATCAAGGGCTTCAGTAATATCACAAAACACTCAGCAATATCATAAATCATTCAG
>USBT01000024.1 GCA_900553025.1 uncultured Eubacteriales bacterium | reverse complement strand
CTACACGACGGTTTGGCACTTACTCGTTTTGTGCACTATTTAAAAACAAAATATCAGCCTGCGAAAAAGGTTTGTCGCGAGTCAGAGCTTAGCGAAATTCTCAATAAATTCCGCAAGGCCTCTCCAGAATACAATGGTCCAAGCTTTGAGCCAATTTTAGGTTTTGGGCCAAACGGTGCTGTTGTGCATTATTCATTCCAGCACGGTAAAGATTCTGAGGTCAATGGCGATTCTCTTTTACTTGCGGACACTGGCGGTCAATACCAAACAGGCACGACCGATGTCACCAGAACAATTGCCATCGGGCATACAACAAAAGAGATGAGCAGAGCTTACACTGCGGTTTTAAAGGGGCATCTTGCTCTTGCTCGTGCTAAATTTGCTCCTGATGAACTTGGGTCATCTCTCGATAAAATACCAAAAGCTGAAATGGAAAAATTCGGATATTCCTACGGTCATGGAACAGGTCATGGTGTAGGACACATGCTCAACGTTCACGAGGGACCTATTTCTATCAGCCCTAGGGGGAGATTGCCTCTTGAAGCTGGAAATGTAGTTTCTAACGAGCCTGGTGTTTATTTAGAGGGAAAGTTTGGTATTAGAATTGAAAATCTCGTAGAAGTTTGCGGTAGCTTAGATTACGATAAGTTATTCTTCCGCGATCTTACTTTGTGCCCTTACGACACAGACATTATTGCGCCAGAGCTTTTGACTTCTGAGGAAAAGCAGCAAATTGAGAAATATCATACAGATGTCTATAGCAAACTTCATGATTTTGCAGAAAAAGAATATCCTGAGCTTCTAGACGATACTGAATTTTGGGATTGGCTTGAGAAATTATCTCATTCAAATTAGAATAATGATTAGTGAGATAAATTGACTGTAGCTTATTTATTTTGCTTGCATTTAAAGCCTAAAAAATCCTTGAGGCGAAACTAGAAAAGCTTTGCCCCAAGGATTTTTATTTACAAGTATGGCTAAGCGGACAAAAAGAGCTAGTGGCTAATCCCATTTTTTTCGTAACCTCAAATGAAAAAGAGAGCCTATAATGACTCTCTCTCCAAATTAGCTGAGCAAACCATTTTTGACTTTCTCTAGCTAACATTTTATATCTAATTTCATGTAAGCAGAATTATTTAAATCTATTTTCTATCTAAGAAAGCGATTATTCAATAATCTCAGTTACAACTCCGGAACCTACTGTTCTTCCACCTTCCCTGATAGCAAATCTAAGTCCTTCTTCGATTGCGATCGGTGTGATAAGTTCAATTTGCATTGTTACGTTATCTCCAGGCATGCACATTTCTGTTCCTTCTGGTAACTTTAGATCGCCTGTTACGTCTGTTGTTCTGAAATAGAACTGTGGTCTGTATCCGTTAAAGAATGGAGTATGTCTTCCACCCTCCTCTTTCTTTAGCACGTATACCTCACCCTTGAACTTTGTATGTGGATGGATTGTTCCTGGCGCTGCTAGTACCTGTCCTCTTTCAATCTCATCTCTCTGTACTCCTCTTAGAAGTGCTCCGATGTTATCTCCAGTCTCTGCCTCATCTAGTAGCTTCCTGAACATCTCAATTCCTGTTACTACTACTTTTCTCTTTTCATCTGTAAGACCGATGATTTCTACCTCTTCGCCTACCTTAAGAGTTCCTCTCTCTACTCTTCCTGTTGCTACTGTTCCTCTTCCTGTGATTGAGAATACGTCCTCTACTGGCATTAGGAATGTCTTGTCATTTGCTCTTTCTGGCTCTGGAATGTATGAGTCGATTGCTTCAAATAACTCTACGATTCTGTCTCCCCACTCGCTTGTTGGGTCTTCAAGAGCCTTTAGTGCTGAGCCTCTGATGATTGGTGTATCATCTCCTGGGAACTCATACTCTGATAGAAGCTCTCTTACTTCCATCTCTACTAGGTCTAGGAGCTCGTCGTCATCTACCATGTCGCATTTGTTTAGGAATACTACGATGTATGGTACGCCTACCTGTCTTGATAGCAAGATGTGCTCTCTTGTCTGTGGCATTGGACCATCTGTTGCAGCTACTACTAGGATTGCTCCATCCATCTGTGCTGCTCCTGTAATCATGTTCTTTACATAGTCAGCGTGGCCTGGGCAGTCTACGTGTGCGTAGTGTCTATTTGGTGTCTCATACTCTACGTGCGATGTAGAGATTGTGATTCCTCTTTCTTTTTCTTCCGGTGCCTTGTCTATCTTGTCAAATTCTACCTTCTCACCAAGTCCGTATCTGTTCTGTAGAGTTGTTGTGATAGCTGCTGTTAGAGTTGTCTTTCCGTGGTCTACGTGACCAATGGTACCGATGTTAATATGCGGCTTGGTTCTCTCAAACTTTTGCTTTGCCATTTTTGTCTCCTTTTTAATTCATAATTATGTAATAATACTATTTTGCTTCGATTTTTTCAACAAGACTATCAGGGAGCTTTTCAAAGTGATCCATCTGCATTACATATACACCTCTACCCTGAGTTCTCGATCTGAGGTCAGTTGCATATCCAAACATTTCAGATAATGGAACCATACCTCTAACAATAGTTCCTCCATTTATCATTTCAGAACCTTCGATTCTTCCTCTTCTTGAGCTCATATCGCCCATTACATCTCCCATGTATTCTTTAGGAACTGTTACCTCAACCTTAAAGATTGGTTCAAGAAGAACTGGTTTAGCCTTTTTAACAGCCTCTCTGAATGCCATTGAAGCAGCAATCTTAAATGCCATCTCGGAGGAGTCAACTTCGTGATATGAACCGTCATAAAGCTCAACGCCGACATCCACAACATTGTATCCTGCAATAGGACCAGTTTCCATGGCTTCCTTGATTCCTTCTTCAATCTTAGGGATGTATTCCTTAGGAATAGCTCCACCGACGATTGAATTTTTAAATTCAAAGCCTGTACCTGGCTCAAGTGGATAAATCTTGATTTTAACGTGTCCGTACTGTCCACGACCACCTGACTGTTTTGCATACTTGTGATCAACGTCAGCATTCTGCGAGATAGTTTCTTTGTAGGATACCTGAGGTTTACCTACATTTGCTTCAACCTTAAATTCTCTAAGAAGTCTATCAACGATAATTTCAAGGTGAAGCTCGCCCATTCCTGCTATGATGGTCTGACCCGTGTCCTCATTGGTATAAGTCTTGAAGGTTGGGTCCTCCTCTGCGAGTTTGGCAAGAGCAATACCCATTTTTTCCTGACCACCCTTAGTCTTAGGCTCTATCGCGATTTCAATTACAGGTTCTGGGAACTCCATCGATTCAAGAATAACCTCATGCTTCTCGTCGCAAAGAGTATCTCCTGTCGTTGCATCCTTCAGACCTACCGCCGCAGCGATATCTCCTGAATAAACCTTGCTGATTTCTTCTCTTTTAGCTGCGTGAATTTGAAGAATTCTTCCGATTCTTCCCTTCTTGCCTCTTGTTGAGTTGTAGACATATGACCCTGCATCAAGAGTACCTGAGTAAACTCTGAAAAATGCAAGCTTTCCAACAAATGGGTCTGCTACAATCTTGAATGCAAGTGCCGCAAATGGAGCATTATCATCCGCAGGTCTTGTTTCCTCTTCACCTGTTTCTGGATTGATTCCCTTTATAGCAGGAATATCAAGAGGTGAAGGCATGTAATCAACAACCGCATCAAGCACCATCTGCACACCCTTATTTCTGTATGCAGAACCACAAAGCATAGGTACCATTTCGCCTGCTATCGTCTGTTTTCTGATAGTAGTCTTGATTTCCTCAACAGTGAGCTCCTCACCCTCGAGGAACTTCATCATCAGTTCTTCATCACCCTCAGCTACAGACTCGCATAATTTTTCTCTCCACTCGTCAGCGAGTTCCTTCATGTCATCAGGAATATCAACTAATTCGATTTCCTTACCGAGTTCGTCCTTATATATTTCCGCCTTCATTTCTACCAGGTCGATAATTCCTACAAAATTATCCTCCGCACCGATAGGAAGCTGTACAGGCACCGCATTAGCGCCCAGTCTATCTTCAACCATTCCTACGACCCTAAAGAAATCTGCGCCGATGATATCCATCTTGTTGACGAAAATCATTCTTGGCACGCCATACTTCTCCGCCTGTCTCCAAACAGTTTCCGATTGAGGCTCAACACCACTCTTAGCGCACAGCACTGTAACCGCACCATCCAAAACACGAAGCGATCTCTCTACTTCAACTGTAAAGTCAACGTGTCCTGGCGTATCTATGATGTTTATTCTATGTTCCTTCCATTGTGCAGTGGTAGCAGCAGAGGCGATTGTAATACCACGCTCTTTTTCCTGATCCATAAAGTCCATAGTCGCTCCGCCGTCGTGGGTTTCACCTAACTTATGCGTACGTCCTGTATAGAACAAAATACGTTCAGTCGTGGTAGTTTTGCCCGCATCAATGTGGGCCATTATACCAATATTTCTGGTTTTTTCAAGTGAAAACTGTCTACCAGCCATATATATTCCTTCCTTCTGCTATCTAAATAGTATAGAAGATTACCATCTGAAATGTGCAAAAGCCTTGTTTGCCTCAGCCATCTTATGAGTATCTTCCTTTTTCTTCACAGATGCTCCTGTTTCGTTTGAAGCATCGATAAGCTCTTTTGCAAGTCTTTCAGACATAGTCTTCTCGCCTCTGAGCCTTGTGTACTTTGTAAGCCATCTAAGTCCTAGTGTTTGTCTTCTATCAGGTCTAACTTCAATAGGAACCTGATAGTTAGCTCCACCAACTCTTCTAGCTTTAACTTCAACGGTAGGCATGATATTGCTCATTGCCTTTTCGAAAACCTCCAGCGGTTCTTCTCCAGTTATCTCCTTGATTCTGTCAAATGCAGAATATACGATTTCCTGAGCAGTTCCCTTCTTGCCGTCAAGCATTACGCTGTTAATCAATTTAGCAACAACTACACTGCCGTAAACTGGATCCGGAAGTACTTCTCTCTTTGGAATCTTACCTTTTCTTGGCACTTCTCTTCCCTCCTTCTCAATTTGGGGGTACTCGACAATTTTTAAATAAACTGCCGTGGCGCTCAATATATCAATAAAATGAGATTAAAATTTATATCTATATCAAGGGCTCAACGTATCCCGTAAATTACTTTTTCTTTGGTCTCTTTGCTCCGTACTTGGAACGAGCCTGAGCTCTTTCTGATACGCCGGCAGTATCGAGTGTTCCTCTAACGATGTGATATCTCACACCTGGAAGGTCCCTAACTCTTCCGCCTCTAATCAGTACCACGCTATGCTCCTGCAAGTTATGTCCAATACCTGGAATATATGCAGTTACTTCGATACCGTTAGTAAGTCTAACCCTTGCAACTTTTCTAAGTGCTGAATTAGGCTTCTTAGGGGTTACAGTCTTAACTGATGTGCAAACGCCTCTCTTCTGAGGTGAGTTAGTATCAGTAAATTGTCTTTTAAGTGAGTTCATTCCTTTTCCCAAAGCAGGTGAATCGGATTTTTTAACTGCACTTGTTCTACCCTGACGTACTAATTGATTGATAGTAGGCATTTTAATCTCCTTTCATTTAAAGTTATTATTTTCGGTTAAAATGACCCTAAAGAAATCTCTAGGGTCATTCTAACTAAAAACCACGTTTTATTATATCATCCCAAGGCTCTAAGTGCAAGCCTTCAAATCATAAGTTTGGCGATTTTTTTGGCTTTACTGAATATCTTTTAAATGCTATAAATTTATTAAAGCTATTCCTCATCAGAAATTTCATCATTATATTCAGATTCGATAGTATCCTCAAACCCTTCTTCTGAATCTATGTTAACTTGAGATATACCATCATTAACATTAAGCTCATCTTCAATTTGATTTTTGGCTTTCAGTTCATTATTAACATTACTGTCAATCAATGCTACTTCATCCTCAGCAAGCTCCTCTTGCGTCCTTATTTCGTCATTTGTATAGCGAGATGATGTCTCTTCCTCTGTTTCGCTAAGCTTCCTCAGTCTTTCTTCTTCCGCTAAAGCCCTACGTCTTTCAAGCTCAGCCTCTACAAAGTCCTTGTTTTCACCATAGTCAACCTGAGTTTCTCTATATTTCTTCATGCCTGTACCTGCAGGTATCAATTTTCCTATGATAACATTTTCTTTTAAGCCAAGTAACTTGTCGTTCTTTCCTTTAATTGCTGCATCTGTAAGCACTCTTGTTGTTTCTTGGAATGAAGCTGCAGAAAGGAATGAGCTTGTAGCAAGCGAAGCCTTTGTTATTCCAAGTAATGTCCTCTTTGCCTTAGCAGGTTCAAGTCCAGCCGCTTCAGCCTCTTCATTTGCCTCATCGAGCTCAACCTTGCTATATTGTCCGCCTGGAAGCAATTTGGTATCTCCAGGATTTTCAATCTTATACTTGCTTAGCATCTGGCTAACGATTACCTCAATGTGCTTATCGTTTATATCTACACCCTGATTCTTATATACTCTCTGAACTTCTTTGAGTAGATAGTGATAAACCCCCTCTGCGCCCTTGAGTCTAAATATGTCGTGCGGATTCAAAGGACCGTGAGTTACATTTTCACCTGCATATATTTTGTCCCCAACCTTAACGGCAATTCTTGCACCATACGGTATAACGTAGGTCTTCTGTCCGCCATCTTCATTGGTTACAATTATTTCAGTCTTGTTATCATCTCTGAGTTCTATAGTCTTAACAGTACCATCTTCCTCACAAATTTCTGCAATACCCTTAGGCTTTCTAGCTTCAAAGAGTTCCTCTACCCTTGGAAGACCGTGCGTGATGTCAGAGCCTGCAACTCCTCCGGTATGGAATGTTCTCATAGTCAGCTGAGTACCCGGCTCACCTATAGACTGGGCTGCGGTAATACCGACTGATTCTCCTATATTTACAGGCTCTCCAGAAGCAAGGTTTCGACCGTAGCACTTAGCACACATACCTGTTTTGCTGCGGCAAGTCATAATAGATCTTATCTTTACAGATTGAATGCCTGAATTCACAACATCAAGAGCCTGTTCATCTGAAATTTCTTCTCCGCCCTTAACTATCACGGCTCCGCTGTTTGGATCAATAATATCATCAAGAGCAGTCCGTCCAGCTATTCTCTGGTTCAGAGGCTCAATCATTTCTTTGCCATCTACAAAGGCTTTAACCTCAACGCCTTCGGTAGTTCCGCAGTCCTCTTCACGAACGATTACGTTGTGAGATACATCGACCAGTCTTCTTGTCAAATATCCTGAGTCCGCTGTCCTTAGAGCTGTATCGGCAAGTCCTTTTCTTGCTCCGTTTGAAGATATGAAGTATTCCAAAATTGAAAGTCCCTCACGGAAGTTTGCCTTGATCGGGATTTCTACAGTTTTACCTGTAGCACTTGCCATAAGTCCACGCATACCACCAATCTGTCTAATCTGGTTTTTGCTACCTCTGGCACCCGAATTCGCCATTATATATAAATTGTTGTTTGGATCAAGTGAATCCATCAATGCATCAGAAACCTCATCGGTAACATTATTCCATATGTCATTAATTCTTTCGGTCCTCTCAGCACTTGAAATTAGACCTCTTCTGAATGCTTTGTCAAATTTATCAACTTCTTTCTGGCCTAAATCAATGATATCCCACTTCTCGTCAGGGATTTTCATGTCATCAACACCAATGGTTACTGCTGACACTGTGGAATAGTGATATCCCATATCCTTGATATAGTCAAGCATAAGTACTGTACCAGAATTACCATGTTTCTTATAACACTTGTCAATAATTCTTCCCAATGCTTTTTTGTCGCAAAGGAAATCAACCTCAAGTGCATACTTGTCCTTTTTTCTATCAACAAAGCCTAAATCCTGCGGAATTTCTTCGTTGTACAAGAATCTACCAACAGTTGACTCGACAAGTTTACCTCTGTCTTTGTCATCTTTAAACATTCGCACCTTTACCTTGGCGTGAACGTCAACAACTCCTGTGCGATAAGCCATTATCATTTCTTCGATATCGGTGAATACCTTGTCGTCGCCTCTTTCAGGGATTCTCTTATATCCTGCTTTCTTAAGCTTTTCAGCCTTAGCTTTATCTGTGAACTCATCCATTTCGTATGAGATTTTCTCTTCACCATCAACAATCTCAGTTTTGGTACAAGTTCCCGGGTATGTCAAGTAGTAAGCGCCCAAAATCATGTCCTGAGTTGGCGTTGTAATAGGCGAGCCATCTTTAGGCGCCAAAATATTATTCACAGAAAGCATCAAAAATCTAGCTTCGGCCTGTGCTTGGAGAGATAGTGGAACGTGAACTGCCATCTGGTCTCCATCGAAGTCAGCGTTAAATGCTGTACAAACAAGTGGATGAAGCTTGATTGCCTTACCTTCTACAAGAACTGGTTCAAACGCCTGTATTCCAAGTCGGTGAAGAGTTGGAGCACGGTTTAGCATTACAGGATGTTCCTTAATTACATCTTCAAGAACGTCCCAAACTTCAGGTTCAACTTTATCTACTTTCTTTTTTGCATTTTTGACATTATGTGCAATTTCCCGTTCAACAAGCTCCTTCATTATGAAAGGCTTAAACAGCTCGAGCGCCATTTTCTTTGGAAGGCCACATTGATAGAATTTCAGGTCAGGACCAACAACAATAACAGAACGGCCTGAATAGTCGACACGTTTTCCTAGAAGGTTCTGTCTAAATCTTCCTTGTTTTCCCTTTAGCATGTCTGACAGGGATTTAAGAGGTCTAGACCCAGGACCTGTAACTGGTCTGCCCCTTCTTCCATTATCAATCAAAGAGTCAACCGCTTCCTGCAGCATTCTCTTCTCATTCCTTACAATGATGTCAGGTGCTGCTAGTTCAAGTAGCCTTTTCAGCCTATTATTCCTATTGATTACACGTCTATATAGATCATTCAAATCGGATGTTGCAAAGCGACCTCCATCAAGCTGAACCATAGGTCTAAGGTCAGGTGGAATAACAGGAAGAACCTCTAAAATCATCCATTCAGGTTTGTTGCCTGACTGCCTGAAAGCCTCCACTACCTCAAGTCGCCTTATGAGCTTTACCTTTTTTTGACCCGTTGCATTCTTTAGTTCTTCTCTCAAGTCTTCTGAAATCTCATCAAGGTCAATGGCTTCGAGTATTTCACGTATCGCTTCCGCACCTATGCCAGCTCTAAACCCGCTATACGTATTTAGCGCCTCTCTGTATTGAGCCTCAGTTATTAATTCCTTGTATTTATATGGGCTATCTCCAGGTTCAAGCACTATAAAGTTCGCAAAATACAGAACCTTTTCCAAATTCCTTGGAGTTAATTCAAGTATTAGCCCCATTCGTGTTGGTATACCTTTAAAATACCAAATATGTGAAACCGGTGCCGCAAGCTCAATGTGCCCCATTCTTTCTCTTCGCACCTTTGACCTTGTAACTTCAACGCCACATCTGTCGCACACAATTCCTTTGTGCCTTATTCTCTTGTATTTACCACAGTGACATTCCCAGTCCTTCATAGGTCCAAAGATTCTTTCGCAGAATAGTCCATCCTTTTCAGGTTTTAGGGTCCTATAATTAATGGTCTCTGGCTTTGTTACCTCACCTCTTGACCACTCGAGGATTTTTTCTGTGGAAGCCAGCTTAATCTGTAAAGAATCGAAGTTAGATAGGTTAAAGCCTGTTGAATTATTATTATTTTCCATCAAATATTAACTCCCCTCTCCTAGAGCAAATCCTCGTCATTGCTCTCTGTATAAACAACAAAATCTTCATCATCCTCTGAGCTGTCTTCCTCATTAGAATCTATATCTTCCTGATAATCGTCGGTTCCTACATCGTGCAGACTTGCCTCTTCTTCAGATTCAGATCTTGCTACATAACCATTCTTAGTCAGCAGCGATTCTTTATCATCATCCTCAGAAGATTCTCCCTCTATTTCAGCCTTATACGTCATGTACTTATCAAGTCCTAGAGCCGAATCGTACTCGCTAACTTCCTTAAGTGAAATCTCTTCATCGTTTTCCGACAAAACCCTGACGTCAAGACCCAGAGATTGCATTTCCTTGATTAGAACCTTGAACGACTCAGGGATTCCTGGTTCAGGAATATTAATTCCCTTTACAATAGCTTCATATGTCTGAACTCTTCCGACGATATCATCTGATTTAACTGTTAATATCTCTTGCAATGTGTAAGCAGCACCATACGCTTCAAGGGCCCATACTTCCATTTCGCCGAAACGCTGACCTCCAAATTGTGCCTTACCACCGAGCGGTTGCTGGGTTACAAGCGAATATGGACCTGTGCTCCTTGCATGTATTTTGTCGTCAACAAGATGGTGAAGCTTGAGCATATACATATAACCAACCGTTACAGGATTAGCAAAATACTCTCCTGTTCTACCGTCTCTGAGCTTCAACTTTCCACTTCGTGAATAACCTACTTCCTCAAGCAAATCCATTATATCGTGCTCATTTGCACCGTCAAATACCGGCGTAGATATGTACCAGCCCTTTTTCATGGCCGCAAGTCCAAGGTGAACTTCAAGCACCTGACCTACGTTCATACGTGAAGGTACGCCAAGGGGGTTGAGCATAACTTGAAGCGGCTGACCATTTTCGAGGAATGGCATGTCTTCTTCCGGCAAAACTGTTGATATAACACCTTTGTTGCCGTGTCTTCCTGCCATTTTATCACCGACGTTAATTTTTCTCTTTGTAGCTATATAAGTTCTAACAAGCTTATTAACGCCTGGTGGCAATTCATCTCCATTTTCTCTTGTATAGATTTTTACGTCTACTACAATACCTGTTTCTCCATGCGGAACCTTGAGTGATGTATCTCTTACCTCACGTGCTTTCTCGCCAAAAATCGCTCTAAGCAGCTTCTCCTCGGGATTTAAATCACTTTCTCCCTTTGGAGTTACTTTACCAACCAAAATATCGGTAGAGTCAACCTCTGCACCTATGCGAACGATACCTTCTTCATCAAGATCCTTAAGCGCGTCCTCGCCAACATTTGGAATATCTCTAGTAATATCTTCAGGTCCGAGCTTGGTGTCTCGAGCTTCTGCCTCATACTCAACTATATGCAAAGAAGTCAGAACATCATCCATTATCAATCTTTCATTTAGAATAATGGCGTCTTCATAGTTATATCCTTCCCAAGTCATGAACCCTACGAGCAGGTTCTTTCCTAAGGCGATTTCTCCCATATCTGTCGATGGTCCATCGGCGATGACTTCGCCAGCCTCAATGTGCTCGCCGTGAGAAACTATAGGTCTTTGGTTGATGCAAGTGCCCTGGTTTGAACGCTTAAATTTAAGCAAATCAAATTTCAGGATTTCGCCATCCTCATCTTTTCTAAGCAAAATAGTTCTAGCATCAACGTGTTCAATCGTACCGGCAGCAGGAGAAACGATAACAACTCCTGAATCCTTTGCAGCCTTATACTCCATGCCTGTGCCGACAATCGGTGCTTCCGTTACAAGGAGCGGTACAGCCTGCCTCTGCATGTTTGAACCCATTAGTGCACGGTTAGCGTCGTCGTTTTCCAAAAATGGAATCATAGCCGTAGCAACAGACACAACCTGTTTAGGTGAAACGTCCATGAGATCTACAGCAGCTCTTGGGAATAGTGCTATTTCTCCGCCGTTACCCCTACATGCTATCTTCTCATTTAAGAAGTGCCCTTCATCATCAAGAGGCTCATTTGCCTGAGCAATGACAAGAACCTCTTCTTTGTCCGCAGTTAAATATCTAACCTCGTCCGTTACCCTCTGATTCTCTTTATCCACAACCCTGTAAGGTGTTTCTATGAACCCGTATTCATCTATTCTTCCATAAGTGGTTAACGATCCAATCAAACCAATATTCGGACCCTCTGGAGTTTCAATTGGACACATTCTACCGTAGTGTGAATGATGTACATCTCGAACTTCAAATCCCGCTCTCTCTCTCGAAAGTCCACCCGGTCCAAGGGCTGACAGCCTTCTTTTGTGCGTCAACTCTGCGAGAGGATTGTTCTGGTCCATGAATTGCGAAAGCTGTGAGCTACCAAAAAATTCCTTGATTGCAGCTGTAACCGGCTTAATGTTTATAAGCGCTTGAGGTGTCGCAGCTTCAACATCTTGGATGGTCATTCTCTCTCTGACAACTCTTTCCATCCTCGCAAGTCCAATCCTAAATTGATTCTGCAAAAGCTCGCCAACAGTTCTAAGTCTCCTATTGCCGAGGTGGTCAATGTCGTCTACGGACCCTACGCCGTGTGCAAGATTCAAAATATAACTAACCGATGCAATTATGTCTTCAATCATAATATTTTTTGGAGAAAGCTCCTTCTTACTCTCTTCAAGCGTTTTTTTCAAACTCTCTTCATCGAGCCCCTCGTCCAAAATAGATTTAAGAGTTGGGTAATGCACCTTTTCTGGTATGTCTAGGCCATCCAGCTCAAACGGTACGAATTCTTTTGTTGCAACAAAATAGTTGCCTATGACTTTAGTTGTCTTATTTGAGTCATTAGGTGATACAATTGTCACAGCATAAACACCAGCATCTTCAATTTCTTGAGCCTGATTGGCACTGAGCCTCGTGCCTTTTTCAATCAATTCTCCTGTTGTCGGTATCTCAACATCCTCAGCCAAGACATTTCCGCGGATTCTGTCAAAAAGCCCAAGTTTTTTGTTGTACTTATATCTTCCAACCTTTGCAAGGTCATATCTCTTAGGGTCGAAGAACAGAGAGTTTACAAGTGATTTCGCACTATCCACCGTAGGCGGTTCACCCGGTCTTAGTTTCTTATATATCTCCTTAATTCCGCTTTCATAGTCAGTTGTAGTATCTTTTTCCAAAGTCTTTAAAAGTCTTTCATCTGAACCGAAAAGTTCTATTATTTCTTCATTTGAAGAAATGCCCATCGCTCTCAAAAGAGTAGTCATAGGCTGTTTTCTTGTTCTGTCAACCCTAACTGAAATTACACCTGCAGAATCAGTTTCGTACTCAAGCCAAGCACCCCTATTAGGTATTACTTGAGAAGAAAAAAGCTTATTATTTGATTTGTCTGTTTCCACGCTAAAATACGCACCTGGTGATCTCACCAGCTGAGTTACAATTACACGTTCTGCTCCGTTATATATAAAGGTACCCTTATTAGTCATAATGGGGAAATCGCCCATAAAGACTTCCTGGTCCTTAATTTCTCCAGTTTTTTTGTTAATAAGTCTAACTTGGACTCTCAAAGGAGCAGCATATGTCACATCCCGCTCTTTACACTCTTCTTCGCCGTATTTTGTGGTATCGTCAAGTGAATGGTCTACAAATTCCAAGGTAAAATTATCAGCGTAGTCTCTTATCGGTGAAATGTCCTCAAATACTTCCTTCAAACCCTCCTTGATAAACCAATCATAGGATTTGGTTTGAATTTCAATAAGGTTTGGCATTTCGCCGACTTCATTTATCTTCGCGTAGGTCATCCTTTCTTTGCGACCAACTTGAACAGGTTTTGGCATAATCATCACTCCTTATTAAATCTACAAATATACTCCATGGCAGTCTATTATAATATCATATCACAAGCAAGATTGCAAGCATTTTTTGTAATAACTCTTGTCTAGTATCTAATATTGTCAAACATATGCGGCAAAAGCCATCTAGTTTAATTTTATGCTGCTCTTGTCTAGTATTTTTTATACTAGCTTGTAAATCTGATATTCTGTGTACTTCCTATAATGTGGCAAAAGACACCGGCAAAGAATTTAACTCTGCCGGTGTCCTCATTTGACACTTTTGCGATCAATACATATCTTTGTATTTGAAATACATTATATATCTAATCAGCAATCATACAAAGATTGGGGAAATGTTATTTAAGCTCAACTGTTGCTCCAACCTCTTCAAGCTGTGCCTTGATAGCGTCTGCTTCAGCCTTTTCAACACCTTCTTTAACTGGTGCAGGTGCTCCGTCAACAAGAGCTTTTGCATCCTTAAGTCCAAGTCCTGTAATTTCTCTAACAGCTTTGATAACTTTAATCTTTTCGCCACCAACTTCTGCAAGCACTACATTGAACTCAGTCTGTTCAGCACCACCAGCAGCAGCTTCTCCGCCTGCAGCTACAGCAACAGGAGCAGCAGCAGATACACCAAATTCTTCTTCGCAAGCCTTAACAAGTTCGTTAAGCTCTAGTACGGACATTTCTTTTATAGCATCTATAATTTGTTCCTTAGTCATTTTTTGTTCTCCTTTAAATTTTATTTTTATTTATACAAAATCGTTATTTCTTTATTCGGCTTTTGCATCTGCAATAGCTTGGATAGTTCTAACCATCTTACCAACAGGCGACTGAATGCTTCCCATGAATTTTGCAATGAGTGTATCTCTTGACGGTATATTAGCGATAGTCTTGATACCGTCCTTGTCATAAAAAGTTCCTTCTACTACGCCTGCCTTAAATTCCATCATTTCAAATTCTTTAATTATTGATGAAAGCTCTCTTGCTGGAGCTGTAGCGTCTTCTTTGCTTATTGCAATTGCAGTTGGTCCTGCAAGAACATCAGCAAGTCCGTCAAATTCAGTTCCATCAATTGCTCTTTTGATAAGAGTATTTTTGTAAACCGTGTAGTCTACATTTGCTTCCCTAAGCTTTTTCCTCATAGCATCAGCCTGCTCAACAGTTATTCCCATATAATCTATAACAACTGCTGATTGTGCGCCATCTAGTTTTTCTTTTATTTCATCTATAATGGCTTGTTTAGCTGCCTTAGCTTCTACTGACATATGTTCTCCTTTCTGGGGCTTGCCCCTTTTTTAGGTACTTATACGAAAACCCCGCAAAAACTTACGGGGTCAATATCTATATATTGTACCTCGGCGGGAAATTAAGTCTTCGACACCCGCTGTCTTCGGTTATAAATTTCTAATTCAATTGTGTAGATTTCTATAACTAAAATCTCTCAAATGTTCGCCTACTATCCAAGAATAGCAGGGTTTACTTTCACACCAGGTCCCATTGTGGATGTTACGACCACGCTCTTCATATACTGACCTTTAGCTGCTGCCGGCTTTGCTTTGATAACCGCTTCTATAAGAGCCTTAAAGTTATCTTCAAGCTTCTCCTTGCCAAACGAAGCCTTTCCAATCGGAGTGTGAATAATATTTTGTTTATCAAGTCTGTACTCAACTTTACCAGCCTTGATCTCTTTAAGAGCATTTTCGATGTCCATTGTTACAGTTCCTGACTTAGGGTTTGGCATGAGTCCCTTAGGCCCAAGCGTTTTACCAAGTCTACCAACAATTCCCATCATATCAGGTGTTGCAACAACAACGTCAAAGTCAAACCAGTTTTGTTTCTGGATTTTGTCGGCCATATCCTCTGCGCCCACATAGTCAGCACCTGCGCTTTCAGCTTCCTCAGCCTTTGCACCCTTTGCAAACACAAGAACCTTCTTAGATTTTCCTGTGCCGTGCGGTAAAACGATTGCGCCTCTAACCTGTTGGTCAGCGTGTCTTCCGTCTACACCCAGTCTGATATGAACCTCTATAGTTTCATCAAATTTTGCTGTAGCTGTTTCAGTAATCAGCTCCATCGCTTCGCTAACATCATGTAGTTTTGACTTGTCAAACTTCTCTGATGCAGCCTTGAATCTCTTGCCTACCTTTGGCATTTTCTACCTCCTCGTGGTACTACCGATTTACAACAAAATAATGTTCTTGCTTTGCGATTTGCTTTGATTTCACAAGTCCGCAATTAAGCACATACGGCGACTAAACGCATATATTTTGTTGTCTAATCTCCCATCTTACATTAATCTTCTACTACAATTCCCATGCTTCGAGCTGTACCTTTAACCATTTCTACAGCTGCATCAATGTTTGCAGCATTTAGGTCTGGCATTTTAGTCTGAGCAATCTCCTCAGCCTGCGCTCTTGTGATCGTTGCTACTTTTTTCTTATTAGGTTCGCCTGAACCTGAGTTAAGATTTGCCGCTTTCTTCAGCAGAACCGCAGCCGGCGGAGTCTTGGTGATGAACGTAAATGATCTGTCTGAATAAACAGTTATAACTACAGGAATAACCATTCCAGGTTGATCTGCTGTTTTAGCGTTAAACTGTTTGCAGAAGTCCATGATGTTCACACCCTTTTGACCTAGGGCTGGTCCTACTGGAGGTGCTGGTGTAGCTGCCCCTGCAGGAATTTGAAGTTTAATGTAGCCATCAATCTTCTTTGCCATACTTTTCTCCTTTCCTTAAGAGTATTACATCTTGGCCTAAACGACCTTATCAACCTGACCGAATTCAACCTCGACAGGTGTTTCTCTACCGAACATGGAAACACGAACTTTCAGAATTTGCTTTTCTTTCTTGATTTCTTCGACAGTCGCCAAGAAGCCCTCAAAAGGTCCACTAATAACTCTCACTGTATCGCCAACTTCCACATCCAAGTCGATGTAAACTTTTTCAACTCCCATCCTTGTGATTTCTTCATCAGTAAGTGGGATAGGATCCGAACCGTGACCTACAAATCCAGTTACTCCCTGTGTATTTCTAACAAGGTACCAGCTTTCATTGTTTACAATCATTTTCAAAAGGACGTAACCGGGGAACATCTTCTTTGTTCTCGTCTTGACTTGTCCATTTTTAATTTCTGTATGGTCTTCCGTCGGAACCTCAACCTTTAGAATAAGATTTTGCATGCCTCGGTTTTCGACCATTTTTTCTATATTTGCTTTTACACGCTTCTCATGACCAGAGTATGTGTGAACAACATACCATCTGGCTTGACCATCTCCACGTATTCCTTCACCCTCTAATGGTGAAACTACATTTGTCGTAACTTCTGACATTTTATAACCTTCTCCTAAAAATTCTTCTTAAGAACCTATAACCGCTTTAAGTGCCAAAAGAACTGCCGAATCAATAGCCCAAAAAGCTAAAGCAAAAAACGTACATACAGATATAACTACACCTGTAAATGTACCAAGTTCCTTCCTTGTAGGCCAAACGACCTTAGAAAGCTCAGTTCTCACGCCCTTAAAATACTCCTTGGCAGAAGTATTCTTTTTATTTGCGGCATTTGCTCGTGCCGCTGCGGTTTTTTTAATTTTTTCTCTATTAGTAGCTGCCATTTATTGACACTCCTTTAATAGCTAAGCTTCCACTCAATAAATGAGTTTCTACTTAGTCTCCTTATGAAGAGTAGATTTCTTGCAGAACTTGCAGTATTTCTGCATTTCAATCCTCTCCGGATTGTTCTTCTTGTTCTTCATAGTATTATAGTTTCTCTGCTTGCATTCTGTACATGCAAGGGTTGCTTTAACTCTCATAGCTACCTCCAATCATACGCTCTATGCATATATCCTAAAGTGTTATTCTACAAATTCAAAACCCAGAGCCTTTGACTCTGTTCTTGAAAATTGATCACAAATATGCTTGTATATTCTACTCCATCAAAAGCATTGTGTCAACCATTATTTTGAGTCTTTTTGTACCCTAAGTATCCTACGCCTTGAATTTTCGATAGATTCATCATCATGTTCCATTATGTAAACGTATGCTTGTGGCGAAGAATAAACAACATCAGAGTTGCCCTCTCCTGTTATGTTTTGAGATGTTATCTTCCAGCCACCCATATTTTTCAGTTCATTTTTAATAATGGTTTTGATTTCTCTCTCAGAAAAGTTTGTTCTTATATAACCTTGAAGTCCGCTCAGTATATCTCCATATTTGTTCAAAATTGTCGTACTACTTGTTGCTTTTTCAATAATTGCCTTCATTACGGCCTGCTGATTCATATTTCTATGAATATCTCCCGATTCATACGAATCTCTTTCTCGTGCGAATGCCAATGCTTCCTCGCCAGATACGTGGTTAATGCCTTGTATATATTTATGAATTCTTCCGCCTCCAACATCAAGAGAAATCTCCTTGTCAGAATATACGTCTATTCCACCTATTGCATCCACCAGCTCCCTTACAGTTGCAAAATTAACTTTCACATAATAATTCACATCAACATCTAAAAGCTCCTCGACCGCATCCACTGTACAATCTGCACCATAGAGCCCCGTATGCGTTATCTTGTCCTCAGCATTTCCAAATTTTTTGAGCTTAACTCTATAATCTCGCGGAATCGAAGTCAACAAAACATTTTTCGTCTTAGGATTGACGGTTACCAACATGTTTACATCCGACCTGCCCTCTTCGTCAATATTTTTATCATGATCAATCCCACTTATAAGGACATTATATGAATCTGTTTTTAAATTTTTCCTCTTTGCAATCGCTTTATCTTTTATTTTAATTCTTATCTTGCCTATAACCTTGGTTCTTGACTTAAAATCAGGTGCGATTCGCAGCATAGTATCTTGGTCGATTTCACTCAAAAGAATAAGTCTGCAATCCTGATTTAATAGCGCGTCTCCTAGACTCGGGATATCTTCGTAATAATCTACTGAGGCAAAATATCTGCTTTTAATTTTCTTAAAGGCTTCTTTTTTACCAGCTTGTTCATCATCTACCCCAAATACTTTTGCACCTGATATATCAGTCAGCTTATTATATTTTGTGTCATTCTTTTCGGCAATTATGTAAAAATCTTTAGTCTGCGATGCAAATGATGTTATACCGCTAAGAAAATTTGCGGTGCCATGCAGATATGAAATCCCGATGCCATAACCAGCCATTATGATAAGTGAAAAAAACAAAGCAATAATCTTTCTAGATTTTTTTATTTTTATGATAAAAAGCGCTGGAAAAATGATAAGCCATAAAAACGCAATTGCCACGAAAGCATAAATAGTGTAATTAAGCGGAAGAATATCGAGGTAAAACAAGGTTGACAAGAATAATGCACTTAATAGCGTAAATAGGGCTCCCAAAAATCGTGTGAACTTTTTGAAAAAACTTACTTTGTTTTGACTTCTCTGATCATTCCCCTGACCCATCAAATTATTCCCCTTTGCAAAATAAAGGAGCTCCGAAGAGCTCCCAATGATTCATCTTTATGGAACTTGCTTTAATCTCAGACAGAAGAGTTTAGCTTTGATTAACGCATAGTTTCAATAAGTCTTGATGAGAACCGATTATTCAATAATCTCAGTTACAACTCCGGAACCTACTGTTCTTCCACCTTCC
>USBT01000023.1 GCA_900553025.1 uncultured Eubacteriales bacterium | reverse complement strand
TAGAGAATTACTTCAAGAAACTCCCCGGTGTTTATGAAACTGAGGTGGGATACGCAAACGGAAAAACCGACGACACAAGCTATGAAAATGTTGCTTCAACCGACCACGCCGAAACGGTTAAAGTATGCTACGACAAATCCATAATTTCACTCGAAGAAATTCTTTTGCACTATTTCAGAATAATCGACCCTCTCTCTGTCAACAGGCAGGGCAACGACATCGGTAGGCAGTATCGCACAGGGGTTTACTATGAGGACGATTCCGCCTCTGCACAAAGTCCTAACTCAGCAACTGATTTCGGCTCTGCACAAAGTCCTAACTCAACAACTGATTCCGCCTCTGCACAGAGTTTTAACTCGGCAAGCGACACAGCCTCTGCAAATGATTCAAGCTCAGCAAGCGATTCAGATTCCGACCTTAAAATCATTGACAAGATTTTTGCCTATGAGGAAGAACTTCACGGGCCAATTGCAGTTGAAAAATCCGCATTGAAAAACTTCATCAAGGCCGAGGATTATCACCAAGATTACCTTGACAAAAATCCCGGTGGCTACTGTCATATAGACATTTCTCTTTCATCAAAGCCACTTTTTAGCGAGAAATATACCATGCCCTCAGACGACGAGCTTATAGATATGCTCGACAACACCGCATACAATGTAATGCGAAAATCCGACACCGAAGCCCCCGGCTCAAGTCCGCTAAACGAGGAATTTAGACATGGCATCTACGTCGACAAAATAACGGGCGAGCCTCTATTTTGTTCTACGGACAAATTTAATGCTGGTTGCGGCTGGCCAAGCTTTTCTAAGCCTATCACAACTGACAAGCTCACCGAGCACGTTGATACCTCTCACATGATGGTGCGAACTGAGGTCGTGTCAAAAAACTCAAATTCTCATCTCGGTCACGTTTTTGACGACGGACCAATTGAAAAAGGCGGTCTTAGATACTGCATCAACGGAGCTGCTCTAAGATTTGTCCCATATGAAAAAATGGACGAGGAAGGCTACGGCGACTACAAAATTTTTTGTTGTGAATAATTGCTGTGAACAACTGTGCCGAAAAGCCTCTACACCACGAAAAATCCGCTACAACACTTGCAAGATCGGCTTAAGCAAACGGCTATCTTGAATTGTATTTCTAGGTGTCCATATTTAAAATCATATCTCCATCCGCTCCTTAATTTTGAAGTGGTTTTTGTGAAAGTCGATTAGGCCGTCCTTCCGCATCCGTCCAAGTTCCTTTGAAAGGGCCGTCCTGTCGAGATTTAGATAGTCTGCCATTTGCTGCCTGTTAAAGGGTATGTCAAAAGACGTTTTTGCCTTGCGAACCGATTCACTGTTAAGGTATGACATCACACGCCCGCGAACTGTTTTGTGCGAAAGGTGGAAGCTCCTGCCCGAAAGAGCTAGGTTCTTCTGGGTTGAAATCACAAGGAGATTGCTAACTATTTTACTTGCCCACGCCTCGTTTTTCAGCGCGTCAGACCGCAAAGCCGAAATTATCAAAAACGCAATTTTGCAATCCTCATTCGCCACAACGTCAACAAGCATTGGTTCATCCGCAAGCATTCCGTATGTTTCCGCAAAAAAGTCATTCTTGCCAGCATATCCCAAAATCGTTCGATTTCCCCATATGTCGTTATTCTCTATCGTAACGCTACCCTCGATTATAAGCCCCATACTCCTCGTTGTGGAGCCTGTGCACAAAATAGTCGCCCCCTTTTCATATCGCTTCGTTACAGCATTTAACCCCTTCAAAGCATCGACAATTTCATGTTCAGTCATTCCCTGAAAAATAATAGTGTCTTTTATTTTGTTGATATCCATAAAAATTCACCTTAAAAATCTCAATTTTTTCAATTTACGTGGTTATAACCACATACTTTCCACTGGCATATTACTACAATTATGTCATCAAGACAAGTTTATTTTGTCAAATTGAAGCAGGGCTACCGCAATCACACTGGCTTTAGATAATGGGTAGTTCACATTAGACTTAAGGCTACCAATGCCGTGCTATGAGGTGCGGGGCTAGGAGATACGGTACTATGAGGAGGATAAAATTATGATAAGAAAAATTATTAAAATCGATGAAGAGAAATGCAATGGATGTGGCATATGTGCTACTGCCTGTCACGAAGGGGCAATAGACATCGTAGACGGCAAGGCAAAGCTCGTGAGAGAGCATTACTGCGATGGTCTCGGCGACTGTCTGCCAGCTTGTCCAACGGGGGCGATAACATTTGAGGAAAGAGAGGCTCCTGCTTATGACGATTCTGCGGTCAAGGAATCGCAAGAGGAGCATAAAAAAACAGCTATGAACATGTCTATCGATGAAATCATGCAGATTGAAGATGAAAATGAGAGGAGAAAGCTCATGATTGCAAAGACGAAGGAAGCAGGCGATACAAATCAGACTATGCACAGAGGATGTCCCGGTTCACGCATGAGGCAACTTAAGAATAGTAGCGTTAATAGCGGCGCTTGCCCTAGTTCAAATCAGGATTTTCAAAACACTCAGTTCCAAGCAAAGCCTGTTTCGCAGCTTGCACAGTGGCCTTGCCAAATTAAACTCGTGCCGACCAAAGCCCCTTTCTTTGATAACGCAAAGCTTCTAATTGCAGCCGATTGCAGTGCCTATGCCTATGCCAATATGCACGCGGAGTTCATGCATGGCAAAACGACCATAATTGGCTGTCCTAAGCTCGACGATATAGACTATTCAAATAAACTAACAGAGATTATTTCTAATAACGATATCCGCGAGGTTACGATAGTTAGAATGGAAGTGCCATGCTGTGGAGGTCTTGAGCTTGCTGCAAAAAAAGCACTTCAAGCGAGCGGAAAGTTTATACCTTGGCAGGTTGTTACCATATCTATAGACGGCAAAATACTAAATTAACCACACAATTACCATGAGAAATCTAAGGAAAACACTAAATTAACCACATAATTACCATGAGAAAGCTAAATAAAACACTAAGTTAACCGCATAACGACAATGTGAAAGCTAAGGAAAATACTAAATTAAACGCATCGCCATAACGAGAAAGCATGAACAAAGCAGAAAAATCAAAATTTTTTTCTAAAGGTTTTCTAAAAGTTTGACTTGTTTTTTCCCTTTATTTTTTCTAAAAGTTTGGCTTAATTTTTCTCTTCAATTTTTTCTAAAGGTTTGACTTAACTCTGGAACCCTAGTAAAATTATATATACTATGTTACATACTGGATTTTGATATTTTAAGGAGCCAATTATGCCAAAAATCAACTACAAATCTCTTCAAAATGGGAGCGACATACGAGGTGTTGCACTACCAATAGTAAACGATGAACCTGTCAACCTTACAGATGCTGTGATTGAGAATATTATTACAGGCTTCGTCTACCTCTTGGCAAATAAGCTAAGTGCTCCTTTGGGAGATTTACGAGTGTCAGTTGGGCGTGATTCCAGAACCTCGGGCGAACATATCGGTGGCATTGTATGTAAAACACTGCAAAAACACGGTGTGCAGGCTCTTGATACGGGACTGGCTTCAACGCCAGCCATGTTCATGTCCACCAAGATTGATAACTTCAACTGTCACGGGGCCATCATGATTACGGCAAGCCATCTACCTCAAAATCGAAACGGATTCAAATTCTTTTCGGCAAGCGGCGGTGTCGGTAAGGATACCATCAACAAAATATTAGAAATAGCAGAACAGCGTGATGAGAACAGCAGTGCGACTGCCTCACTATATGAAAATGAAATGCGTCATGAGCAGGGAGCGTATTCAATAAAGCCAATCGAAAAAATCGATATCATGAGCAAATACTGTGAAATACTGAGAAAACAAATTTCCGTTGCTCTTGGAAGCGATGAAAAGCCTCTCTCTGGCATGAAAATTTTAGTCGATGCCGGAAATGGTGTTGGGGGATTTTACGCCGAGAACATTCTCAAACCATTAGGTGCAAACACATCCGGAAGCCTCTATCTTGAACCTGATGGGACCTTTCCAAATCACATACCAAATCCAGAAAAAAATGAGGCTGTAAAAGATATTATCAACCAGGTCAAAGCAAGAGGGGCAGATCTTGCGCTTGTCTTTGATACAGATGTAGACAGAGTAGCCGCTATTGACGAAAATGGAAAACCAATGGTGAGAAACGGAATAATTGCTGTCGCAGCCTCCCTCATATACAAGCTGCATCCCGCTTCTTTTGTAGTTACTGACAGCATTACAAGTCCGGAGCTTTCGGATTTTCTCAACGAAAAACTTGGTCTTAGACATTTCAGATACAGACGAGGGTATAAAAATGTCATTGATAAGGCAAAGACACTCATAGATGAAGGAAAAGATTGTCAGCTTGCCATCGAAACCTCGGGTCATGCGGCATTCAAAGAAAATTATTTTCTTGATGATGGCGCATTCCTAGCAACCAAAATTGTAATTGAAGCTACAAGACTTAAGAGAGATGGCATGGGCATTTCCAGTTTGCTCTCTGAGCTTTCAGAGCCTGCAGAATCTGTGGAATATAGACTTCCTATTAACTCGACAAGAGAAAAAGTCGAAAAAATTGGAGAAAGTGTTTTGTCGACACTTGAAGGCTGGACAAAGGATGAGGGGCCAAACTATGATGCTGTTCTTGAGGAACCAAATTATGAAGGCGTCCGCATTAAGTTCCCAAATGGCTGGCTTCTTTTGAGAATGTCGCTACACGACCCTATTATGCCTCTGAATATTGAAAGTCAGACCCTCGGAGGTACCAAGATGATTATTTCGCTTATCAAGCCACTTCTTGACACTTTTGCCGAACTTGATACAGACACTTTGGAGTTATAGGGGCGCATTATGGATTATAGTCAGATTAAACATATGGTCGGTGCTGACATCGACGATGATAATATGACAGGCATGGAGATAGCGTATGAGGTTTTTGTCGGACTTTGTGCTTTGGTTTCCGTTGTTTTTGTCTGTCTTGACTACTTTACTATCCTCAATTTTAAGCACTCGCCCTACATCGAAATTGATTCCATTATCCTAATTATTCTCTGGGCCGATTACATAACTGCCTTTGAAAAAGCTTCCAACAAGAAGGAATTTTTCTTCTATCATCTCATAGGTCTTATTTCCATAATTCCTATCGTGTGGATTATGGACCTTATGCCTGCTGTCGAAGCTTGGAATGGTGCTACTTTAATTAAGATTACAAAAATAACGATGCTCCTTAGGGTTTTCCGTGCTTTCGGATATTTTACTATTTTGCACCACCGAGCCGAACGGATCTTAAAATACCTGCCTTAAAATATCAAAAATTCTTGAATGTCTTGCCTCTGTGTAGTACAATACAATAGACGAGATTGTTAATTTATTAGCATAGCTAAAAGCATTATTGAAATCAGACCAATCTCATTGGTATGCTTGCGATGATTTTAAGCATGGCTGAGTAAATTTTCTGAGCAAGTTTTTTGAACAAATTTTCTAAGCAAATTTTGCAGGCAAATTTCGTGAACAACTTTTGCGAGAGACTCTTGTGATAAGTTTTTGAGGATTTTATAATAAGGCTTTTGAAATTTTGGGGATATAGTTTTGTGAATGAGAGGCGTTTAAATGTATAGATTAGACGAAATCAGTAAAAAATATAAAGAGAAGCTTATTACCGCCGATGAAGCTGCTTCAAAGGTTGAAAATAACATGAGAGTCCACTTCGGACTTGGAATCGGTGCTGTAAACGACCTTGATGTTGCACTTTCAAAACGCGACGACCTCAGAGGGGTCGAAATACTCTCAACCGTGGCAATCCACGCACCTTGGGAGGTTTACAAAAAAGGGTATCCACTAGAATACTTCAGGTTCGGCTCAGCACACTTCACGGGCGCAGACAGAAAAATGGCAAACGACGGCAGATGCTGGTATATCCCTATGAATTTCAACGAGCTTACCTCTTATTGGGAACACAACGATTGCAACATTGATATTGCGATGCTCTCAGTCTGTCCAATGGATGAATACGGATTTTTCAATCTTGGCCCTCAGGTCGCAGATGTATGGGGCGTTATCAGATCTGCCAAAATGGTAATCCTCGAGGTCAACGAGAAAATGCCGAAAGCCCTCGGTTTAAATAACAAAATACATCTGTCGCACGTGGACTACGTTGTTGAAAGCTCTAACCAGCCCATGGCAACGATTCCCAATGGTGCTACAACCGAAATTGACGAAAAAATCGCAAAATTTGTTGTGGAAAAAATCCGCAATGACAGCACGATACAGCTCGGAATAGGTGCTCTACCTTCTACTATTGGAAAATTAATCGCAGAATCAGATATTCAAAATCTATCTGGACATACGGAAATGTTAGTCGACGGCTATCTCGAGCTTTTCAAGGCTGGAAAGCTTACAAGCAGCAAGGAGCTCAACAACGGAAAACTGGTCTACGCCTTTGCAGGTGGAACGCAGGATCTCTATGATTTTATTGACGATAACTCTCTATGCTACTGTGCGCCAGTTGACTATGTCAATAATCAGGCAATAATAGCTAGAATGGATAATTTCGTTTCGGTTAATAGCTGCATAATCTTGGATTTATACGGTCAGGTATGCTCCGAGTCCTCTAATTTTAAACACATTTCTGGAACAGGTGGCCAGCTTGACTTTGTTCAAGGTGCTTATCATTCAAAGGGCGGTCAGAGCTTTATATGCACACCGTCCACCAAGGTTCTAAATGGAGAGAGAATATCACTAATTACAGCCGCAATGAAGCCAGGTTATATAGTAACAACACCTCGCTCATGTACGCATTATGTCGTTACAGAATTTGGTGCTGTAAATCTAAAGGGAAAGTCGACTTGGGAAAGAGCAGAACTTCTTGTAAGTATTGCACACCCTGACTTCCAAGATGAACTAATTGCTGAAGCCGAAAAAATGGGAATATGGACAACCACAAGCAAAAGTAGTTTTTAGCAAAAATTCAAAAAACATCTACCATATCTAGTTTAATTGTGGTATAATGCGTTTATAGTTCTTTTACAGCCCTGCGTGATAGAATTGAATTATAGAACGCAATCATATATTATATTAGATTTATTAGGAGGTATGGGGATGAATGTTAAAATTACTGGAAATGCGAGTGCGGCAGAAGCTACTAAATATGTCGAATATTTAGAGGAGAAGCATGGCAGAAAGCTCAATTCGCTGAATATCAATCTTAGTGGCGACCACGCTGACCTAAGTTACACATTTGCACCTGTTGAATTTGAACGAATCAGAAGAATCACAGGCTACCTCGTAGGAACGATGGATCACTGGAATAATGCTAAGGCTGCGGAGGAAGCTGCAAGGGTTAAACATGGTATTTGTTGCTCTGACCGAGCATAATATACCGACGCAATAACATTATAACTTGGTTGTTTATATACAGAGGATGAGCGTAACCATCCTCTGTTTTTATTTAGTCTAAATTCAAGCGCAGGATTCTTGTAAAAACTACTGTTTTGTGATATAAAATAAATGATGAAAAACGTTTAAATGATAACTATTACGGGAGAATGAAATGAACGAATTTTATGTGAGCCCCCTTTCGGAGCGTTATGCTGGCAAGGAGATGAAGGAGCTATTTTCGCCGCTTACCAAGTTCAGGACATGGCGCAGGCTCTGGATTGCACTTGCTGAGGCGGAGAGGGAGCTGGGGCTTCCAATCACTGAGGAGCAGATTGATGAGCTAAAGGCGTTTAAGGATGAGATAAATTTTCAGGATGCTAAGGCACGGGAAAAAGAGGTCAGGCACGATGTGATGTCGCACGTGTATGCCTATGGGTTGCAATGCCCCGCTGCAAAGGGAATCATCCACCTTGGAGCGACTTCTTGCTTCGTTGGAGATAACACAGATATTATTTTGATGTCAGAAGGTCTAAAGCTTATCAGGAAGAAACTTATTTCTGTCATTGCAAGCCTATCTGATTTTGCTAAGAAATACGCGGCACTTCCAACTTTGGCATATACTCACTATCAGGCCGCTCAGCCGACCACTGTTGGAAAGCGTGCAACCCTTTGGATTAACGAACTTCTCCTCGACCTCGAGGACCTCGATTATGTGCTGTCAACGCTAAAGCTTTTGGGGTCTAAGGGCACAACCGGCACACAGGCAAGCTTCCTTGAGTTGTTTGAGGGCGACCACGAAAAGTGCAAGGAGCTCGACAACAAAATAGCCGAAAAAATGGGCTTTGCGGCCTGCTATGCTGTGTCGGGGCAGACTTACTCAAGAAAGGTTGACACAAGGGTCTTAAACGTACTTTCAGGTCTCGCACAGTCAGCACATAAATTCAGCAACGACATAAGGCTACTCCAGCACATGAAGCAGGTCGAGGAGCCTTTTGAAAAACATCAGATTGGTTCATCTGCAATGGCTTACAAGAGAAATCCTATGCGTTCTGAGAGAATGGCAGCGCTATCAAATTATGTCATAGTAAACAACACTAACCCTGCCATAACCGCTGCAACCCAGTGGTTCGAACGCACACTAGACGATTCAGCAAACAAGAGGCTGTCTGTTCCCGAAGCCTTCCTCGCTACAGACGGAATCCTTGAGCTTTACAACAACATAGCTGACGGACTTGTCGTATATCCTAAGGTTATCGAGGCACAGCTTATGGCGGAGCTACCGTTTATGGCTACAGAAAATATATTGATGGATGCGGTCAAGGCTGGCGGTGATAGGCAGGAGCTTCACGAGCGTATCAGAACTCACTCGATGGCAGCAGCAAAAACTGTAAAGGAAGAAGGAAAACCCAATGATCTTCTTCATAGAATCGCGGAGGATTCTGCATTTAATATAAGTGAAGAGGAAATAAGCAAAATCATTAAGCCTGAAAATTTTACTGGAAGAGCTGAGCAGCAGACCCTTGATTTTATTTCAGAGGTTATTGCGCCAATTCTTCGTGAAAATTCAGAAGATATAGGTGTCAAAACCGAAATCAATGTATAAAAAACTTGTAAAATATTAAATTGCATTTTTTATAGCTGTTTTGTATGACGGTAAAAGTTTTTAATGAAAGGAAGATTAATATGTTTAAAGAAGCAGTAAGGCCAGCATGGGTAGAGGTTAACTTGTCGAACCTAGATTACAATATCAAAAAAATTAGGGAAAAAATTGGTCCTGCCCGCGAAATGATAGGAGTAATAAAAGCAGACGCATATGGACATGGTTCAGTTGAATGTGCAAAGGTGCTACGCGAAAACGGTGTTAAGATGTTTGCAGTTGCAACGCTTTCTGAGGCAATTCATCTGCGGGATAACGGAACTCAAGAAGAAATTATTATTTTGGGTCTGACGCCTGATTTTTACGTTGATACGTTGATTAAGTATGATTTGACCCCTGTCGTTTGCTCAATCGATAATGCAAGGGCTATAGATTCAGCTGCAAAAGCTGAGAGCAAAATAATCAGTGCTTTGATAGCTATCGATACTGGTATGGGTCGAATAGGTTATCTTGCCGATGAGGTTGACAAGGCAATCCCTGAAATTAAGGAAATGACAAAGCTAAGCAACTTTAAAATTAAGGGGATGTTTTCCCATATGGCTACAGCCGATGCCGCTGACAAGAGTTTTTCTCATTTGCAGGAGGAAAAATACAACAAGTTTTTCAAAGCTCTTACGGAAAGTGGCATTGAAATTCCATTTAGAACCCTTGCAAACTCTGCATCTATCATGGAGATTCCTGATGTATACTTTGATGCTGTAAGACCAGGCATTATTTTGTACGGGTGCTATCCGTCTCACGAGGTTTTGAAGGAAAATCTTGACATTAAACCAGTAATGTCTGTGAAAGCTGCAATCGTCCACCTCAAGGATGTCCCTGTTGGATTCTCATGTGGCTATGGTAGAAAATTTATATCAGAAAGGCCTTCAAAAATTGCGACGCTTGCTCTTGGATATGCAGACGGTTATCCTAGACCTTACTCCGCTAATGCACACGTAATTGTTAACGGTGTTATGTGTCCTATTGCGGGTAATATCTGCATGGATCAGTGCATGGTCGATGTTACAGACGTTCCTGATGTTAAACTCGGAGATGAGGTAATTGTAATGGGCAGTGACGGAAAAAACACTATTTTGGCGGATGACATTGCTGATGCTACTGGAACTATCAACTACGAGATAACTTGTGCCTTTGGGCAGAGGTTGCCTAAAGTTTTTGTTAAATAATTTAAACATCTAAAAATTCTGCAAGGTTTTAGTCTTGATGAAAAACTTTTTAAAATTTCCATTTCAAAAACCTTGCAATTGTTTTTGACATAACATATAATTTAGAAATGAAATTGAAAATTTTTACAGACGGTGCGTGCTCAGGCAATCAAAATGAGGATAATTTTGGCGGTTGGGGCGCGATTTTAAAGTTGGGTTTACACGAAAAAGAAATTTATGGCGGTGAAGCTGATACGACCAATAATCGTATGGAGCTCACTGGTGTGATAGAAGCTTTTTCTGCCCTCAAAAAGCCAAACCTTGATATACAGGTTTTTACCGATAGTGCCTATATCGTCAACTGTTTCAAGAACAGATGGTACATAAATTGGGAAAAAAACGGTTGGAAAACTGCTGCAAAGAAGCCTGTCGAAAATCGGGACCTCTGGGAAAAGCTACTGTCACTAATGGATGGGCACTCAGTCCAATTTATCAAGGTAAAGGGGCATGTCAGCCTAAGTTCGCAAGAGTCCACTTGGCTTAAGTTATATGAGAAATTTCTAAAGGACGGCGATTTGAGCCGCGTCGATTTCTCTCTCGAGGATTTTAAAGCAATAACAAAAATGAATGTACGGGTCGATGCCTTGGCTGTTAGGGGAGCCGATGAGGCTAAGACCCAAAAGATATAGCCGTGCAACTTGCATATGTTTGCCGGCAACCTGTTTTGACCCCTTGCAAGCAGGTCTTTTTAGTTTTCACAAAATATTTTAAATCAGAAAGGAAACGAAGATGCAAAAGAGATTCGTAGGAACGGTATCAAGAGGTCTAAGAGCACCTATTATTAAAGAGGGTGATGACCTTAAAAAAATTGTGGTCGACACTGTGTTAAACGCAGCAGAAGCCGGAGAATTTAAAATAAGAAACCGTGATGTTCTGGCTATTACGGAGTCAATCCTTGCCAGATCGGAAAATAATTATGCAACCCTTGATCAGATTGCAGAAAGTCTGAGAAGAAAGCTCGACGAAAACGGCTACAGTGGTCAGCCACTCGGTCTTGTTTTCCCTATCATGAGCCGTAACAGGTTTGCAATCTGCCTAAAGGCAATCGCAAGAGCTGTCGACAAAATCGTTCTGCTTCTGGGCTACCCATCGGATGAGGTCGGTAATCACCTTGTTGACCTTGACGCACTTGACGAAAAGGGCATAAATCCGTACACGGACGTCCTCAATCAGAAGCAGTTTGAATCGCTTTTTGGAAAGTCACGACATCCATTCACCGGCATGGATTACATCAACTATTACAAAGAGCTTGCTGAGGAGCAGGGATGTGCTGTTGAAATTTACTTTTCCAAGAATCCTAAGGCTATCGTTAATTATACTGATTGCGTGCTTGCTTGTGACACTCACACAAGGCATAGAACCAAGAAGCTCGCAGAAAAGGCAGGCGCAAAGATTGTTTTGTCGATGGATGACATCATGACTGAGCCTATTGACGGAAGTGGCTAAAATCCTGAGTTCGGAATCCTAGGTTCTAACAAGGCAACCGAGGATATGGTGAAGCTATTCCCAATTAACTGTCAGGAGTTTGTCGATTCTATTCAGGCGGATATCAAGGAGGCAACTGGCAAAAATATCGAGGTTATGATATATGGGGACGGCGCTTTTAAGGACCCAGTGGGCAAAATTTGGGAGCTTGCAGACCCAGTTGTTTCGCCTGGATACACCAAGGGGCTGGAGGGCACTCCTAACGAGATAAAGTTAAAATATATTGCGGATAATGAATTTAAGAATCTAAAGGGCGAGGAGCTCCAGCAGGCTATGAGGGATTACATTGAGAACAAAGCCAAGGCAAACTCGTCTATCTATGATGATATGTTAAAGCAGGGCACTACACCAAGACGCTTGACTGACCTTATCGGATCACTCTGCGACCTTACATCTGGCAGCGGAGACAAGGGAACGCCTTTTGTATATATTCAAGGTTACTTTGACCACTACACAGACTAATGCTCAAGCATAGAGGGATGCTTCGACCACTAATTCGCTCATATACTAACAATGCTTAAGGGTTGAAAGAGGCTTCGGTCATACACTAAC
Organism: uncultured Eubacteriales bacterium; assembly: GCA_900553025.1. Classification (GTDB taxonomy): domain Bacteria; phylum Bacillota; class Clostridia; order Peptostreptococcales; family Anaerovoracaceae; genus S5-A14a. The sequence continues at coordinate 8,062 of USBT01000023.1, read as the reverse complement.
AATGCTCAAGTGTTGAAATAAGAACAAAATATTAGCCCCACGTACAAGGTGGGGCTTTTCTTATGGGACCATACAAATTGTTACCTGTAGGTAACGCTTTCCTTTAATAATAACATAAAATTTTGTTAAAAATAGACTTTTATTTTATTTTTTTATCTTTTATAATAATTATAAAGTTTTAGTAATTTGTATTATCAAGGAGGGTAGTCCAATGGGTCGTTAAATGTACTATAATTATGAAAATATCACATTTGAACGCGTAGGAGGAATCATGAATATTTTAGCCAAAAAGAAAATAATAAGTTTATTCTTAATTTTGTTTATGTGTTTTTTATCTACTATTAGTGTTTCTGCTAATACAAATCTCCAATTAGGAAATATAGATATGTCTAAAATCAACTGCGAACTAGCAAAAAACACTACGGTTAATTTCAAAAAAATCTCAAACTCAGAAGTCATTTACACTTACTCAGAAAATGGTAAAACTTTCAAAAATATTGATAAAATTTTATCTGCTAATAAAATTTATACATCCGTTTTCGAGGTAACAAAAAATGGGGATAGTTATTTACACTCATTTGAATCTATTGTCGAAAACTCAAGCATAACAACTTTTTCCGATTCGGGAAAAAAACTAAATTCAATGTATGTAGAGAAAACAGCTTCAGGATACAATTGGAAATATCAATCCTCTTATAATGGAAATACTTCTTTTCGAAATATGACCATCACAGCCATAGCTATCGCGTTAGGTGCTGCTATCTCTGGTCCCGTTGGTGTTTTTATGGCAGTCGCAGGATACCTATATGACAAAAATGTAAAAACTGTTTACTACCATGTCGATTTATACAAAGATTTAAACAGTTCTCCTCATCGACCTGCATTTAAAAGAGTCGTATACTTCTATACAGACAAATCTCATTCCCATGCAATACCTGGCAATCCAGTTGTACTCATAGTTAAGCCTTAATATGCATAAAGGGAGTTGTAAAAATGTTTAGTCAAAAATCAGTGAAGCTTTTATTCCATATTTCGATATATCTTATCATCGCAGCTATCATATTTAAACAAGTAACCTTTTTTAATATTATAGCTGGCTGTTTTGTAATTTTAGCTTCTCTTGTAGGGATTTTTCATTCATATAAATCTAGTAAATTAGACCACCCCATTGGTTCTTACTTTCTCTATGTTCTAGACATCATAGCTGGTTTGATAATAATTGTGTATTAAGTATATTAGCCTCACATCAAATGTGAGGCTAATATTATTTAACAATCTCTAGTTTTCATTTTAAAGCGTTCTTTTCTTATCTATGAGGACTTTACGTGTCATTTTACAGAAAACGGAAATCCGGCCGTAATTGTGCGAATATGATCTCTCCTATCGATGTGTCACCTCTTTAATGACAATTCCTGGTTTTGCCTCTTGAATTAGAGCAAAGACAGCCTCCGCATCATCAGGAGCGAATATGAATCTACGATTTATCGCTCCCTTATTCAGATGAATTTCAATATTAGGCGCCGATTTGATGCTGTCCTTGTGGACTGCAAGAATTTCATCAAATGTCCAGTTGTTATGGAAGCAATGCCCAAGCAACCTATATTCAATGTCTACGCCACTCTCCGAAATGACCTGCGTTCGCGACGAGAATGTTGCAACTATGATAACTATTCCAAATGGAACATAAAACCAGCTTTTATTCACATATGCATCATACACCGCAAGCACACCCAGCGCAATTGCAGCTATTTTGACCCACAGCTTCCTCTTTGGGAGGATACCATAATACTTCATATCGACAAAATCCTCTAAATCTTTAAATCTAAATCATCAAATCTGTATCATCAAGCCTGAAAAAGAACAGTATTTTTGTAAACTCTCAGGCTTTTTGTAAGTTCTCAGGCTCTTTGTATGCTTTTAGACTTTTTACAAGCTCTTGTACACGCCTTGCTTTCTCTTTGCAATCAACGCTTCCATGGCTATTTTGTGCGCCTTTTCAGGAGCTCCGGCAGGACCTCTGCCTTTCTTCAATCTTCCGAACAGGTTAGTCCTCGAACCGTCTGCATAGATGATGTTTCCACCGTAGCTTGCCGTAACAATGGCGTAAACCGGATTTATCAGGTTCATAAAGCAGAACGGAAGGTAAGAAAGCGTTGGCACGCCGAGAACTGCCGAATGATACGAACCGCAAGACGACCAAGGCACGAGAGGCGACCAGAGCGTTCCGCCATCCTCTAGCGACCTTGAGAGCATATTCCTACCAAGCCCGAGCTCATCGTAATTATTTTTGTACATTGAGGACGGAATGATTAACCCCAGATATTGGTCGCACATAGTGGTTATACAAAATACTGACGTCGCAATAGTGACAACGACAAGCTGGAACGGAGTTTTGACCTTGTGGATGAGCCCGCCAAGTATTGACTCGACTGCGCCAATCTTTTGTAGAATGCCTCCAAACGCAACAGCAACTATTACCAGATTATTTGTAAAAAGCATGCTATCCATGCCACCCCTGTTGACGAGTTTGAAGAAAAGCTCATTCTTGGACTCCGCTGAATATCCGTAGTGAAGCATACCGATACAATCAGCGATTCCTGCGCCCTGGAAAATCACAGCAAAAGCACAGCCGACAAGAGAGAGCAAAATGATAGAAGGTATCGCTGGCATCTTGATAACTGCCACTATAATAATCATTAGAATCGGAATCAAAAGAATTGGGCTCATATAGTCATAGTGACCAACTATTGCAGCTGAAAGGTTGTCCGCAAGGGTCGGATCATATTTGCCAACACTCTTAAATGAGAAGAATGCAAAAATACAAATAGCAATTACAAGACTTGGGAATGTAGTCGTAATCATCGCTCCGACGTGATCGAACAAGCCTGTCTGCGCAGAACCTGCCGCAAGATTTGTAGAATCGGAAAGAGGAGAGAACTTGTCTCCACAGCATGCTCCCGACAAAATTGCACCAGCAATAAGCGCTGGATTTAAGCCCATTGTCGTTCCGATAGCCATAAAGGCGATACCAAGCGTTGCAGATACCGTCCAAGCAGAGCCGAGGGCTATACCTACGACTGTGCACATGATTGTCACGAAAGGAAGGAATATCCCAGGAGAGAGCAGCTTAAGTCCGTAATAAACTACCGACGGAATAGTCCCACAAGCTGTAAATGAGCCAATCAGACAGCCTACTAACAAAATAATAATAATTGCTTCAAGTGATTGATTGACGGCTTCAAGGCCCGCAGCTAGCATATCCTTGTAGGTGTAGCCACATAGTTTTCCAATAAGCATTGCAACGGCACAAGATAGAGTTACCGGAATGTGCGGATCTGCTCCCCACCCAAAGGCGTAGTTTGAAATCATTACCGCTAGTAGAAAAACTATTGGAATGCTGGCTTCAAGCTTATTTGGCAGTCTTGGTTTTTTAGTGTTTTCAGTCATCGTACTTTTTTGTGATTATCAGCCAAAGCTAAATCGTGATTATCAGCCAAAGCTAAATCACATCTACCTCCTTGTATAATATTTTGTTAGAATATTACCATATGAAATGTCAAGGAAGTGTCAATGAAATAGCTTCGGCAAGTACAAATAATTTATATTTTTTCGAGCAAGGGCTTCATCTCTTCTGCCCAAGAAAACTGCGACATATATTCGCCCTTATATGAATTTGTGGTTTTGCCCTCAAGCCACTCAAAATAGTCACAGCTTATTAAGTCCAAATTGGCAAGAGACATACTGCCTCTTTCAACATATATAAGGTCATCACAGCCAAGCGCCTGGAATGTGTCTATGAGATCCTTCTTGAGCATACGAAAATACGAGCCGTGGCCCTCGTCTTCCCATAAAGCGACCATTATTTCGTTGTTTGAGCACCTCGCACCGTGACGGTGAACCAGAAAAGCCAGCAACTCCTTTGTTTTGTCGAACTTGAACTTGATCGGTTTGCCAAAGGCAAGAATGTCGAAATTGCCGAAGCAAATAATTTTAATATCCCGAGCCTTGTCCTCGCCCGAGGCTTCGCCAAAACTCTTATTTTCAGGCAAATATCTCAGGTTTTCAATGGCATGTCTTACCTGCTCTGAGGTAGCCGGCTTCATTATATAATCGCTGGCATCAAGGCGAAAGGCGCTCCCCATAAAATCAGAGTAACCGGTCACAAAAATAAAATTCGTCTTCGGATGCACCTCCTTCACCCGTTTAGCAAACTCGACGCCGTTAAGACTGGGCATCTGTATATCAAGAAAGCACACATCAAATTTTTCAGACAAGGCAAGGCTAACAGCCTCGATTGGGTTCGACATTATGGTAATGTCCGCCTCGTTGTCATTTTCTCTTATGAGCTCCGCAAGATAAGCAGAAGCTATGGGTTCATCGTCCAAAACTATGTATTTCACGCCTCTCAGCCACCTTTCTGTTCGTCTTATTAGTTTTTTCAGGAATCTTGATTGTCACCTCGGTTCCAATACCGGGAAATGAGGATATTTCAATCTCCGTGTGGAATATGCTCTTTAGTCGCTCGTTAGCGTTAGATATCCCAATATGCACCCTGCCGTCGTTCTTTATTTCGTGTGGATTGAACCCAACGCCGTCGTCCTTAATCGTTATCACATGGTTTTTACTCGTTTTTCGCGTCGTAATGGTGATAGTACCGCCCTCGACATTTTTGCATATCCCGTGCTTGACTGCATTTTCAACGATTGGCTGAAGCGTCAAAACAGGAACCCTAAAATCCACAGTTTCAATATCATAGACAATTTTAAGCCTATCCCCAAAACGAATTTTTTCAATATCAAGATAAATTTTGATATGCTCAAGCTCCCTCTCAAACGGGTGTGTATCAAAGTTCTCGATGCTATACATATTTTCACGCAAGAATTTTGAGAACTTTACGGTAGTTTCCTCGGCGAGCTTCGGATTCACCCGACAAAGCGCCGTGATTGTATTTAATGTATTGTACAAAAAATGTGGCTGAATCTGCGATAACATGAGCGACATCCTCTGCTCCCTGAGCTTAATATCCTTGCCCTCGTTCACCTGCTTGGAAATATATATGTGTATTATCAGATAGTACAAAATAAACGAAAATGCGTAGGTTTTAATCAAAACGCCAGGGCAAATTCCTGCGGTGTCGAGAATGTTCGCCGTCATCAGCACCGAAACAAACAAAAAAATTCCCAAAGGATTATTGTTGGTTTCCTTGTAAAATTTGATGTTGAGTATTGACAGAAAAATTATCCAGTAGGTCCATTCCGTCACAACATAGGAGGAAATCGGCATGTGATAGGCTTGCATAAGTTTGAATAATTCAGACGACGGGCTCAAAAGTCCAAGATAAACACTGCAAATGATAGCATTAAGAATAGCAGGAATATAAAAATATTTGCTATTTTTGTACACGAGGCTTATCATTGCAACCATCGGTAGAGGCTTCAGCGAATAGTACAGGATTCCGGCAAGTGTAAATTTAAGCGAGTGGATATTAGATGCCGTCAGATAATCAAGATATGCTGCATTTATGGAAATTACAAGTAGCAAGGACATATTTATCACCATATGCCTCTTGATAGATATCTCTACCGACGATTTCATCGGTGCGATAAAATATGTGCTGAAAATTATCATCAGAAATATGAAATTGTCAGATAAATATTTTTGAACCTCATTCATTTACTCACAACCTCAATCAACTCATACTTGTTTACAAAATATTCCGTATCAAAATTTACGGAATACTGGCATGCTTTCACGGTCTGCCTGAGCCAACTCAAGCCTTGATAGCACTGAGAATACCTTGGCTTACACGACCTCACACGACCTCAGCACCTTTGTCAATACCCCATCTCAGCGGTATCGACAAGACCTACACAGGCACAAGCCTTGCACTCTCGGCGGTTCGGTGGTATCGACAAGACCTACACAGGCACAAGGCTTGCCAACGCTGAAAACGCCTAGCCTAATTAACCTTTGCCAGCACTGACAATCTTAAAGCAGTGCAGTACTAGAGTTATGCTTAAAACAGTGCAACACGCCACATTGACAATACTCAAATAAAATTATATTATTATTTCCACAGAAATTCAATATTAGGCACCGATTTGATGCTCCCCTGACCGATGTCCTTTCGAAATGAACATACAATATCAAAGGTGGCGAATTAAAACGTAATAGCGATCAGAAAGCAAATGAAAGTTAAACGAAAAGCAAGTAAAATGTAAATGAACGGCAAAAGAAAAGCAAACTAAAGGCAAGCAAAAGTTAAGCGAAAGGCAAGAGAATATGAAAGAGAATAATCATACGGAACATCAAGCACTAAGAAGCTCAAGACTTGCAATGATTCCAGTTTCTATAGGCGATGCAGCTGATTTGTATGCGTATGCGAAAAACCCGGATGTAGGTCCACACGCTGGATGGAAGCCACATGAAAGTGTAGAAGAATCAAGAGAAATCATAGAAGGGTTATTTCTGCCAAGTGGTGCGTGGGGAATCCATGAAATAGGTAGTGATGGTTTGCCAGGACCTATGATTGGGACGATAGCTCTAGAGGAAGATCGATTTAGACCTGATGCAAAAAGTAAAGAAATTGGTTACAGTCTTGCAAAAGATGCTTGGGGCAGAGGATATATGACTGAAGCTTCAGCGGAGGTAATAAGGTATGCCTTTGAGAACCTCGGGATGGAAATATTGACAATATGCACATCTCCCGTCAATAGACGCTCACAACGTGTTGCCGAGAAAAACGGATTCACATACGAGGGCAAGATCAGAAAAGCATACAGGATTTATACGGGAGAGCTTAGAGATTCTCTGGTCTTTTCTCTAACAAAAGAGGAGTGGGAGCAAAAATCCAAAGCCTGAGATCGACACCCTCAAATCGACGCTTGAAGAATAGATCGACACTCTCGACACTTAAGAATAAAATGTAAAGAACACAGGAGCTGTCGCACTAATGCTTACCATTCCGTTAATGCTACAGTTCCTTTACATATGCAAAAAGTGCTTCGTTTAAAAAGCACTTTCAAAGAACGATTTAAGCTGAGATAGTGAAATCTTTTCAAGATGACTTTGCCCAATTTTATCAGGAACTGTAATCGCAATCTTGCCATGAGAAATTTTCTTGTCAAGCAGAGCATATTTGTAAAGCTCAGTGGCATCAAAACCGATTGTCAAATCAAATTCAGCTTCAGTCAGAATTGAGGATATTTTCTCATATATATCCATAGATGTTAAATTCATGGCAGCACAGGCTTTGGCCTCAGCTGCCATTCCCTTTGCAATGGCAAGCCCGTGAGGTATAGAGTAAGCACTGGCTTTTTCTATGCAATGACCTATGGTGTGTCCAAAATTAAGCATTTGGCGCAGACCGACATCAAGCTCATCCGCCTCCACAATATATTTTTTGATTGACACAGCCCTTTCAACAACATATGAATAGTCTTTTTCAATAATTTTGGGGATAAGATTGGAATCAAAGCATATCCCGAGCTTCATAGCCTCTGCAACACCCTCCATAATTTGCTTCGGAGGCAAGGTCTCAAACACCTTTGTATCACATATAACTAGAGAAGGTTGCCAAAATGCACCAGCTAAATTTTTCCCAGATAGTAGATTAATTCCAGTTTTACCGCCTACTGAAGCGTCGATAGCTGAAATATATGAGGTTGGAATTTGAAGAAATTTGATTCCACGCATATATGTAGCCGCAGCAAAACCGCTGATATCTCCGACGACCCCACCTCCAAGAGATGCAATCGCATCAGAACGGCTAATCCCCTCGTCAGCAAGAGCTTCTAGGACATTACCGTAAGTGTTCAAATTCTTTGAATGTTCACCAGCAGGAAAAATAATTTTCGACACTTCAAAACCGCTTTCGATGAGAGATGTAATAAAAACCTGTGAGTATAGGCTGTTTACATTTGTATCGGTAATAATTGCAATTTTACACGGCTCCAGAACTTCGCTGATTAAAGCACCACTGTGTGCCATAATATTGTTACCGATACATATATTATAAGGATGAGTTGTCGAAATTTCGAATTTTTTCATATATTTTAACCCT
>USBT01000022.1 GCA_900553025.1 uncultured Eubacteriales bacterium | reverse complement strand
ATCTGACCCTCTCTTGCTTCGTCTCCATCTTTGGCTGCTTTTACTGCCTCGGTCGCATCATTATATGCTTTCTTTATCTCGTCCCAATCCTCAGACTTGAAGTACTCTTCAGGATATTTCTCGTTGTTAAGGTTGTCATCGAGTTCCTTTTGGAGTTTCTTCTTTATGTCATTAAGGTCGCTTGTAGGTTTTACGTAAAGCATGATAGCGGAGCCGTTATTGTATGCACCTTCCGCTTTGGTCAAGTCATACGCATATAGCAATGTCCAGCCCTCTTTATACAGGGTTACCTCTGCATTTCCATCCTTGTCAGTTTTCGATGTGGTATCGCTATCTATCCGTGCTCTCTCAGCCTTTTCTCTATCCTTATTCGCTTCGCCCACATAAATAGAGGAATTCTCAACTGGTTCATATACTCCGTCTGAAGCTCCTAGGAAAGCCGGAGAGGCTTTGGCAGCTTTGACATTTACAGTAAATGTTTCGCCAGCTTTAACAGTGTTATCCTTAAGTGAGGTAGTAATCTTCTGATGCCTAATGTCATCTTGAAGCATATCCTCTGTTTTAAACTGCCATGTTTCACTGATATGGAGGTACGTTGCAGGCTTGTACGTTGCAATTACCACCTCATCTCCATCTCTCAGCTTGTAAACTGTATTAATGTCTGATTTTCCATACATGTACACTCCATTGACAAAGAACTCTGTTCTTCCTATTAACATGGATTTTGATAGCTTAGCAGCTTCCACTAAGTCTACAAAGCTTGTTTTTCCCTTTTGGAGTGTGACCTTTTGGGTGAGTGTATCAGGTTTCTCGCTCCCATTTCTAATTGAACAGTTGTCAATACATGATAGCTTGACCGATATCGTATCCTTATTTTCCGTCAAACCATAGCACGCTTCACGAAAATCCCGAAAGGCATCTGCCTGGTCCTTCAGTATATTCTCCCTAGCCATATTCGGATCATAGGTCGGATATTTCTTCAGAACATCCATTGCACTTGCATAGGCTTCCTTATATTTTTTCCAGCTTTCAGGTGTATAGTCGCTCTCTTTTAGCTTGTTCGGGTCATACAGACGAGCATAAAGCTTAATTCCCTCAGCATAATTTCTTGAATAAATTTCATCTACGCCCCAGCCACAGGTGCCTGTTTCAGAGCGTTGCCTGCCTTTTCCAAAGCTTCAATTAGCTTGTCGGTCTTTGTATTTTCCGAAGCCTTGTTCGTCTCTGTTGGATTGCCAGCTTCATCATAGAGGCTCGACAACATTTCCTCCGCGTTCTTCCTAGCTGTGTAAAATGCGTTCCATGATGTCCTTGACCAATACTTGGCATCGTTATAATGGTTGATGTCACCTTGGTCTAGGTATTTGCCATGCCATTTTTGGATTGCTTCGTATAGGTTAGTAGGGTTTATCCTGCTCTCTGGGATTAAATTCTCTATTGATTCATTTAAATCTTTGGTAGCCTTGTCAACAATCGGTTGTTCACTGAATTTAGCATCATTGACCTTTTTAGCCGCTTTCAAAGCTTTATTGTAGTCTTCCCAAAAGCCTAATTTGCTTACTTTTTTTCCGTTGTATCTATCATCTTTGTTGTAATATCCGTCTTTTGGGGCTTTATCTAAAGCCTCAACTAAAGCTGTCTTATTGGCAACATTCTCTGGCTTTTCGTAGCAATATATATATACTGATGGAACCGTAGAATTACTTAAGACTTTATCTATTGATAGCCCACAAACTGTGTAGCACCTTATGCCGCTATATTTCTCGTACTCAGGTACATACTTAACAATATTAATAAAATCAATAGGATCAATCGGTTTAACATCTTTTAGTGTAAATGTTACTTTTTTATTCGTCAAAGATACATCATCGTTACTGAAACGAACCCGTTGTATAAGGGTCTTATCATTCTTAACCACTTCTTGAGCGAAGCTAGGTAGTGCATGTTTAGTTTTAAAAGATTCTTCTGATTTTAGGGTTAAAGAAATTTTGTGGCTTTTATCAGAGGCAGCTCCTTTGGGTATCTCTATAAAATATGCGGCATTTATACGCCACCTAACACCGTTTTTATCAGGTTTAGTAATACCATTTGGCATTGAATCGGTAAGTTTTCCGCCAGTTACTTCCACCTCAGGTGGCGAATACTCAGTTTTAATTTCTTTCGATTGCTTTAATTTCAAATATGTTATATATGGTGCTTCTTCACCACTCTGGGCTATTATCTGTACAGTTTTTTCGTCTTCACCCGAATAACCAATTGGAACCTCTTCGCCATTAGTCTTGGTACCATTAATAGTAACATTATCAGCTCCCTCAACTTTAATTCTTGTATTCTCTAACTTCGCTACCCATTGTAACGTAGTGTTACCATTGCTAGTCTTTGGTCTATATTTTTCATCATAGCCATCTATAACCATAATTTTTATTTGCTTACCACTGGAAGGAGTTCTTGCCATCTTTTTTACTTTGGCAAACGAATTGATACTGGCTAATGATGTAATAATTACGAGAATTAAAAAATACAAAAATATCTTTTTACTTTTATATTTCATAATTTATCCTTTAATTCCATTTGCATCATATTAAAAGTATTCCGAAAAAATATTCGTACAACACTTTGATACTCTTAATATATCAAAAATATAACAACTGAATCTGCTAGGCTATTTCAACTCTACATATTTTTTCATAGCCTAGCAGTATATTCAGTTAATCACTAACAAAATTATTCTATTCGTTTTAATTAAACCATTAGAAATATTGTTGTTAAATTAAATCATTCAAATATGTTATTTGTATCCTGTAAACTTCATGTAATGCTATGAATTTGATTGTACTCTTAGGTATGTTATGTAAGGTGAGCCATCTCCACTTTGAGCAATAATTTGTATAAATTGTTCATCCTCACCCCTATATTCTATAGTTGCTTGAGAGCTTACATGCTTACCATTTATATATACATTCTCAGCACCAGAAACAGAAACAACAATATTGTTTTCCAAATTATCAACTGGCACTAAACTTATTCCTCCATTAGTAGTCGGTATATCGGTATACTCATTACCATACCCGTCAACAACAGTTATCGTAAGCGCATCTCCCGATGTAGGTGCCTGTGTAGTCGTCCCAGTACAAGGTGCAATACCGCAAACCTCAGTAGAAATCTCGCCAAAAATACCATTCATAGCAGCAGCTCCAGTGTATACACGCACATATCTAATTGAGCCAAGATTAGCAGGTTGTCCATTAGAGTCAACCGCCCATGAAATGTCAATCGGATCTCCGCCTGATGTTCCAGCTGTCTTGGTATTATAGTCGTTTTGGTTTGCAAACTGCTGGTAAGGATTATACGCAATAGTGCCACCTAATTCTTTGTTAGGATGTGCATCGCAATATCCGAAGCCAATCTTGTCGGTTATATTTGTCGACGAAATTCCACCAAGCATTGTTCCTTCCAGTGTCAATGTATTAGTCACTCCGTTTGTAAGCGTGCGACTTGCAAATGACAATGAAGCTACTTTGTCGAGTGCAGTAGCGTTACCATTCCTAGCAACAAAGTAATTAGCATTTAGTGGGAACCAGCTGTGGCTATGGAAATTATTGGTTGTAATGGTTCCGCTTCTGGTGCCGGTATAATTAACTGGAGCAAGCGAACCAGCCGTTCCTGGACTATGTACTGCTGCATCTTCTGCCGGGTTAGGGTTTGTATATGTTATTGATGCGTTTTTAATTGTATCACTGTCATAGTATTTGGAACCAGCAATATCATACCATTTAACGCCGTCCTGTGACACCTGAATACAACCAGGCTCAGAATTGTTCCAGAAAGCATTTCCGTATACTATGAAATCTGCACCGTACTTATTAGCTGGATTATCGGCTATAGGGTTATCAAATTTGTAAACTGCATATCCGCCAAAGAAGCCAAGTGAAATTCCTGTCTGAGAATTAGCTTTCAAAGCTCCGTTTGAATCGAACGGGTCTCCCCATCCGCCAGCGCCAATACCCTCATTTGTAAATTGTCCAGGTGCAGGCAAGCACGCGAATAGACTTGCTCCACTATTAGTTGTTCCTCCACTAGGCACACCACAATAGAGTTTTAAAATTTCATTAGTATTTTCATTTTTCTTAACTGTAATTTCCACAACAGAACTTTTCCCTATAGGTAATGTTACAAGACCATATCTTGTGTTAGGGTCTTCCACATAATTTCCGTCCTCATCTGTAACGAATGTTCCGTCAGCATTTTGCTTATAAGCCCAGTGGAAGCCATTTTGAACTGTCGCACCGTTTTCATTTGTTTCCTTTACTATTGGTCTTCCTACTACCTTACTTCTATCGCTAAATATTAGCGAGAAACTAAATGGGTAATATCCATTTGTAGCGTTACTCTTGACATTATGTCCTTCAAAATACAGTCCCTCCACGGCATTGTCAACCGATACGGTCAGGGATCCTTGCGTGATTGTCGTATTAACATTCTCTGCGAAAGATGCCACATACATCATGGATATGAGCATCAGAATTATCGCAAAAATAGAAACGACTTTTTTAACATTATTCATCTTCATTTCGCAACCCGATTTTTAGATTAAATACGGATCGCCCTCTCCTTTCCTTCGAAAGATTTCCTTCCTTGAGTTTCAGCATGGCACGGAAGAAATACCATGTTGTCGATGTATAGGTTACCTCCCTTCAAAAGCAGACATCGAATTTCTGCAAATTGATATTAGCAATAAAAAAATCTGTACGACCGATAATCGCACAGATGTAAAAATCTAAATTAAATGCTCTCAGGCGACCTCGGTATTGGCAAGTGCCTCACAAAACAGCCTGCGTATCTGACTTATCCCATTCTTAAAATGGGCTTCACAGTGACCTACTCGCGAGGATTTTCACCTCATTCCGCATTTGCTTTCGCCGTTAAACATTAAAATTAATATTAAAATTAACTGGTCAAAAGCTTGGCTGATTGCAATATTAAATTGTATGTTTAGAAGCTATTATGAACTCCTAATTCATAATATAAATTATACAACTCTATTTCATAATTTACAAGCATTTTTACGTTAAAAATCTTTGCAAAATTCTTTGTTTAAACACTGAAAAATTCTTTACTAAAATCTTTGTTTAGGTGCTAAAAAATCTTTGTTTAAGCACTTAAAAAAGTCTTTGCTAAAGCCTTTGTTTAACAACTTAAAAATCGTCGGAGCAAGATCATATGTGAACTACCCCAACGATTCTTTTAGATTAAATTATATAAGCAAAATATCTCTTGCTATCTTAGCTTATAGTTCTCTTTCTTCGAATTACAACATATCCTGCGCCTAGGGCTACGATTGTAAGTCCGGCATAGCCTAGAGGATTCTCTGTGTCGCCAGTTTTGCCTGTACCCTTATCTTTGACAGTATCTTTCGCTGTAGTTGTTCCGCCCTTGCTAGCGTCATCCTTTTGACCTGCTTCTGAGCTTGCACTATCCTGCTGTTTTACAACAAGTTCTGCTTCTGCATCGCCTTTTGATGTCTTGAATGTGATTTTATGTGTGCCAACCGATAGAGAATCAACATAGTTTTTCTTAAATGTCACGATTATGCTTCCATTCTTAACCTCATAGTACGATTTATCTACAGATTTTCCATCTAGTATCACATCTTGTAAATCACCAGCTTTGAGGTCAACGCCTTCAATTTTATAAACTGCCTTAGTTGATACGCCTTTCGTATAAATAATCTTATTGCCTTCAGTTTTTACACTATTGTCATTTTGTCCTTCAGTAACAACCTTAAGGTAATTGTCTTCTGGATTTTCCGGTGTAGGTGGTTGCACCTTCATTCCAGCTTTCAGGCTGTCTGCGAATTTCTTTGTTGCATTCTCTAAATCTGCCTTTGCCTTGTTCACAGCTTCCTGCTTAGCATTAGCGTCTTCATCGACTTTCCTTGCCTCGCTAATTGCTGCTTCGAGTGCTTTCATTTCATCAGCTGTTGTCCACTTTTCACTAGGCTCAACATCCTTACCGTCAGCACTTGTTTTGATGTTTTTCTTTGCTTCTTCGGCATTCTTGATTGCTTTTTCAAGTTCAGTCTTGTCGGCTTTAGGTTCTTCCTTCATTCCATCTTTCAAACTGTCTGTGAATTTCTTTGTTGCTTTCTCTAAATCTGCCTTCGCCTTGTTCACTGCTTCCTGCTTAGCATTAGCGTCTTCATCGACTTTCCTTGCTTCGGCAATTGCAGCTTCAAGTGCTTTCATTTCTTCGGTTGTTGTCCACTTATCTACTGGCTCAACATCTTTTCCATCAGCACTTGTTTTAATATTTTTCTTTGCTTCCTCAGCAGCTTTGAGTGCTTTTTCAAGCTCAGTCTTGTCGACTTTCACAGGAGCTTTGCTCTGATATACATACTCTACTACATAGTCTGTCTGCGTGATTGTTTTCTTTATATCTTTGTCTGGCTTGACATATCCCTCTATGCTAGGTGCATTTTCCTTAGGGAATACATATTCCTGCCCATCTCTAAAGTAGTTCTGACCTATAATGGCGTCAGCAAGTTCTTTGCGCTTAAAGATTTCCGAAGGTGTATTGCCTGAATTAGTACCATTTGAACCATTATAGTTTTTCAAAAATGATTTATCACCGTTTCCAAGAGTTACTTTTCCATATGATTCATATGTCGTTTGATATTTGCATCCGTATACTATTTCTTCATCTCGTAGGCTCTTGCCATCTTGATCTACATATTTAACCTTAACAGGAACTGGATTTACAACACCTCCTGTGTTGAAGGCTGTTGCCTTTCCACTTTGGTCAAATATTTTTACATATCGCAGAGAACCCTTGTAGGATGACCCTTGAGTTTTTTCTCTAAAGTTCTTATAAAAAACTCCATTGCCAGCGGTCGGGAATTCTTTAACGCCACTTGGAATTATAACGCTTTCTATCAAATTGCATCCAAATGCACCCTCTCCTAATTTTTCAAGGCTTTCAGGCAGTATCAGCCTCTCTATATTATTCATGCTGAATGCACCCTTGCCGATTTCTTTCACGCCACTTGGTATATCAAGAGTCTGAAGCCCGCACGACATGAATGCGCCTTCATCTATTTTTTCGAGAGATGATTCATTATCACCCTCGCTTTTGAATTTTAGTGTTGTAAGTGTATCATTTCCCTTAAAAGCATCTTTTCCTATTGATTTTACACTGGCAGGTATGCGAAGCTCTGTTATTTTGTTCTTTACTTTCGAGCCCCATAGTGCATACTTAAAGGCACTATCTGCTATATGCTCTACAGCAACTCCGTCAATTTCATCTGGAATATCAAGCATCGCTTGGTTGTCAAAATTCTCGCCTGCCTTAAAGCCTTTGAGTGTTTTGGTTGCTTTGTCAAAATCCCAAATAGACATAGTCTTTACAGTTATTTCGCAATAAGGCTGTTCAAAGTTTTCAAACGGCTTATCTCCGTCCGCTATAACTCCTGCCATGTATTTACCTGCTTTATCAACCTTGAATTTTGCCATGCCTTTATCGTCTGTAACAGCTTCAGCCACCTTTTTACCATTGAAGTCAGTTAGCTGAACCTTAGTATTGGCAAGTGGTCTTGGCTGTACCGTTGTATCATCCACAAAATGATTTGAATATAGTGTTAGGGCAAATTCTTCGTTCTGCTCAACGTCCTTTTCAATATCATCAAACGATAGGAATACATCAAATTTAGGATATTCTCCCTGTAAAATAGCGATAGAAAAAATGTCGTTGTCTTTTAGAACTGTATTATTCGCAACTGACCCCAAGCCTGGAGAAAGTAACGGATAATTGTAATTTACAAGATAACTGATGTTATATGTTTCTATACCAAATATTTTCGTAAGCCACCCTTCGGGACCTGACTTCAAATAATTCTGCGGATTAGCCTCGAAATCACCTCTATATTTATCCGCATGCATAGCTGCGAGGGCATCTATTACAGTTACTTCGTTGCTGTATTTTTCAGCCTTGACATATCCATATTTTTTGGCAAGGTCTGCTCTGACATCAATTTTCTTGGCATAATAAAGCTTATTATTGTCTTTTCCAGCAGTTATCCAAATAGTCGCTTTCTTTACATTCTGTTTTTCCTTAAATGCTTTTACAGCATTTTCAAGTTCTGCTATTTCACTAACTATTTGCTCCTCGGTTGGCGAGGTTTTAAGTAAATTCTCTGCCTTTGCAATAGCGGCATCTAAAGCATTCTTTGCACCAGACGGATATTCGCCTGGATTATCGCCCTCTACCGCACTTTGAGATAACGCCTTTGCCTGCTTAATAAGTTCAACCAAATTGCTTGTCGAATTTTTTGTACCTTTAACTTTAATTGTTGCCTTGGCTTCTTGCTTGTATAGGCTTTGCAGTTTGGCATTTTCAGAATGCTTCGGTGCCCACTTGCCAAATCGCTCGCTCGATAACAGCGACGATATTTCAACCTCTGTCGTCTTTTCCTGCCTTGTAACCTTTAAATTTTCGTGTGTGACGACATTATTATTAGAAGATTTAAACTTGTTATATCCGTTAGCCTCAGCCTCAAAGCTGTCTTCAAAGAAGTTGTCAGGCTTAACGCCAGTTCCTTTGACGCCATTTACTTCGTAAACCCAAACTGCTTCTCCATTTTTGTCGAGGTACATCTCCTGAAAAGCTCGCAGGTTTTCTCGTACATCGTCCTTTGTCTTGTTAGTTCCCTTGATTCCGTCAAAATAGTGGACCTTTGCATAGTCCATCATTTTGATTTCTTTGTCTAACTCCTCATTGCTTATGCTTCCAATCGTAAATGGAATTTTCTTTGTTGCCGTAACACCGTTTCTAGTGAATGTAACTGTCAAGTTGCTGTCTTTTTTCTCTGCAAATGGGTCTATTGCAACTCTATACCCGTTGACAACGGCTCCAGGATTGTCACTTGTGACCTTTATTTCCTTGTTTTGGAATACGAGCTTTCCATTTTCGTCCTTGATTCTTGTATATCTAGGGAGTTGTAAATCATTCATCAAATCCTTAAGGCTTGATTTTGCTCCTGTGCCGTAATCGGTAATATCCTTGTAATACTTATCCAAAAGCGCCTTGAGTTCTTCTGCTGATTCAGACTGTACAGGCTTTACCTTTACGACAAAGGTTTTCTTAACCTTAGGGAAGGTTTCCACCGTTTCATTAAGGTTAGAGTTAAGATGATTGTCCAGTGCAACAAAGGTAGCAGTCAGCGTAACGGTTTCTTCTTTTGTTGTCCGTTTTACAACAGCACTTGACGCAAAAGGCTTAGTTGGATCATTTTTAATGCTGATAACACCTGAATTTGAGGATGACCATATGATTTCAGACCATACATTTCTTTTGTCCTCTTTCAGGACGGTCGGCAAAGTAAAATTCTTTTCAACAGCATCCAAATCCAAGGCTTGATTTTTGGTTATAAAATTCTTATCAACCTTAGCCGCCTCTTCTTCTATCTTTTGTTTATAATATTCTCTATCCCACCCGACAGTTACAGTATGTTTTTTTGCTTGAATACTTGCTGTGCCGTAGTAAATTTTGAATATTACAGATACGTTTGCCGTAAAATAATCGTTTAATTCACCTTTCTTGTAGGCTATCGTACCATCATTTTTAATATAATTAGTGTCTTTACTTTCTACGACCTCAAGCTTAACCTTAGAAAAATCAATGCCCTTCAAGGCATCCCTATTCTTAAGAACGCTCTTTGCGAACTCGTTTATATTTTTATCCGTGGCAAAATTTGGTCGAAGTGCATATAGATTGTTAAGCTCATTGCTTATTTTGTTGAGGCTATCAGTATCTTCCTCGCTTACCGCAGCTTCCTTTTTCTTTAAATTAACTTTGTAATCTCCACCTTGCGTAGGTTTGCATTCTTCAAAATAGTTCTCGTAGTTATCAGCTTTTACACTCAAATAATAGCTAATATTCTTTTGGACATTATAATCGTATTTACCGTCAAGGTTGGCAATAGGCTCACGCCCCTCTTTATCTTTGTATAGGTTTACAGACAAATTATCTGCATCCTTTAAAAGTTCCTTGCCACTATCCTTATCATACGCCTTGACCGATATTCTAACTGGTGCGTTTTCTGACTTAGGTGCTTTCAAGATTATCTTAATATTTCTTTGAGCAATAGGGTCTATCTTCCCCTCCTGCACCTGTATGTTATTAGAATTTTTCTTAAATAATGCCAGTCTCGCATTAACTGTTATATCTTCATCCGTCGGTCTTTTCTTTATCTTAATGGTTGTCTGCGTTCCATTTGGCGCCGTCTTAGCATCCAGCGCACTACCCTCAAAGAATACCGTCGCTCTGTGGTTAGCAAATTTCCTAAAATTAAAATTCAGACTTGTGAAATCTGGTGTATTGCTCGTAGACATCTTATAGCCTATCGTATAAGTAAGCCCGTCTTTGCTTTTCAGCCTGCCATACTCCTTCTCTGGATTCCAAGTCCCTCCGTTAGTAATTAAATTGTTATACTCTCCTGCCAAAAAATCATCAAGTGCTTTATTAGCTTCTGTTATTTCTGATTCCGTATAACTTTCATCCGTTCCATGAACAAAATAGGTCGGCATACTGGCACTTAAAATCAGCATAATGGAAATGAATAGCACTACAATTTTAGCAAAATCTTTTCTTTTCGCCGTATACATTCTTTACGTCCTTTCTACTACAAAATATTTGTGCATAATCACAACTAAAGCTACACAATTTAAAAAGCAACCTCTTGCGAGGTTGCTCAAATACAATGGTCATTATATCCCAAAGAAAATTTGCTTCCATCTCTCGTAGAATTAAATTTGACCGGACAGTACAGGTAATCTGACTTAGAGAATCAATGTAAATTCTCATCACAGTGGCGGGACCGTCTAAGATTTTCACTTAGTTCCCCTGTAGTTGTCGTTTTAATTTTTAAACATCTATCACCAATAAATGGAATAGACAAATAATTCTACTATAAGAATTTATGAATTTCTCTTTCTTCGAATTATAACATATCCTGCTCCGAATGCTGCTATTGCAATTCCTGCATAGCCTAGAGCATTTGCAGTATCTCCAGTCTTAGCCGCATCCTTAGCTTTGACGGTATCTTTTTCTACAGTTGTCTTTCCACCCTTGCTACCGTCATCCTTTTGACCCGGCTTCTGAGGATCTGGTTTCTGTGGGTCAGGCTTAGCATTTTCTTCTTTAACTACACCCTTAACCACTAGCTTATCTTGGGACTGATCCTTGTACACTACAGTAACATTTACTTCAAATGCTCCTGCCGTCTTGCCGTCCGGCAAGGAAGCCTCATCTAGGTCAATCATTGCATCGTCAGGTATGCCCTTGATGGCTTTCTTAATTAGGTCCTTTGTTACAGCCTTACCGAAATCTACCGCGATTGTCTCTGATGTCGGATTATATTTGTCAGCTTCCCTCTGAATAGGAGCGGCCTTTTCAAATGCCCAAGAGCCTACGAATTTAATATCGGCTCCATCGATTGTGGCTTCCTTAGGGTTATATCCCTTGAATATCCACTTTCCTCCTTCAACTTCGACAGTAGTTTCGTTCGGCTCAGTAGGCGTTACCTTTGTCTTATCAGCTATACCGTCAATGCTTGCAGGTAGCAAGCCCTTAGCAATGCCCTCAGGCAAATCCATGCCTACTGTCATAGACTTAAATTCATAAGTTGCCTTATACTTAGGCGGTACAGGTGCATCCTTTACTTCAAACTGGCTCTCAACATTACCGTCCTTAGTTTGAACAGTAAGTTTATGAGTTCCTACGCTTAGATTATCAAGGTAGTCCTTCTTGAGGGTTAGAATTATACTCCCTTCTTTCGCCTCGTACTGATTTGCATTAATCTCAGTGTCATCTACTTTAACCTTCTCTAATCTGCTCAGCACACCGTTTTTGATATACCATGTTGCACCTAGAGATGTTCCCTTAGTATATACCAGCTTGCCATTGTCTATTGTTACGTTATTACCTTCGTTGTGGCTTTGGTCGGCTGTAATATCTAGGTCTCCGATAACATGAATCTTAACGGTAATCGGCTTAGCTCCGCCCGTCATATCCCAAGGCGTTGCAGTTGCCGTAACGGTTCCTGGTTTCTTCGCTGTTATTTTGTGAATAAACTTAGGTAAATCGCCTGTTTTGCCTGTGGATTCAACAACTTCTTCATTTTCAACAATGCCTTCCTTATCGAACGTCCAGTTAAATCGCTGTTCAGACGGTACTTCAGGAGTAAGCTTGAGGCCTAGCTCAGTCGTCGTCTCGCCCGGTTTCAGCACGATTTCCTTATTTGTGAACTCTGCCGACGTCATCGGTATTTTGTACTGCAAATCCACTTCAACAATCTTTGAAAGCTGAGGGTTTGCCTTGCTTGTAACCTTGAATTTCGCCTTACCTGCCTTGGTCGGTACTATTCCATTCTTGAAATATTCCATATATGTCGCAATCTCAGGTGTTAAAGCTTCCCAAGTTACCTCTGTGTTCGTTGCGTTTGCTGGCGTTGGGATAATCTTGTAGTTGTCGCTACCCTCTCCCTCGATGATACCAACAAAATAGCTTCCTCCCGACTTGCTTGACCAGTTGCCCTCAAGGTTGTTCCATGCACTGATTCTGTAGGTTGTAGGTAACTGAACCTTAAAGTCAGTCATAGGTACGGCTTTCAATTTCGCTTTGAAGAATACGTTTTCGTTAGGATATTCCTCAAGAGTAGCCTTGAATGTCGCCTCGTGGTCAACAGTTATCCAGAATGCCTGTCCGTTTACACGGCTTGTTGCACCATTAGTGATTTCCCACTTAATTTTCTTGGTGTCAACGTCAACATATTGCCCGTTCTTCTTAATCTGCACCTTCAGAGAATGAGGACCAGAGCTTGTGGTCTCAAAGGTCTTGTTCATATCCCATACGTTTCCTGCGATTAGGATTCTAGGTTCAGGCTTTTCGACAGTCTTTGGCTTTACATTAACCGTAACCTCGTCGCTTATTTCGTTAGGCATTTCAACCTTAATGGTTGTCTTTCCTGCTGATTTGGCAGTAATCTTAAAGCCTTTCTTGTCATATCCCATAGTGGCAATCTTATCATCTCCACCATAGCACAGCCATAGCTCAAATTTCTTACCTGCTGCCCAGCTTTCCGGCTCAACCTTAAGCTTATCAAACGGCAAATAATGTGTTTCGCCTACAGTAAGGTCGATATTTTTCTCAGATTTATCTATTGCAAATGACTGCTTGTACTCCTTGTCAATAGTTGTTCCGTCAACAGTGTAGCTGATTTGAATTGCATCTCCATTAGTCAACTCAATATCGTTTGCACCCTTGCCGGCACCATATTTCATCTGTGTAAGAGCTGCATTTGTTTTTTCACCGTTTAACAGATATGTCCAGCCTGATTTATCGGCTTCCTCTTTTTTTCCGTCTTTCTCAAAGATAGAAATTATATTGATTTTCTCTTTAAGACCAGCTATTTCAGAGAAGTTTGTACCACTTCCATTTACTTTGTATGATATATTAGCTGTGTCAAGTTCTTTCTTTACAGCATTTAAAAGATTATCTCCATCATTTATTGTGATAATCTTATTTACAATTTCTCCCTTAGCAGTATCTGGGATATTTATATTGCTTCCATATTCATTTACAAGATTCTTTAAGGCAGTCTTGTTGCTAATTATAACTCGAACTTGAATAGGTTTCTGCATTGGTGCATTCACTGTAACCTTACAGATTGCTTCCTTCTTGCCGTCCTTTGTCGTAGCCTTGATTTCAGCATTGCCACGAGATACGGCGGTTACCTTACCATTTTCGTCGACCTTAGCAACATTTGGATTGCTTGAAGTCCACTCAACATCCTTAACATCCGCGTTTGCTGGAGTGATAGTATGTGTCAGCGTTTCCTCTGCACCCTTGTCGAGTGTCAAACTTGTTTTATTCAGTTTAATTTCTTCAACGCGATACTGTCTTCCAACAGTTAGAAGATATGTTTTCGTTTTCTTGCCACTCTCAGATGTTATGGTTACCTTTAGCTTAACATCCTTATTAAGCTCCTTAGCATTCACTCTGAATCTATACGCCTTATGCCCGTCATTAGCCTGTTGCACATCGAATTTTTTAATCTCATCATTTACATTGTCGAGTGCTTCAACCTTAACGACAGCCTTATCATTCTCAGGAGTAACCCAAATGTTATTTCCAGCTTTCGCTCTGACCTCATCGCTCGGTTTTGAAATCATTTCCTTGGTCTCATCAACACTGAAATTAGGTGTAAGCTCTAAAGGAGTGTTGCCAGCCCAAGGAGGTGTATTTCTAGGAGCTGTCACGCTAATGTTGTGAGCGTTGGCATTGTCACTTGCTGCGACTATGGTTATTTTGTAGACCTTTTCGCTTCCAGACTTGACTGTCTTGACATTAACAATGGTTTTGCCACTCTTGTCTAGTTCAAGTTCAAATGGCTTACCGGATACTGCTGGCTTGTCGTTGATTGTAAGCGTGTCGCCAATACCTGCTATCGCCTTAATATTTACCTTAGTTGTTTTTTCATCGACTGTGATTGAATATTCTTTATTTTTATAGTTATAAGCATCCTTGAACGCTTTGCCCTCATCTGTTTGATACGATTCGCCCTTCTCATTAGTTACATCAAGGCTTTCGAGTACTGATCCGACTTTTTCTACAGCGAAAAGATGACAGCTGTCATTCTTATAATACAAAGTACCTTCCTGGTCGGCCACGATAGGGCTTATGCAGAACTGCTGCTTGTCACTGTCAGGTGTGTAAACCGCAAGCTGAGTTCTGTCCTTGATTATAGGCTCCTTTGCACCCTGCACGTCATAGAACGCATAGATTCCACCTGGTTGTGCATTGTATGTAAAGTAAACATAGATTCTTCCGTCAGCTCCAGGTGTTGCCTTATCAAAGTCCTCTTTCATATATTCGGTAGTAAGAAGCGGTGTAGCCTGCGGATAACCTGGTATATCCTGCTTATATGCTATGGATGTTTCGCTAAGCTTAGGCTGACTGTTATCTATTACAACAAACTTATGGTCGCTGTTTGGATCAAACTGGCTTTTGCCTGAAACCCCAATGTAAATTCTATCCTTGTAAACTACTGGTGTTGCCGTTGTCATACCGCCTACATAGACGTAGCTGTCATTGCTTAGTTTGCCGTCCTCAGTAACCTGTGTCTTGTGTACATGACCACCCTTGGTAGAATAATAAAGATATCCATTATCGTAAGATACACTCGTTCTGATATCGCCCTTAATATTAGGTACGCTGTCAATCATGGCGCCAGTCTTAGGATTTAACGTATATAAGGTCGAGCCTTCTTTATACTGTCCTTCACTAGTTCCATCGTCAGTTCCTATGGCAAGATACTTGTCAGTAACATACGCACCCGACCAATAAAATCCTCTAGGTCTGTTGCTATCGCCACTGTTTTTCTTGTCGTCCTTTGACGGAGTAAAGGTCCAAGCCGGCTCCTTGACCTTATATGTAACTTCTTTTTTCTCAGTTGAACCGGAGTTCACCATTGTAACCTTTGTAGTTTGCTCGGTGATCCCCTCATTATCAATCTTTACAGCAAAGAATTGTCCGTCTCGGTTTTCTCCATTCCATGTTCCAAGGTATACATATCCTACGCCGTCTATCTTCTTGTAGCTCAAATTCGATACAGTCTGACCCTTGATATTGTCAGCCTTGGCTACCCAAAGAGGTTTAAGGGTTCTCGCATCCACGCACTGGAGTGCTCCATTTGCAATCTGTACGAAAAATTTTCCTTCTGCGTACAGCATTGGATTCATTGCAAATCCTACATTTCTACCCTGGAAAAACGGTTCTCTTTCTTCCTGTGATAACTCAGTTTCTTCTCCAGTTTCCTTATATAGCTGTACTATGCGACTTCCTACAGCTATATACGCAAAATCTTTGTCGATTAGTGGTGGTGTAGGAGCAGCTGCCCAGCCTGTGCCAAATTTAGCAGCCCACTTAGTCTGTGTCTCCTGTGGCAGTCTCGGTGTAGCTCTTTCAACGACAGAGTTGTTGTTAGTTGCATTTGCATACTTATACCAATCCCAATCGTCCGTATTGCCTATGTCTTTTGTTTCTTCGGCATAAGCTTTGGCTGTTCCGCCCGAAATGATCATAGTAATGATAATCGCAAATGCGAGCAAAAATAATCCGACCTTCTTAAAGCCGTTCTTTGCTAGAATCTTTGTCATTTCAATACTTTCCTTTCTTGATTTTTAATATTGTATGTTGAATTTAAGTCACTTGCACCCATATAATGGATGGGCGAAGCAGGGCTATAGCCCATTGATATATGTAATATATTAAATATAATTACCTTATACAGTTAGGGTTTGAATTTATGATTTTAGTCCCATTACCTTATTCAGAGGCATCCAGTTCAATCAGAAAATCTGCTTTAAGCGTGTTTCGTTTAAGTTTCGTTTAGGTTTACCGGTGCTTATTTATGCTTGGGGAATAGGCCACCTTTTTCAATGCGGTTCTGTGCTTCAATTCCCAAAAGTGCATATAGTGTCGCTACTTTGTTAATCTCGTCATCTTTTCCCTTATATTTAAACCCCTTGTCATAGATAAATTTCGATAAGCCGTCTTTTACGGTTTTGTCGTTCTTTGTCAGCGGGTCATGAGTTTCGGCATCAATTCCAAGAGAGGATAGACTCATAAGCACAACCCCTGTGCTTTTGGCATCACCGAATGAGCCGTTATCCTTCTGTGCATTTTCGATATATCCCATTATCATGCTGAGAGCGATGCTCGTATCCGGCAAGGCGTGATAATATGACAGCGCTTGAGCAACTATCGCCTGATCCTCTATCTGATTCGCCTCTTCGTCGCTACTATTTTGTGCAAAAGTAATTAAATCATTGTAGTAGGTCTCTTCGTTTTGAAGCTTAGTCCCCAAATACTTGCTTGCAATAAGTGCCCACGCTTTGTCGGTTATGCTTGCCGTTTGCGAAAGCTCCGCATCATCCAGCTTGGCGATAAAATTATTCTCCTTATAATCCTCTGGATTTTTCTTAAGCGCATTCAAGGCAAGGCTTGCTGTTGCGTAATCTTTGATTGTATTCGCTCCTATCTTACCGTTATTTTCACTTATGGCTTCGTCAAATCGACTAAGATATTTCTCGTAGATGTTTCTTTTCGAAATTTTCGTCTGAAGTTCTTTGTCCTCTTTGATGAGCTTTGAATTTGCAAATAGGTAGATTTCGAGAGAATAATCGGAAAAATCGTCAAAGGCTTGCTTGCCTTCTATCATGTAATTCAATGCCTTTGGCTCCTGCTCATCAAGCGCACTTTTCTTGTCGTTATTGCCGGCACAGCCCACAAAATATACGCTCACCAAGAGCACCATTAAGGCAATAGCTATTCTGCGTATGAATGTGCTTTTGTTGTTCTTGTCGGTAGCTTCTGTAGCTATGGCCGTTTGATTTCTTAAATTTAGCAAATTATAATGTCTCCTTGTTCGCTTTTCGGTCTTTGTGAAAATTCGTGTTGAGCCTACGTTTTGTTGCATTTTGTTGCGTTTTGCTCCATTTTACTTGATCCGAAAACTGTTTTGTAAGCTACTTGTTTGGCTTTCACGGAAAATCCACATAATAAAAAACCGAATCGCTTTAGCAACCCGTTTCGTTACACATCTCTGCAAGCAGCCCCGATTTCCACGCCGAAGCATACTCATGCAAAGAGGTAACCTGACTTAGCCATGTCTTAATCATCGGAACACTCTTATTAGAGCATGACATTATCAATTTCGATGTGCGATGTGCGATATTGCAAGCCTTTCCAGCTACAAAGTACACAATGCTCGATATAAGATAAAATGGCATCACAGTGGCGGGACCGTACCAGATTTTCACCGGTTTCCCCTCTTGATTGGCTATAACTCGAAATCCCTCAGGATTCCGTGCGTTCAAACCAATCATTCAATTGCAATCATTTAATTTTCTGGACAAGCTTTTCTGTATGAACTTGTACACCTTAATTTTATCCATGAGACTGGTTTTTGTCAATAGAAATGGATAAAATAAAATACAAAAATCTACGTAAAAATATATGGCGATAAAGACGAGGTAGTTGAGAGCGGATATGGGGGTCTTTAGGTTTAGAAATCAAGTGAATTTTCATTCAGCAAAAACTCATATAGCCCAACGTGTAATATTCCGTCATCGTCCGTCCAATGCCTCATAGATGTTTTGCTGACAATAATCTTTTTGAAAAAATCCTTTGTATTCTTCAATGGTCTGAGCTCCGTTTCTAGCTTTGACGCGTCCGAAACATTCAGCGCAGATTGAATATAATATTTTTTAGAACCCTTATTTACCACGAAATCTATCTCGCACTGTTTTTTTGTTCTTTCTCCCGCATTCGTTTCCACAATCTCTACAACCCCAACATCAACAGAATATTCGCGACACAAAAGCTCGTTATATATAATATTCTCCATTATGTGAGTTTCTTCCTGTTGTCTGAAATTAAGTCTTGCATTGCGAAGTCCTATGTCTGTGCAATAATATTTTGACGGATACTCAAAGTATTTCTTGCCTTTCACATCGTACCGCTTCGCATTGCTAAACAGAAACGACTCAATCAGATAGTTTAGATACCTTGAAATAGTCGTGCTGGATACCTTAATGCTTTTAACCGACTGCAACGTTTTTGCAATTTTGCTTGCATTAGTGAGCGAGCCGACGGAGGAACAAAGATCATCTGTTAATTCGCTAAGTACATCGGGCATTTCAATATCGTAACGCTCCTCAATGTCCTTGAAATAAACCTCCGTAAATAGATTTTGTAAATATCTCATCTTTTCTACATCGTTTTTTTTGCTTAAAACAAGTGGCATACCGCCGTATAAAGCATATTCCTCATAGGCATCTGATTTATCCCCGCCCTCAAGCGAGTAAAATTCTTTGAAGGATATCGGATAAATTTTTATCTCATCGCCCCTGCCACGGAAAGCGGTCAGCACATCCTTTGTGAGCATTTTTGAATTACTGCCTGTTACATAAATATCAATATTGCGAAGTCGCATAAGTCCGTTCAGGACATTGTAAAGCCCTATATTCTCAGGATTTTTAAGCTCATCCTTTGTTATTGCATACTGCACCTCATCTATAAGGATGTAGTACATATCTGAATTAACGATTTTCCCACGAATATATTTCGACAGTTCATCGGAATCGCGATATTTTTCAAAAGTATTATCGTCCAAGGCAATCCTAATAATCTGTTCTTCCTTTACGCCACTTTGAATCAGATAATCATAAAAAAGATTGAAAAGCAGAAAGCTCTTGCCACATCGTCTTATGCCAGTAATAACCTTAATCAGTCCGTTTTCTTTTCTATCAATAATTCTCTTAAGATATTCATCCCTCTTAATGATATTCTGCATTATGCGCTCCTCTCATTTTAAACTTAGGTGCATTTTACCGCAACTTCCAAATGTATTATCGCATGTTTTTCACAAAATATCAATATGCCATTTGAAACTTAGGTGCATTTTATCGCAACTTTCAAATGTATTATCGCATGTTTTACAAAAGACCAAGTTGTCATTTGAAACTTGAGTATATTTTACCGTAACTTTCAAATGTATTGTCGCATGTTTTACGAAAGACCAAGTTGTCATTTGAAACTTGAGTATATTTTACCCTAACTTTCAAATGGCTCCCTGCATCCCGCATAAAATCACACGCGAGTCCCGAGAGCAAGGATTGAGCTAAGGCGATGAGTATACCACCTAAAACAATCGCACGCAAACCCCGAACGCAAGGATTGATCGTAACCCGCACCCTCTCGAACCAGCCGCAAACTCAAAACACAAGAATTGATCAGAAAACGCACTCTCTACGACCAGCCGTAAACCTCGAACGCAAGAATATGTTTGCTCATGCTAATATTTTGTGGTAAAATCCGTTACATGAAAACGAATCCAAACAGCAAAAAACAGCAAAATGCAGGCGTACCGCTAAGTTTTCTCGAAAAACTGCGCAATCGGCTTCATATCGCCACATATTCCAAGGATGCTCTAATCATGGCGAAGACGTTCGGGCTTGGCATCGAGCTGAATCATGTGTGCATATCCGAGCTACTTGACGCTGACAAAATCGAGGAAACTATCAAGTGGATAAAGTCTGACCTTGAAAGTGCAGACTTGCCGTTTCCTGCAACAAAAAATGCCCCCATACTTTTGCACGGGCCTTTTACCGAAATTGTGCCGGGCGCTATGGACCACAGAGCCGTTGACCTTGCGCTTCAGAGAATGGAAGAAGCGTATGAGCTTTGCATGAAAATCGGCGTTGACAGGATGATTGTGCATTCCGGATACTTCCCACCGATGTATTATAAGGAGTGGCACCACGAAAAGTCACTGGTTTTCTGGGACAAATTTTTGCAAGGCAAGGATAACTTTACAGTCTATGTCGAAAATTCGTTTGAGGACGAGCCGTTCATGATGGCAAAGTTAATGGATGATTTCGATAAGCCGAATCTTAAACTCTGCCTTGACGTTGGTCATGCAAATGTTACGACACCAAAGGATTTGCCCGTCGAAAAATGGATTGAACACCTAGGCTCACGTGTCGCTCATTATCATATCCACAATAATATGGGGACAAAAGATACGCACAGCTCACTCGGCGACGGCACTATGGATATGTCAAGCATACTACGGGCGATAGCACAAAATAATAGCAGCGCCTACACCCTAACACTTGAAAGTCAAGATTGTAGCCGCTGCATAAAATGGCTTTCGTCTCACCATTAGTTTACCAATGGCTTACATTGACGCAGTTTTGTATGTATCTTAAATCTATATTTCCCAAAATTCTGTTTTTATAGAAAGAATATATAAGACTAATTCGCCCTAAGATTTCAAGGTTTCAAGCGTTTTTACCAACTATTTTTGTCATATAAGCCAATTGAAAACATTTTACTCAATTTCTAAGGCTTTGATATCAATCCATACCGTATTTCAAAGTTCTGCAAGTTTTTAAACTCTGCAAATTCTTAAACTCTGTGAGTTCTTCTCAAATTAATTTGAATGGAATGGTTATAAGGTTTTCCACGAGATGCGTAATTCTCTTTTTGATTCTACACAGTCAGACAAATATAAATTTATAAGGGTCTGATATGGTATGCCCGATTTTTGGGACATATTTTTAAAGTAGTCTATCACTGCCCCGTCAAGATTTATTGTGATTTGCTTCTTTTTTCTGTTGGAATATGGATTTTTCCTAGGATTCAAGTTCCTGATATCGTATTCTTCCCTCATGCTTACCACCCTTTCTCATATATTCTTTGCTCATTTTTAGTTGCTTTTCTTGCAGAAATTAAACGGATAACATTATCATCGTTACGATAGCAATGGCTTACAATACATATTTTCGCTGACCTAATCGCACCAATAATCAAAAATCTTTCTTCTTCAATAGAATGGTCTGGGTCATCGAACAGAATAGCATTATCATCTTCAAATACTTCTCTTGCTTCCTCGAAAGATAAGCCATGTTTTTTCTTATTAATCTCGTTTTTATTCTCATCCCAAGCGAAATTGATATCTCTCATAACTATATTATACTTATATTCTATTTATATTCAACATATTTTTTAAAGCTTTTATCCTTTTTCAGGATTGGAGCCGCTGTATAGAATGGCTTTCATCTCACAAGTAGTTTTCTGAAGAAATTTACGGGTCAAATCGACAAAATCGAAAATCTTACCGTAATATTCACAAGATGATTACGGGTCATTTCTCGAAAATTAAT
>USBT01000021.1 GCA_900553025.1 uncultured Eubacteriales bacterium | reverse complement strand
GTGCTTTCTGAGGTCAAGGAGGAGTTTCAGAAATTCGACAGTACGCTTGCGAGGGTGCAATCGTCTATTTTGAAAGCACAGGATGAACTTGAGAAGCTCATAGGTGTGAGAACTCGAGTGATGATAAGAAAATTAGATAAGATTAGCAATTTTGAAGAAAGCTTGGAGAAAAGTTCTGAAGAGAAAGCAAATGAAGCACCGCGAGACTTTTTAGAAGATCTGCAAGAAGAGAAACTATCAGCAGAAAGCCACCGGAACCTTTATTAGACTAACTATCGAGGAGAATAATTTTAATGAGCATATACGCTATTGGCGATTTACATCTTTCACTTGACCCGAGAATTGACAAACCAATGGATATTTTTGGACCAAATTGGCGTGCCCATCATTTGCAGGTACAGGAGAACTGGCTTGCCAAGGTCAAAGAGGATGATACGGTAATCATCGTCGGGGATGTTTCTTGGGGGCTGCGTCTTGATGAGGCAATGCTCGACCTTACATGGATTAGTAAATTGCCAGGCTTCAAGGTGATAACTAAGGGTAACCATGACCTTTGGTGGACGTCAACAAATAGATTGAACACATTATTTGATAATATATATTTTTTACAAAACAAAGGAATTTACCTAGAAAAAGAAAACGCATATGTCGCTGGAACACGTGGTTGGATAACACCTGGTACAAGGGATTTTGATGCGCATGACGAAAAAATATACAAAAGAGAGCTTCTAAGGCTCAAAATGTCGCTCGAGGATGTTGCAAATCAAAAGAAAAACAGACCTGATACCGAGGATGCTCAGGTTATAGCAGCAATTCATTATCCGCCAGCAAGTAGCAAAGCTGGATCAGGTTTTACCGAGATGTTATCGGAAAACAACGTGCAAAAATGTGTATATGGACACCTTCACGGCTTGAAGGATCAAAAGAATTGTATCAAGGGTGTAATTGGTGATGTCGAGTACAGACTGGTAGCGCTTGACTATATCAATGCGGATCCTATTAAAGTAAGATAGTCAGATTCTATTATGGGTATATAGTTAGTAATAAGGTTAATAGTTTGGATCGATCCGAAGGACAATTTGGATATA
This sequence comes from uncultured Eubacteriales bacterium, assembly GCA_900553025.1. Classification (GTDB taxonomy): domain Bacteria; phylum Bacillota; class Clostridia; order Peptostreptococcales; family Anaerovoracaceae; genus S5-A14a. Next base: position 21,682 of record USBT01000021.1, on the reverse strand, counting down.
GTGTTAATCGATTCTGTGGATAAATGTGATTCTACGCATAAACAAAATTTTACAGATAAATGCGATTCTAAGGATAAATGCGATTTGGAGGTTATTAATATGAAAAAAGCAATTTTGATAGTATTAGATAGTATGGGTATTGGCGAATTGCCAGATGCTGCCAAATTTGGAGATACAGGAGCACACACCTTTAACCATGCGGCTGCTGGGACACCTGGCTTTTTTGTTCCAAACCTTGAGGAGCTTGGAATAGGAAACATCGATGGAGTAGTTACCGGTATGAGGGAGAAAGAACAGCCGGTTGGAGCGTATGGTAAGTCTATGGAAAAATCTATAGGAAAGGACACAACAACGGGACATTGGGAGCTTGCAGGAATTGAAACTAAAATTCCTTTTAAAACTTATCCAGACGGGTTTCCAAAGGAGTTCATCGACGCCTTTCAGGAAAGAATAGGTGTTGAGGTAATTGGAAATTATCCCGCAAGCGGAACTAAGATTATTGAGGAGCTTGGACCAGAGCATGAGAAAACTGGCAAGCCCATTGTGTATACAAGCGCAGACAGCGTATTTCAAATCGCAGCAAACACCGATGTGATTCCGCTGGAGAAACTTTATGAAATTTGTGAAATTGCAAGAGAAATGCTTGCGGGCGACTGGGCATGCGGTCGTGTAATTGCAAGGCCTTATGTTATTGTAGACGGCAAAAGAAAGAGAACCTCGGACAGACATGATTATTCCGTAACACCGCCACAAGACACAGTCCTTGACAATATAAAGGCAGCTGGGAAAAAAGTTTATGCCGTAGGCAAGATTAATGATATTTTTAACGGCAAGGGTATAACTGATTCCGTGCATACAAAGAATAATATGGATGGGGTGGATAAGACTATTGAAGCCATTAAAATGGATTTTGAAGGTCTGATATTTACTAATTTAGTAGAATTTGACTCGGAATACGGACACAGGCGAAATCCAGAAGGCTACGGAAGGGCAATAATGGATTTTGACGAAAGAATTGGTGAAATCTGTATGGAGATGGGCGATGAAGATTTGCTCATTTTGACAGCAGATCACGGCAATGATCCTACGTTCAAGGGGACAGATCACACAAGAGAATATATTCCGATTCTCGCATGGGGAAAATGGATTGAACCGGGCAAGGATTTGGGAGTTAGAAAGACATTTGCCGATATAGGAGCTACAGTAGCAGAATTCCTTGGCGCAAAGCCGACAGAGCTTGGCACGAGCTTCCTCGATGAACTTAAGAGAACAAAATAGAGCAAAGGGTAGGAATCATAATAAATAAAAGGGAATGTAATCAAAATAATATATGGGGATAAAATATGAGCGATAGACTTAATAATCTTGATATGATTGAAATTATCACTAAGAAGAGGGACGGCGAAAAGCTGACAAAGGAAGAAATCAAATATTTTGTTGACGGTTATAGCGCTGGGGAGATACCGGATTATCAAGCCTCTGCACTTCTTATGGCAATATACTTAAACAAAATGGATGAGGATGAAACCGTAAACCTAACGCAGTCTATGCGATTTTCTGGAGATACAATCAACCTAGACTCGATTAAGGGGATAAAGGTTGACAAGCATTCTACTGGAGGTGTTGGAGATAAGGTTACACTCATAGTTGCGCCAATAGCTGCGGCATGTGGTGTGCCAATTGCTAAAATGAGCGGTAGAGGCCTTGGCTTCACAGGCGGAACTGTCGACAAAATGGAATCGATACCGGGATTCAAAACTACGCTTGAGCCTGAGGAATTTCTGAAACAGGTTAATGAGATAGGTATTGCAGTAATAGGGCAGTCCGGGCACCTTACGCCGGCGGACAAGAAAATTTATGCGCTCAGAGATGTGACTGCAACAATCGACAATCTCAGTCTAATATCCTCATCAATCATGAGCAAGAAGCTTGCAGCGGGGTCAGACAAAATACTTCTTGATGTTAAGTGTGGCGAGGGTGCATTTATGGAGGATGAGGATAAAGCCACAGAACTGGCGACTATGATGTGCAAGATTGGCAAGGCTGCCGAAAAGGAAACCATGGCTGTGATTTCCGATATGAACCAGCCTTTGGGACGTGCAGTCGGGAATGCCATAGAAGTAATTGAGGCAATAGATACTCTTAAAGGTAAGGGACCTGAGGATATAACTGAGCTTACCGAAAAACTCGCTGGCATAATGATTTTCCTTGGCGGAAAGGCAAAAACCAAAGAGGAAGGCTTCGAGCTTGCTAAGAATGCAATTCAAAGTGGAGCTGCACTAAAGAAAATGACCGAATTTCTCGAGAGGCAGGGCGGTAATATCAACGTTATTGACGATTACAGTCTATTCCCTCAGGCTGAATATAAGGTAGAAATAAAGGCAGAAAAATCTGGATACATCAACAGAATAGACGCTAAATTGATAGGCATTGCATCTCAACACACGGGAGCAGGGCGTGCTAAGAAGGAGGATGAAATTGACTATGCATCAGGAATCTACATCGAAAAAAAAGTCGGGGAAGAGGCTTCTGTGGGCGATACTCTGGCTACTATTTGTGGGAATAATAGAGAAAAAGTGGACAGCGCGGCTAGCGAAGCAAGAAAAGCCTTCAAAATTGGAGAAAACAGGCCTGAAGCTTTTAAGCTTATCAAAAAAATTATAGAAATATAAATTTAAAAATATGAATATTTTGTATGTAAAGCCAGAGGAGGTAGGTGAAAAGCAAATTCAGGTTATATCGCCTGAAGATATTCGCCACCTGTCTAAGGTATTAAGAGTAAAGGTTGGAGATATGCTTCCAGTATCAGACGGCTCTGAATGGGAGTATGTTGGTAGAATTGAAGAAATATCAGAGTATGGAATAGTTCTTTCTATCGTGGACAAGCAAAAGCATGGGCGAGAACTTTCATATCATGTTGAGCTATTTCAGGGTGTACCCAAGAGCCCGAAGCTTGAGCTTATCGTGAAAAAATCTGTCGAACTCGGTGCTTCAACTATCACGCCCGTTTATATGGATAGATGTGTGAATAAGCCATCGGGTAGGGAGAATAAGAAGCATGGTAGACTTCAAAAAATCGCAGACGAGGCTGTCAAGCAATGCCTTTCACCACGAAATCCAATAGTACACGAGTATATAGCCTTTAATTATGCTTTGAATGTACTTCAAGATTTTGATTTGGTTATATTCCCATACGAGAATGAAGAAAACAGAACACTCAAGGACTTACTAACAAAAGATTTTTTGAGACAGAAAGCCATGGACGATCTCGACAAGGCAGATGATTCAGAAACATCAAGTGAAAACGAAGCGAAAAATCTCAAGGCTGATATCCCTAAAATCGCAATAATTATCGGACCTGAAGGAGGATTTAGCACAAAAGAGGTTGACAAGCTAAGGTCGATAGGCATTAGACCCGTTTCTCTGGGCAAAAGTATTTTGCGAACTGAGACTGCTGGTCCTGCGACACTTGCGATGCTTATGTACGAATTTGAGTTATAGCAATTAAATACAGAGATTCAATATAGAAAATCAAGATAGCAATTAAACATAGTAATTATAAGATAGCAATTCAAAATAGTAATTTAAGACAGTAATTAGATATAGTAATTTAGTATGTCGATTTAATACCGCAATTAAGCATAGTAAAAAAATAGAATGGAGCAATATATATGAAGGTAGCCTTTCACACTCTAGGCTGCAAAGTTAATCAATATGAAACCGAGGCGATGAAGGAGAACTTCAGAGCCCGCGGCTATTTTGTTGTGGACGAAAACGATTTCGCCGATATATATGTGATAAATACTTGTACAGTAACGAATTTGGCTGACAGGAAGTCAAGGCAGTATATTCGAAGGGCAAAGAAGGTCAATCCCGACGGATTGGTGGCAGTTACGGGCTGTTACGCTCAAATGAAGCCGGATGAGGTATCGTCGATTGAGGGCGTTGACATTGTCGTTGGCACAAACAAAAAACACGAGATCATAGATTATGTGGAGAATTTTGCCCGTGATAATTCGAACTGCCATGTGCTGGATTACGACAAGCTCAGAATATATCAAAGCGACGGAATTGTAACCTCAATGGACAGCAGGACTAGGGCATACATAAAAATTCAGGAGGGCTGCAACAGGTTTTGTTCATACTGTATAATCCCATATGCCAGAGGGCCTGTGAGGAGTAGACCTATTGAGGAGATAATTGAGGAAGCGAGGCTTTTGATAGATCGTGGGTTTAGAGAAATCGTTTTAACGGGCATCAATACGGCGTTGTATGGGGAAGACCTAGGATACGACGGAATTGCACCCCTTATCGAAAGCTTGGATGAACTAAACGGTGATTTTAGAATCAGATTATCCTCACTAGAACCGACCGTTATCGACACAAACTACGTTCAGAAGCTGTTTAAGTATCCTAAGCTATGCCACCATTTACATCTCAGCATACAGTCCGGCTCCAACAAAATACTCAAAAGAATGAATCGACGCTACGATAGGGATGAGTATTTAGCAATAGTGGATACACTTCGAGATTTTGATCCCCTGTACGGTATTTCGACGGATATTATATGCGGGTTCCCAGGAGAAACGGATGACGATTTTAGGGACAGCGTTGATATAGTTGAGAGGGTGAATTTCTGTAAGGTTCACGCATTCAGATATAGCCAAAGAACTGGCACGAAGGCTGCGGAGATGGAGAGCCAAGTCGATGGGAAAACATCCGCTCAAAGGGCCGAGACTATCTCTAGGATAGCAGAAGCTGCAGAAAAAAAATTTTTTGAGAAAAACATTGGCACAGTGGCAAAGGTTTTGGTTGAAGAACCCGACGGCGAGGACATTAGAGGATATTCAGATAATTATATTAGAGTGTATATAAATTCGAATGATAGAGGTATAATGGATTCGCTTCAAACTGAAACGGTTTTTGGAGAGTTTGTCAATGTTAAACTGACAGAAATTTATAAAGACGGAATGAAAGGAGAACCGGTATGAGTGATTGTTTATTTTGTAAGATTGCTGAGGGAGAAATTCCTTCAAACAAGGTGTATGAGGATGAACAGATTGTCTGCTTTCATGACATTGAGCCACAGGCTCCCGTTCACGTTCTCATAGTTCCCAAGAAGCATATCAAATCGCTTGACGAGCTAACATCTGACGATGCTGACCTCATAAGTCATATAATGTTAAAAATCAAGGACATTGCTGCTGAACTTGGCCTTGAAGGTGGATACAGGACGGTAATTAATACTGGCGACGATGCCTTCCAAACTGTGAAGCATCTGCACTTCCATATACTTGGAAAGAGGAAGCTAACATGGCCTCCAGGCTGATTAATTATATAGCAAGGATATTTTTCGTATGATTCAGTCTGTACCATCACCTAAAGCGGAGCCTTTTAAGATGTGGTTAGCAGAGGCAGGAAAAAAAGAACTGACGAAACAGTTTACCATGAACTCAAGATAGATAGAGCTTTGGAAGTTTATGCATATGAAAGGTATTGTCCCACAAAATAGCATTGTTCCGACAAGATAGTATAATATCAAAAACGGAGGGATAATTCATGTACATTACAGTGAAGCAAACAGCTGAAAAAGGGCCATAGATGCTGATTATATTGCAATAAACAGTCATTTGCTATACTAGAATCAAGTTATTGTAAACATACATAACAAGAAATAATATATCAACAAGATAGCTATAAAAGGAATATATGTGGACAGAACATATACTTCCTTTTTTTGTTTCAATAGTCGCAGAATACTATCTAATCGGCTAATTATATAGTTGGGACATGAATTTACAATAATAAAGCATATGTAAAATATAATAATCTTTTAGAAGAAAAATAATCATAAAATCGGGTATTATGTAAAGGATTTAGATAATTCCTATATGCGAATATAACAACTTTGTGCAGATTAATTCGAACTTCGATTTTTGTGTAAATTTAGCCGTTTTTTTATTATTTTCTACTAGTATACTCAATAATTTTGTGGTATTATATGACCACGTTATTATTAAAAATATTGATACTAAATACTTTGAGAGAGGAGGTATACCATGAGTAAAAGACAAAAGAAAGATTATTTACTGTTATTCTTATTAGTCAGTATGTTTTTTATAATAGGTTTAGTTGCTTTTCCAGTTTCAGCAAGTGCGGAATCTGATGACACTAAATTAAACATAGAAACTTCTTTGGAGGATTTTCAAAATATTAATGATGTCAATGCAAATGAGAATATTGAAGTAAATAATCTATTCGAGGTTGATGTTATAGACTCTGAACAACCAGATAATTTACCTTCTGATGATTCAGATGCTTCATCTTACTCTGAAGGAGTACCTGGAAATTTAACTGACAATGAGGTTCAAGCCAATGAGCAGAAAAATGAACCTTTAGAGGAAGGAAAAACTCTTGATATAGAGGATCTCGCAAAATCACCAATAGCTCTTGGTGACGGAGCAGGAGCTTCTCAAAAAACTATTAATGTCAAAAACTTTGATGAGCTAAAAAAGGCTATTGCAGACGCAGGCAATGTACCAACGACTATAATAATTACAGAAAGCTTTATATTGACTGAAGCTTTAACAATTGGCGAAGGCCAGGACATTACGCTAACTGCTGATAACAAAAGAGTAGAAGAGCCGTGGGAAAAGATTAAAGAACCAGCCGACTATAAAGACCAGGGCGAAACCAAACAAAGAGAAATTATTGAAGAGGGAAGAAAACGTGGAGAAGATGCTTTAAATAAAGCTGATCTTGACAAGAATCCACTTCCTAGTGAAAAAAATGGAGATATAATCATTAAGAGAGCGGATGGATTTACCGATGATTCATTATTTAAGGTATATGGTAAACTTACGCTCGGTACTGATAGCACGGCAATCTATATTGATGGAAATAAAGATGGTGCGAAGACAGAATTATCTAGTCAAGGCTCTGTTATAGATGTGCACGGCGAATTAATTATGAAAAATGCCGTAATAATGAATTCATACAATAAACACGGCTACTCAGGTCCTATTAAAATCGGCAATGGTGGCACATTTATAATGGAAGGTGGAAGGATTTCCAGTAATACTTCTTACGAGCAAATCGAAGAAGTAACTGCTCGTCCATATGCAGCAGGTGCAGTCTATGTGAGCCCGGGTGGAAAATTCACCATGAAAAACGGTCTGATTGACAATAATAAAGGCGGTCTTACAGGTGGTATATTCTCTGGAAGCCTATGGGGCTCTAAAGGGGAACCAGCTATAGTAAACATTGATGGTGGAATTATTGCCCGTAATAGTGCTGCAACTAGACTACAAATGGGTGGAGGCATTGCGGGTTTTCCAGCATCAAAAATCACGATAAACGATGGCATAATTGCTGGAAACCATTCTGATGACGTAGGCGGAGGAATCGGTATATCCTCGAGATATGTGAATGATCCTGTCAACATCTATAACAAAGAAAGTGCATACGTTCCGACCGACTACGATAAATTCATCAAGGAAAATAAGGCTGAAGCTAAAATCAACGGTGGTTTAATCTATAAGAACAAATGCACTGCAAATGGGGGTGGTGTATATGTCGATTCCAACGATGTCTACTTCGGAAAGACTATGATTTTAGATAACGAATCAGGTAACCTCGGTGGCGGTATCTATATCTCTTTCCCACCAATTACACAAAAGCTAGAGCATATTCTCATTACAGAGAACAAAGCAGAAGGCTATACGGATGCTTATGTAGGCGGTAGCAATGGAGGAGGAATCTGGAATTGCCCAACAGGATTTATACACATCGGTGACGGTCATAGTGTCTATGTTTATAACAATGAAGCGGGCAGCTATGGTCAGGATATTACTTTTGTCAAGAAAGCGTGGAACTTTGAATTAAATGGGAAGCATGTTGGAGGTGAGTTCTATTCTCATATTTCTCCAGTTACTGAAGGGAAAAATATTATCAAATATATCGAGGACGGACGCGGCAGGGAAAACGGCGAAACGATTCCTGGAAATCTTTCTTACCATACAACCTATAGTTACCTCAAGGCCGTATATAGTCGAACATTGATTCAGGAAGCTTGGAAAAATTCTCTAACATTTGTATTGGGCAATAAAGCCCGTAACGGTGGTGGTCTCGGATCTAATGCCAACCTTATAACTCCTGATGATAAGGGAGATTACAAAATTGAATTCCATAAAAAATGGGATAATAGTGTTGATAAATACAATGCGCCGACAACAATCAAGGTGGATCTATTTATTGTTCCGATTGACAAAGACGCAGATTATGTCAAGGCTAATTATGGCAAGGATAACAGCCTATTCAAATATGGTGAAATTCTACTCCGTGAAGAGGATAAATGGCAGAGTCGATTTGATACCAACTTCTACAACGGTGCCAATAAAGATAAAATCTTAGAAATGCTAGGCATCAAGGATTTTACAAATATAGGATTGCCAGCTGATACTTTTAATATGGACAAGGGACTCCCTTTCACTGCCGAGGAATTGGCAAAAATGGGATATAAGTACTTGGTTGTAGAACAAGGAACTAGATATTATGTGGAAGTGACAGAGCAAAAACCGACCGATGACAAAACAGTTGAAGCTGGTGTTCTGGAAATCACTAGAAAATATAACGATGATTATGACGATGAATCTGTGAGAAAAGACAAGGATGTCTATTTTTATCTCTACGATCCAGAAAAACAAGTCTTGACTAGAATTGGTAAAACTACAATTCATGAAGATGAAAATACACCAGGAGTAGGCAAGACAACCTTTACTCATCCGATACTACTAAAAAAAGTTTCAGAATACAAATATTATGGTAAAAATCGTAGGTTCACTGAATATCTGAAATACGGTTGGGATGATATGGTTGGATACTTTAATGAAGATAAGGGTTATGCTATTGTCATCACACAGAACGCTGACGGCACATTGACCATTGAATATCCTTACTTGTGGACAGATGACTATTATGGAGATGGTTTCTCGGCTCGTAAGCTGGAGAGAAACGAAGACTATGTCGTTACAGGAAATAGTTCACACATCTTTACACTAACGAACTACAATTGGGGTGAGCTTGGTGTCGAGAAAGGCTGGAAGAACATTGAAGAAAAAAATATACCTGATTCTATAGATATCTACTTGTTACTGGATGGCAAGCGTGTCCTTGAGGGATATGCCGAAGATGGCAATCCAATTTACAAAAAACTCACCCTCACAGCTTTAGGCGAATGGAAAGGTAGCTTTAAGAATCTAGATCCAAATGCGTTGGCAGCAGGTAGATATTCTATAGAAGAAGACTCAGATCTATTTGCACCAGAGATAATCAACAAAGAAAAGGAAAAGTTCATAATACGCATCGGCTATGCAAATGAGTATCACGAAGAAGGTCAACCAGATAACTCTTACTATCTGACAAATCGACATTTTCCATCAGAAAACTATAAGAATAAAGATGGCACATACAACGATGTAAAATTGAATCTATATCTAGATGGTAAGAAAATACAAGAAGGAGTATTTCATTTTACAGTTAGAGAAAATCCAATAACTGGTGCTCCTTATGCAGAGCTTGAAAAGACATTTGCGTTTAAAGAAGTTGAACTGGAAACCTACGGTCAATCTATTCCAGTGAAATACTATGATGTTATCACTAATGAAACGGGACTTGCTGAGTATAATTTTTATCTCAGAAAAGATGAAAATGGAGTATACACTCTATATCTGCCACGATTAGTAATAAAGGGCGTGCCGTATGCAGATCTTTTTATAGCATATGGAAATAAATTTAACGAGATCTATCAGCGTTATGACCCAACTACAACCGTGAAGCCGTTAAAAACTGATGAACAATCTGCAGTCCAAAATGATTACCAGCTGCTGGTTGAAAACCACCCTGGTCCAACTCATGAGATTGAGATTTTGAAAAAATGGATTGAAGGAAGCAATCAAATACCAGATGAAATTACGGTCATTGTAACTGATGCAGAAGGTAATAAGCGAGAAATTCAAATAACTAAGAAAGATAACTGGGAGAAAACTCTAGAAAACTTAAAGGGCACACTTAGAAAGAATTGTTATTCAATCAAGGAAGTGAAGACACCTAATTTCACAGCTGAAATTAAGACTGAAAAAGCAGGACTTAAGATCACAGGCAAGGATAAAGACGATAATGAGATTACGCTTGATTACAATAACGAAGAGCTTAAAAAAGTATTAGAAAGTGGCAATTACCGTTATGAAATTTTTGAACTTGAGGATAAGACTCTAGAATTTAATGCTGACAACATCGATTCCTTTATCAAAATAGAAAAACAAAATGATGGCAGTTACATAATACGATATGCTGATATATTAAAGCTGACAGAGGTGTTTAGAATAAGCCTTGCAAACACCTATGAAGAACCTGAAGAGCCGCCTACACCGCCAGAACAACCGCCTGTACCACCTAGTGAAGTACCAGGAACAGGTGATGACTTATATGTAGTTTGGTATGCTTTGTTATTAGCATTATGTGCTGCACTACTGGTTAATATTGGACGCAGAATAAAAGAACAATAACTGCATTAAACTTAAAGCAGAATAAAAGAGAATTTGCAGCATTAAACTTAATAATTGAATTTCGACCTTTGCGATCGACCAAAATCGATTTCTAAGGTCGATTTTTTTGCAAAAAAATGCCTATTGTGATAAAATATACCGATATATCTTAGATAGGATATACGTTAAAATTCAAACAATCACGCTGACATTTCAGCAAGTAATTAAGTTAAATAATCAACTTAGTAGCCAAATTAAAGCTTAGTCAAAAATCAAGGAGATATATGAGCGAATTTAAAAGAAACAAAATCATAAATATAGCCGTAATTGCACACGTTGATGCGGGAAAATCTACACTAGTCGATGCATTCCTTAAGCAGAGCGGCGTATTCAGGGATAATGAAGAGGTAGTGGATCAGGTTATGGACAGCGACGATATCGAAAGGGAGAGAGGAATAACCATCTATTCCAAAAACTGTTCGGTGCTTCACGACGATTACAAAATAAATATTGTAGACACCCCGGGCCATGCTGATTTCTCATCTGAGGTCGAGCGTATAATGAAAACTGTAGATACGGTAATTCTTCTCGTCGATTCCAGCGAAGGACCTATGCCACAGACCCGTTTTGTACTCAAAAAAAGCCTTGAACAAGGGCTCAAGCCTATTTTGCTCATTAACAAAATAGACAAGAAAGATGCCCGTATTGACGAGGTTGTCGATGAGGTTTATGAGCTGTTCATGAATCTCAACGCTACCGATGAGCAGTTGGATTTCCCAATACTTTACGGTATTGCAAGGCAGGGCATTGTTGTTTATGACCCTAAGGATGCAGCGGATATCAACATAGGTGACGATAGTCGTAGGCTTAAACATACGCCGGAGGGACTTGGAGGGCTCAACATAGCACCGCTTTTTGAAACTATTGTCAAGCAATGCGACCCTTACCCAGACCTAACAAAAGAGCCACTTCAGATGCAGATTTCTTCGCTTGGATATGATGACTACATCGGTAGACTTGGCATAGGACGTATAACAAAGGGTATAATCAAGGCTGGTGAGCAGGTCGCAGTTTCAAAGTCAGACGGCGAAGTGAAATCGGCTAAAATTGGACAAGCATTTATATATAGAGGACTAAAGAGAGTTGCGGTACCTGAAGCACAGTGCGGTGATATAGTAGTCGTATCAGGCATTTCTGATATATCAATAGGTGAAACTATTTGCGATTCTGACAACGTTCAGGCGATGCCAAACATTGAGATAGAAGAACCTACAATGTCTATGAATTTTATTGTCAACAAGAGTCCATTTGCCGGGCACGTAGGTAAATACGTTACATCAAGGCATATAAGGGAAAGACTAAACAAAGAACTTGAGGTAAATGTTGGTCTTAAGGTTGAAGAAACTGAGACCACAGATAGCTTTAAAGTTTCTGGGCGAGGAGAGCTTCATCTTTCCATACTCATTGAAAATATGAGAAGAGAAGGATATGAACTTGCTGTTTCCAAGCCTGAGGTAATTTATAGAAAGGGCGAAGACGGTCGTAAACTCGAACCTATTGAAGAGGTTGTCGTAACGCTCCCAGCTCAATATTCAGGTACTGTAATATCAAAGCTTAATCTGAGAAAAGGCATGATGGTTCAGATGTCCGAAGAGAATGGATATAATAGGATTGAATACCATGTTCCTACTAGAGGTCTACTGGGATACCGCTCTGAGTTTATCAATGATACCCACGGCGAGGGAAGCATGGAAAAGCGATTCCTAAAATTTGACGATTATAAAGGGGAAATCGAGGGCAGAACCAACGGAGTTGCTATTGCAATGGAAAATGGTACTGCTACGCCTTATGCAATCTCAAATATAAGCGAGAGAGTTATGATGTTCATTGACCCTGGTACAGAGGTGTATGAGGGCATGATAGTTGGAATGAACTCAAGGAGCGAGGACATGGAGGTTAACCCATGTAAGGCTAAGAAAGCTACCAACATGAGAGCTGCTGGAAATGACGAGGCAATCAAGCTCTCACCAGCAAGACATTTTACGCTCGAAGAAGCTCTTGAGTTTATAGAGGATGACGAGTTAGTTGAGGTCACGCCTGATGATATCAGACTTAGAAAAAAATTACTCAGAGAAATTGAGAGAAGAAGGGCATGATGTGTGATGGATAAAATTTCCAAATTTCTTGAGACAACTTATGGCGGAATGATTTTGACTGCTGTTTTGATACTAATAGTCGGAATAATAGCTATAAAGATAATCATATATGTCACGAAGCGACTACTTCTGAACTCAAAATTGGACTGTGCATTGCATGCCTTTGTTTTGATGGCGATGAAGATTGTTTTGTGGATTACGTTAATAATTATCATATTGAGTGCGCTTAACGTGCCTACAGTTCCACTTGTTACATTGCTTGGTGCAGCTGGTGCTGCGATAGCCTTGGCGCTGAGGGACAGCTTATCCAATGTTGCCGCAGGACTGATAATTTTGTTTTCAAAGCCAATCCTAAAAGGCGAGATAATAGAGATTGAGGAAAAATCAATGCTAGGCGTGGTTGATGCAATAGACCTTATGGCAACACACCTACATACTCTCGATAATAAAAAAATTACGGTTCCTAATTCTTTGATAATAAATTCCGTTGTTCTTAACTACTCGAGGGAGGGTAAGCGAAGGGTTGACTGTATTGCAACGGTAAGCTATGACGCGGATTTAAAAAGAACGAAAAAGCTGCTTAAAGATACAGTTTCGTCTTGCCCAGAGGTGATTAAATCTGAAGAAATTATAGTGGGCGTCAATTCACTAGCTGAGAGCGCTGTGATTTTAGACGTTAAGGCATGGTGCAGGACAGAAGACTATTTTGTTGTAAAATACTACCTTGAGGAAAACATCAAGAGGGCTCTTGATGAGGCTGGAATTGAAATTCCTTATGCGAAGCTGGATGTAAATATAAAAAAATATAAAATTTAATTGTTTTATTGCTTTTGAATTTTAGAATTTAACTATAGGAGGAGAGGGTAAAGTGAGTGAATTTAAAAGATTTAAAAGAGTTCTCGTTGCGAACCGTGGCGAGATAGCGATAAGAATTTTTAGAGCTTGCGCTGAGCTTGGAATTAGGACGGTTGCTATTTATTCTGAAGAAGATAAGAATGCGCTTTTCAGAGTGAGGGCTGACGAGTCATATCAGATTGGAAAGGGCAAGACGCCTGTTGAAGCATATCTTGGAATTGATGAGATTATTGAACTTGCAAAGAGCAAGGGTGTTGATGCAATTCACCCTGGATATGGATTCCTTTCAGAGAACGTGGATTTTGCAAAGGCTTGTGAGGATGCGGGCATTGAATTTATCGGACCTACACATGAAATGATGGACAAGCTCGGTGATAAGATTAAGTCTAAACTTGTGGCTGAGTCTGTTGGAGTGCCAACGATTCCAGGTGTTGAGAAAGCAATTAAGTCTGACAAGGAAGCTCTCGAATTCGCAAAGGTTTGTGGATATCCAGTTATGCTCAAGGCTGCTGCAGGTGGTGGTGGTCGAGGCATGAGGATAGTTAGAGATGAAAGTGACCTCATTTCTGAGTACAGGAGTGCAAGGAGTGAGGCCAAAAAGGCTTTCGGAATAGATGACATCTTCATAGAGAAATATCTTGAAAATCCTAAACACATTGAGGTGCAGATACTAGGCGATAAGCATGGTAATCTTGTGCACCTTTACGAAAGAGATTGCTCAATTCAGAGAAGACACCAGAAGGTTGTTGAATTTACACCAGCCCTATGCTTGAGTGAAGCACAGCGCGAGGCGATATGCTCGGATGCGATTAAGATTGCTGGTGCTGTTAATTACAGGAGTGCCGGTACGGTTGAATTCCTACTTGATCAGGATGGCAACCATTACTTCATTGAAATGAATCCTAGAATTCAGGTTGAACATACGGTAACTGAAATGGTTACAGGTGTTGATATTGTACAGAGTCAGATTTTGATTGCAGAGGGCAAGAGTCTAGATGAACCTGAAATTAATATAAAGAGCCAGGATGATATAAAGGTTAGGGGCTATGCTATTCAGTGCAGAATTACGACAGAGGATCCTGCAAACGGTTTTGCGCCAGACACTGGAACGATTGAACTTTACAGATCTGCTTCTGGATATGGAATAAGACTTGACGGAGGCAACGGATTTACAGGTTCAGAGGTTACGCCTTACTATGACAGCCTTTTGGTTAAAATTACATCATGGGCACTAACCTTCGACGGAGCAACACGCAAAGCAATCAGGGCTCTGAGAGAAACACAGATAAAGGGCGTTAAGACTAATATTGGATTCCTACTCAACGTACTCAATCATCCTAAATTCAGAAACGGAGATTGCAATACAGGATTCATTGGAGCAACACCGGAGCTGTTTGATATACCTAAGAAGGCTGACAAAGAGCTTAGAGTTTTGAATTATATAGCTGATGTTGTGGTAAATACTACAAAGGGAGAAAAGCCTAAGTTTAACGTGCCAGTGTTCCCCAAATTCACAGATGAGGAGATTTCAAAGCTTTCGGGCACAAAACAGCTGCTCGACGAGGGCGGTCCGACTGCCGTAGCCAACTGGGTTAAGAATCAGAAGAAGCTTTTGATAACCGATACGACTATGAGGGATGCCCAGCAGTCTTTAATGGCAACAAGAGTCAGAACTGTGGATATGGCAAAGATAGCACCCGCCGTTGCAATGTATGGAAAGGACCTATTCTCACTTGAAATGTGGGGTGGCGCCACATTTGACACAGCATTTAGATTCTTAAAGGAAGATCCATGGGAGAGACTTGAAACACTCAGAAACAAAATCCCTAATATTTTGTTCCAGATGCTCATTAGAGGAGCAAATGCAGTAGGTTACAAGAACTATCCGGATAATGTTATAAGAGAGTTTGTTAAGCTGTCAGCACAGAAGGGTATTGACGTATTCAGAATATTCGACTCGCTTAACTGGATAGAGGGGATGAAGATTGCGCTCGATGAGGTGCTTAAGCAAGATAAAATTGCTGAAGCTTGCATGTGCTATACCGGAGATATTTTGGACAGCTCCAAGAAAAAGTACAATCTCGATTACTATGTAAAAATGGCAAAGGCTCTTGAAGCTGAGGGTTCACACATAATTGGTATCAAGGATATGTCAGGGCTTCTAAAACCTATGGCTGCATACAAGTTAATCACGGCACTCAAGGAAGAAGTAAACGTTCCTATACACCTACACACTCATGATACGAGTGGAAACGGAGTTGCTACTGTTTTGATGGCTGCTCAGGCAGGAGTAGATATCGTAGATGCGGCATTTAACTCAATGTCAGGGCTCACATCACAGCCTGCGCTTAACTCAATTGTTTCTGCTCTTGAAAATTCCTCTTTAGAAACGGGTATCGATGTTGATGGAATACAGAAGATTTCTGAATATTGGCAGGATGTCAGACCAGTTTATGCAAATTTTGAATCTGATCTCAAGACCTCTACGGCTGAGATATATAAATACGAAATACCGGGTGGTCAGTATTCAAACCTAAAGCCTCAGGTTGAGAGCTTCGGACTTGGACACAAGTTCGAAGAAGTTAAGGATATGTACAAAAAAGTTAATATGATGCTCGGCGATATAGTTAAGGTAACACCGTCATCAAAAATGGTTGGAGATACGGCTATTTTTATGGTACAGAACGAATTAACACCTGAGAACATCCTTGAGAAAGGAAAGAGCTTTGACTATCCTGATTCAATCGTATCTTATTTTGAGGGTATGATGGGCCAACCCGAGGGCGGATTCCCTAAAGAACTACAAAAGATGGTTCTCAAAGGCAAGGAGCCTATCACATGTAGACCAGGAGAATTGCTCGAGCCTGAAGATTTTGATGCAATCAGGAATAAGCTAAGGGATGAGCTTGGCATTGAAGGTACGCCTATCGAAGTAATCAGCTATGCGATGTATCCGAAGGTGTTTGAGGATTATATAAATACACTTAAAAAGCAGGGTAGCCTCAGACTTATGGGCTCGGACGTTTTCTTCCACGGCATTAAAGTTGGAGAAACGTGTGAGGTTAAAATAAGCGAAGGTAAGGAGCTTGTCATAAAGCTTGTCGAGGTTAGAGAGCCACAGGCAGGCGGAATGAGAGATGTGGTATTTGAGGTGAACGGCAACAGAAGGACTGTTCAGATAAAGGATAATGATGTCGAGGATTCAGTAAATACCGCAGTTACCGTAATGGCAGACGAAGATAACCCGCTTGAAATTGGTGCAAATATCCCTGGCAAGATAATTAAGGTCTTAGCTAAGGTTGGCGACAAAATAGCTGAAAGCGATCCTATTGCAATCGTCGAAGCGATGAAGATGGAGAGCAAAATAATTGCAACGGCTAACGGAATTGTTGATGAAATGTTCATCAAAGAAGGACAGCAGGTTAAGGCAGGCGAAATGATTGCAATTCTAAGAGAAAAATAGATAATTTTTGTGGATTTGATTTTTAGATAGGGAGATTTTAATTTGACCGACGAATTTAAAGAGGTTTTGATTCCCGAGGATATTGACAGAGGTGAGCTTTTTGGGACTATGGACAAAAATTTAGACCTGATTCAAGAGTCTGCTTCTGTTGAGATTTTTCAGCGCGACGATCGTTTGCTGATTCGAGGAGAAGATGTTCATTTGGCTGAAGAAATCTTAAATGAAATTATAGAGGTACTTCAGTCAGGGGAGAAAATGGATGCTCAGAAAATAGGATATATAATACAACTCAAAGAAAAAGGCATGTCCTACAAGGAGAGCGGGATAAGCAAAAATATTGTATGCTTTACGACAAGGGGCAAACCTATCAAGCCTAAAACTTTAGGTCAGAAGGGCTATGTAAACAGCATTAGAAACAGAGATGTTGTATTTGGAATAGGACCTGCCGGTACCGGAAAAACCTATTTGGCTGTCGCAATGGCAGTTACTGCCTACAAAAATAAGGAAGTCGAGAAAATAATTTTGACAAGGCCTGCAGTTGAGGCAGGAGAAAATCTTGGATTTTTGCCTGGAGATTTACAGGATAAGGTTGATCCGTATTTAAGACCGCTCTACGATGCACTCTATGATGTGCTTGGACGAGAAACTGTTTTGCGACTAAAAGAAAAGGAAACCATTGAAATAGTACCGCTTGCCTATATGAGGGGACGTACGCTTGACAATGCATTCATCATTTTGGACGAAGCCCAAAATACTACGCAGGAGCAGATGAAGATGTTTTTGACTAGGATGGGATTCGAATCAAAAATGGTGATAACTGGTGATATTACTCAGATTGATTTGCCGAGCAATAGAAAGTCAGGACTTGAGGTGGCAAGGAGAGTTTTAAGAGATGTAAAAGGCATTGATTTCTGCTATCTGAGTGAGGTTGACGTTGTAAGGCATGAGATGGTAAAGAGAATTATAAGTGCGTATGACAAATATTATTCAAAAGATATGGATGGTGAACGGAGAGGCGAATGAAGATAGTCGGTGATTTTGAGTTTGAAGATTTATGGGATACGTCAGCATACGAAACCATGTGTGAGGCTTGTGTTATCGCATGTGTACAGGAGAAAATCCCTGCGGACCGTGTTGAGGTAAGTCTGAGCTTTGTAAGCGAAGATGAAATTAGGGAGCTGAACAGGGAATATAGGGGAATGGACAAGGTTACTGATGTATTGAGCTTCCCACAGTTTGAGCCAGATGAAGCAGTCCCCGAGGAGGGTCCGATTTTCCTGGGCGATGTTGTGATATGCTCTGATGTATGCAAAAGGCAGGCTGAGGAATATGGGCACTCTGAAAATAGGGAGTTTACTTATCTTTTTGTTCACAGCATACTGCACCTTCTAGGATATGACCACATGGGTGAAGATGAGAGGCACCAGATGAGAAAAAGAGAAGACGGCATACTTGAAAGAGTTTTAATAGGAGGAAGATATGTCCAAATTGAATAAAGATATTTCAAACAAGGAGCTTTTTAGGATGGCAGTGGATGCTGAAAAGAACGCTTATGCACCTTTTTCTAATTTCCATGTGGGCGCCGCCTTGCTTTCTGTAGACGGCAGAGTTTTTACGGGAGTGAACGTTGAAAATTCATCGCTCGGTGCCACTATATGTGCTGAGAGGACGGCTTGCACCAAGGCGGTTTCTGAGGGTGCAAGAGAGTTTTCGAAGATTGCTATAAGCGGCAATGGCGGTGAGGCTTGGCCGTGTGGTATATGCAGGCAGTTTTTGTATGAATTTTCGCCAAACCTCAGAGTTATAACGGGCGATGACGAGGAACACCTGCAAGACAAGTCACTCAGTGAAATTCTTCTCAACGGGTTTAAGGTTGAGAGTTTTGAATAGTGGGAGAATAAATGAATAAATCAGCTTTTGTAGGCATAGTAGGCAGACCAAACGTTGGAAAATCAACACTTATGAACAGCTTTCTCGGCGAGAAGATTGCAATAACAGCCAATAAGCCTCAAACAACAAGAAACACCATAAGGGGAATTTATACATCAGATAACGGAGATGACAAAACACAGCTCATATTCCTCGACACGCCAGGCATCCATAAGGGGAAAAATAAGCTCGGGAAGTCGATGACTGAAGCGGCCATAAGAACCTTCTCGGAGGTTGATATTTTGTTGTTTTTGGTAGACAGTAGGATTGACAAGGGTCCGGGCGACATGAATATTTTAAATATGCTAAAGGAAGTCAATACGCCGAAAATTCTCGTGATAAACAAAATAGATTTAATGAAGCCCGAGGATCTTGCTGAAACGTTCTCTGCATATGAGGACATGGGGATTTTTGAAAAGGTCATAGGTATTTCGGCAAAAGAGGGAGCAGGTGTTACGGAATTGCTAAATTCTATTGAGGGACTGGCAAAGACGGGACCTATATATTTCCCAGAGGATATGATTACAGACCACCCAGAGAAGTTTATTGTGAGCGAAATTATCAGAGAGAAAGCGCTGGAGTTCCTAGATGAAGAGGTCCCTCACGGGGTTGCGGTTGAAATTGAAAGCTACAAGGAGCTGGAAAAGCTGACGAGGATAAGTGCGGTGATTTATTGCGAGAAAAAGAGCCACAAAGGCATTATCATCGGCAAGCAGGGCAGGAAGCTTAAGGGCATAGGTAAGAGTGCGAGAGAGGACATAGAAGCACTTGTGGGGACGAAGGTTTTCTTGCAGCTTTGGGTTAAAGTTAAAGAGAACTGGAGAGATAGCGATTTTATGCTGTCGAATTTCGGATATAAGGATTGATATTAATTATAAGGGTTTATATAAATGTTGTTGCATACTGAAGCGGTTGTTTTGAAGCGGACGAGGGCTGCGGGGGGTGTGAATATGATTACACTCTTTACAAAAAAATACGGCAAAATTTCTGTAGCTTCAAGGCTTGGCTTTGGTGGAAAGCGTAGGTCCGAGCTGGCGATAAGTCCGTTTACTCTTGGAGATTACAAAATTTTTTCAAGCAGGGGATATTATAATCTTGACTCAGCGGATGTTGTTAAGAGTTATTATGCGATAGGCGAGGATATTAAAAAATACGGTGCAGCATCGCTTGTCCTTGAGATGACGGGAAAACTTATTGTTGAAGAACAACCAATGCCAGGACTTTTTACTATCTTAAAAACCTTTCTTGAACTTATGGCAGATAGAAAGAGTTCACACGAAACACTGGTTCTAGCTTATGAAATAAAACTTTTGGATAAATTAGGATATTTTCCACAGCTTGATGCCTGCGTATCATGTGGCACAAAAGAAAATTTGGATTTTTTTTCTATAAATAAAGGTGGGGTTTTGTGCTCTGACTGTAGACAAAATCAAGTTGATTCATTGATTTATGGTCTGGAATTTGATATTATAGAGGTGGTAAAATATTTTCAGAAGACACATTTTCGCAGATTTAAAAATATGGCTTTAAAGCGTGAAGATGCGATTAAAATTCAGAAGATATTGCGGGAGTATATGGCATATCACATGGATATTGCCAAGCTGATGAGCGACAGCTTGACTGCTGGTCTTTTCAGTAATTGATGCAGAGGATTTAAAGGAGAAAATTATGGAAATAACTTTAGAAAAGATTGAATTAGTAAAGGATAGAACAGGTGTATCTTATAGAGAAGCTAAGGAAGCGCTTGAAAGAAATTCAGGAAATGTAGTTGATGCCATAATATACATCGAAGATTCCGTGAATGGCATAGATTTTAATAATAACTATGCTGAGGGTAAGGATGTAATCAGTAAGTTAAAAGAGATAGTTGCAAAGGGTAATGCAACTAAAATTTTGGTTAAAAAGGACGATAATGTTGTTTTAAATATTCCAGTTAATGCCGGTATCATAGGCTCAGTAGTAGCACCTTGGGGAATGATTGCAGGCCTTGTTGCGGCATTCGGTTTTAGATGTAGCATAGAAGTTGTTAAGGATGACGGCAAGTCAATTAATATTACTGATAAGGCAGATAAGATTTATGACAAGGGTGCAGTGTATTACGGCAAAGCTGGTGAGATGTTTGATGAGGCGAAAAATAGAGGAGCAGAATATTTTGATGAGATTAAGGAAAAGACTCCTGCAATTTCAGATATGTATGATGGATTGAGAGACTTTGCATCTGACATCAAAGAAAAAATTCTTGATAGAGGATCCGATCTTGAAGTTGAATGGGAAGAATTCCGTGATGAAGCCTCTGAGAAAGCTGATTTAGCTAAAGAAAAGACTGAGGAAGTTGCTTCTGAAGCTGTTGATAAGGCTAAGGAAATGACGCATAAAGCAAAGGATGGCACAGATGATGCAGCAGACTCAGCGAAGGGTGCACTGAATGCTCTAAACGATAAACTCGATAATATTGAAAAGGAATTGGACAAATAAAAAATATGAGTAATGATGTGACGATGGATAAGTTAGTTGCCCTTGCTAAAGGTAGAGGGTACGTATTCCCTGGTTCTGAAATCTATGGTGGACTTGCAAATACATGGGATTATGGTCCTTTAGGAGTTGAATTTAAAAACAATGTAAAGCGGGCGTGGTGGAAGAGATTTGTGCAGGAAAGCCCATACAATGTTGGACTTGACGCAGCTATCTTGATGAATCCACAGACATGGGTGGCTTCTGGACATGTTGGAGGCTTT
>USBT01000020.1 GCA_900553025.1 uncultured Eubacteriales bacterium | reverse complement strand
TATTATGGACCACGTAAAAATTCACTTGAGTGTCCTTGACATAGGTAGTAGTTTACGAAAAATTTACGGGTCATTTCTCGAAAATCAAATTTACTACCGTAATCAGCGCGTTATATAATGACTACACAAGTGTGGACACTCCTCAAAGCAGATTTTTACCAACTCTTTTTGTCCTATAAGCCTAACTCCTTTTGTCCGCTTAGCCTTAATATCCAGCGTTAGTCCATTCCGTATTTCAATTTGATTCGATTCAATTTCTTAATCATTGGAGCGTAAAGCACCCACAAAAATACAAAAGTCGAAATTGCAAGCACCGTATCAAACCAGACTGCGGTACTTTTTACTATGAGATATGCACTCAAGCTAGGTTTTTCCGTATATCCAAACAGCGTCCAGAGGTCAACCACAAGCCCGTAAAAATACCCACTCAAAAGTCCGAATACGCAGGCAGATATTTTGTGCAATCTGCTAGGTTTCCTTTCTCGCCTATTCCATTTTTGAAATATAAGCCCTGCGAACATTCCAGCAAGCCCAAGCGCCATCATCTGCCAAGGTGTCCACGGACCCTGCCCGAAGAAGAAATTAGATACAAAGGCAATCATCGCTCCCACCAAAAATCCTGCTCCAGGGCCGAGCGATGCTCCTGCTATAATTGAAATTGCGAGGACTGGCTTCATCTGTGGTAGCATGAAAAAGGCCTGTCTGCCTATCACGCCAAGCGCTATCAAAACGGCAATGACCACAAGCTCTCTAAGCTGTGGTTTCCGCCTTTCAAATCCAACAAAGAACGGCACTAACGAATATATTGCAACCAAAACGCTAATCACATAATAAACCCTATCCCCGCCAAGCATGCTTCCCGCAAAAATAGTCGCTCCCATGACAAGTGCGGTCAAAAGTGTTAAAACAAGACTTCGATTTCGCTTGATTTCTTTTAAATGTCCTCCCTTGGGGGCTCCGACTTCTCTTGCGACCTCAAGTCCATCGTCGCTTTTCGGCTTTGTATGAACTTCCCCATACATTTCATTTTTCTGTTCTATGGGGACATTCTCATACTCTCTAGAGTTGTGTTCTATGGGAATGTTCTCATATCCGCTTATTTTCCGTTCTATGGGGACGTCCTCATGGTTTTCATATTGCACTCCTATGGAAATTTCCTCATACCCGCTAGTTTTCTGCCTTATGGGGACGTCATCTTCATCCAATAATTCATCTTTTCTTGAGCCAGAGTCTATTTCCGACCCACTTTCTGGTTTTGAATCAGCATCTATTTTTGACCCTCCCTCTGGTCCTGAATATGCCTCTGCCATTTTAATATTTTGTGCCACCAACCACCCTATATCCTCTGGCAGTATTCCGTCAACAAAATAACTGCGTGCCATTCGATTTGCTGCGGTCGTATAGAAATTGTTTCCTGAAAAAAGCTTGCGTGGTGTTCCCTCGCCTGAAATTCCCCCGTCAAAGAACATGATGCAACGGTTAGCAAATCTACTGCAAAATTCTATGTCATGTGATACAAATATTAAGGTGCGACCATTTGAGGCAAGCCTCTTAAGTAGTTCTCCGAATTTCATTTTTAGAAGGTTATCAAGGCCCTTAGTCGGCTCATCCATCAAAAGTAAATCGGGTTCTAGTAGCAAAACTTTTCCGAGAGCAACACGCTGCTGTTCACCGCCCGAAATATCGTATGGATGTTTGTCCATGAGGGTGTCTATTTCGAGAAATTCGGCTATTTCTTGGATTCTGATATTTTGTTCTGACTTTTGAATTGATGTTCCCTCAAAGGCCTCTAAAAGTTCCTCTTTTACTGTATCGCAGACGAATAGTGACTGTGGATTTTGTGGAAGTAGGGCAGTTCGATTGCCGTTTATTTTGTACTTTCCGCGATAGGCTCTCCTCATGCCTGCAAGCACTGAAAGTAGTGTTGTTTTTCCAGTCCCGTTCCCGCCTATGATAGCCAGTATCTCGCCATCATAGACCTTAAGCGTGAGCCCCTTGATTATGTCCCTTCCATTTTTTTCGTATCTGAACCACAGGTCGGTGGTGGAAAGTTTAATCTTAGATGTGTCATACGCCTTTTCTTTTTCCATTCGGGCGTACCTAACTGGTATTCCATTCATGACACAGTCGAGCCACTGCCTACCCTCTCTGACATTCAGAGGCATTCTATACTTTTGAATATCTGGTACATCGCCTATTGGCGATTCCGGCTTTTCCATATGTTTCAAATGATTAACATCGTCTATTGACGATTCCGCTCTGTTTGCATGGTTTATGTAGTTCACATCGTCTATTGACGATTCCAGTTTTTCCATATGTTTCAAATGATTCACATCGCCTACAAGCGATTCCTCACCTTTTAAGAAAGCAAGTGCTGACCTGTATGCTTGCGCAGGATTTGGCATTGCGAGAAACATCGGATGATTTATCTCTGCCAATCGAAAAACAGCATTGTATGGTTCATCATTCACAAGAATTTTACCACTATCCATAACAATCAGCCTATCCGACATAGAAACGACATTATCAAGTCTGTGCTCGGTTATAATTACAGTCGTACCAATATCGTTATTTATTTTTTTCACTGCATCAAGAAAATCAACGGCCGCTATTGGATCAAGCTGTGATGTGGGCTCGTCGAGTATTAAAATTTCAGGCTGCATAACCATTACTGCCGCAAGGTTCAAAAGCTGTTTTTGACCACCTGACAGCTCCGAAACATCCTTGTCAAACCACGACTGTATTCCAAAAAAGCTCGCAATTTCAGCAATTCGTAGTCGAATTGTTTCTGTCGGCAATCCAAGATTTTCAAGCCCAAAGGCAAGCTCATGCCAAACCTTGTCCGTTACAATCTGGTTTTCGGGATTTTGCAACACATAACCTATAGTCTGTGCCTCCTCGCCCGCTCTTCCCTCAAAGGATTCGACGGATTTTCCAAGGATTTTAATTTCCCCACGCCTCATACCATGCGGAGTAATAGATGGCTTAAGATTTCTGAGCAAAGTTGTTTTGCCACAGCCTGATGGTCCACAAATACATGTGAAACTGCCCTTTTCAAGTCTTAAGCTAATTCCATTCACAGACGGTATACTCGCATTAGGATATGAAAATTCCAAATCGACTATATTGACTGCATCAACATGCTTTATTCCATAGTTTGTTCCAGAATTTATTTCAGAATTTATTTCATTATGCCTTGTATTAGGCCTGTTCTGCTTTCCATTGGGCTTTCCCATTGTTTTTTTTATTTCTCTATCTCTGATATTAGATGTTTCCATTTAACGTCCTCATAAACATTAATTATCACGGGTAAGAGGAAAAAGAGTATGACTAGCATATTAACTCCCGTTCCAAATATTGTAGGTTTTTCGATGTATAGCCTTGGATAAAAATCCATGGTTCCCTGCATACCAAAATACCCATTTGCCGCCGACAGCATCAAGCAGAATGCAATCAGCATAGCTAGAAAAAACAGCTTATCTCTTGCTACTATTTTGTATATTGCAAAATGGGACCGCTTGCCTGCTCCAAAGCCTCGTGCCTTCATGGAATCCGCCATATCTACGGAGTTTTCAAGGCTCCACGTTGTCATTATCGACAAAATTCTCATACCGTGCCCCGCCTTTTCACGCAGATTTCCGCTTGTAACATCCCTTCCGATTGCCCGCTGACCGTCAGACACCTTCTTCATCTGCTGCCCAAATCGCGGCACAAATCTAAGCACCATTGAAAAAACAAGGGTTATGGACGGTGCAATCCCGCCACTCATGTACATTATTTTGTCGCTGCTCATAATGTCGTTAAATGTTGCAAACCACAGAATTATTCCGCCGAGCATAAAGGCTGACGCTATTCCGAACGCTATCGCCTCCGCAGTTATGGGGTTTTGTCTGAAATATGTGATAATCGTTGCCCCTCGATGATTAAAAAGCGGATTCAGAATCGCACCGACAAGCATCATTGGCAAGACAAACGCTAGCAGTTTGAGCGTGCTTTTTCCACGCAAATAAAATGTGTACAAAAGTGCACTCAGAAAGCTCCCGACCGTAATCGCCGGATGGCTCAAAATCACCGTGGATACGACAACCAGCGTATAAAAAATAAGGTTTACATATGGATTGTATGTTGCGAAACTGTCTCTTTTCTTCACTTTTCGTCCACGCTCCAGCCGACATCCTTGCCATTATTGCATGTATACATGAATACTATATTTTCTCCACCTTTTAGGTCAAATTCATCCACCCCAAGCATCGGCAAATCGCCGTCGACGGTGTACATCCAGCCACTTTTTTTGCCGCAATCCTTTTCAAACAGGTTGCCAATCCCGTCAACATACGCCGTCCCTATCGAGGTCTCGCCCTGATACGAAGTGTGAATTTTCTCCTCCTTGCACACTCTTAAAAGTAGCGACAAAACAGTATCTCCGTTTTTGAGTTTTACTTCCGTTTCGGGCAAAATAATGCCATCGCTGGGGATTACGGCTTCCACCGCATCCTTCAACTCCCCTGTGGATTTTTTTTCAGCAGCAGTCTTGCATTCAATTGTGATTTTGGCGGTTTTGCCTGTCAAATCAGCCTGTTTTGTTGATTTGTCATCTCCTGTCTTTGACATGCCACCGTTTCCGCCTGAACACCCCGCAAGTACTGTCATCAAAACAATGAGCACGGCTACAAGGAAGCTTGTGCTTACCTTTTTAAAATTATTTATCTTCAAAGTATTTTCAAAACTAGGCATCCCCATATTCTCTTTCTCCTTTTTAAGATTGGCACTCGCTATAAGATTGAAATCCCCCATAAGGTTGGCACTCCTCATAAGATTGACATTCCCATAGCTAAAGCAATGGGATTCTTACTTCATCCACTACTGCAATAATGTATCATATTTAGAACAAAGTTTCAATTGCAGTTAGATTTAGGGCCTCAAAGCTGTAATTGGTATAACGTAAACGCCGTCTTTTCTTTTGTATGCAAAAGGGGTCTTTGCACATAAAACCGCCATGAATGAGGGAGCAGACGTCTTATCTGTATCTATTTTAGAAGCCAATTCCTTAAGTATTTCGGCACATCAAAATAATGCTTTAACTTATTTTATCGTTCATTCGAGTATTTGTCCATTTTTAATTCAAGTGTTTGGCGTCATTGCATTCAAGTGTTTGGCATAGTTTCATTCAATTGTTTTACGTAGTTTCATTCTAGATATTTATCTACAATTTTCTGAATTATCTCCGATTCTAGAACTATTTTGTCCGTCTCGAATGTCAAGATAAGTCTATCGCCAGGAAATATATGGTTTTTCTGATATA
Source organism: uncultured Eubacteriales bacterium (assembly GCA_900553025.1). Taxonomy (GTDB): domain Bacteria; phylum Bacillota; class Clostridia; order Peptostreptococcales; family Anaerovoracaceae; genus S5-A14a. The sequence goes on along the minus strand of USBT01000020.1, from coordinate 18,422 downwards.
TATTTATTCTTTTTATCGCAGAAAATGCATAATTGTAGTTATCCATCAATCCACAGTGTTCCCAATAGATTTCTTTACGTGTTGCAGGTGATAATAATGTGAAATCAGGATATATTGTTCCCATTCCTTTCAGATAAAGCGGACATTCGTATTTATATGCAATGCCTTTTCTAAACAGGTAATCTGCAATAATTTTTTCGGATTTTGATCGCACTTTTTCGCCCTTATCAGTCAAAATGTATTTTGTTGTATCAGAAAAGTCTTTACCTCGATACGATTGCGATTCCCATTCATCAACATATATTGACCATGGTTTCTCTATCGGTTCAATTCTCTTCTGTCTCTCCGGATGCTGATTTAAATATATGCTTTCAAATTCGCCTTTGTCGTAATCTTTTATGAGGTTCTTAATCTTTTTGGCCCTTATTCTTGCCTTTTTGAGGACTGCCGTGTTGTATGACTTTTGTACTAGTGCCGAAATAAGTTCCTCGTTTTCTTTGTTAATGTATGTCCCTTTTGAGTTCTTGCATCCCATCTGATAATGAAAAAACTGAGGGACATTATGACATTCAGATATATTTATTCGACCCTCTGGCACATCTTTAAGACAGCTTTCAGTTTTTTCAATTATTTTTTCAAGGTGTTGCAGTTCTTCCTCTAATAATGCTTTTAAATTTTGCATAAATTCGTCTTTTTACTCTCCTTATCGTTGTTTTAAACTTTTTAAGTCTGTCTTTATCTAGTGTTTGTGTCTTATTGTTCTAATTGTGTTTCATGACATATTAGGAAGTATCATTTTTCAGTGTTAGCAGATATTTTTTACCTTTAAAACACTTTAGCATACTGACCACTTCATACTGACCATTTCTAGACCTTGGCAGTGATTGCGGTAGCGCAGTAATTACGGTAGAAATTTCAATTATCTCAATTTGACCCGTAATTTTTAGCCACTAGTTACGGTAATATCTTGATTTTTTGAAATTTAACCCGTAAATTTGATGTAAAATTACGGTAGATTTTTCATTGTTTCTAATATGACCCGTAATTTTTCCCGCTCATTACGGTAGGATTTTCCATTTTTGCGAAATGACCCGTAAAGTTCACCAAAAAACTACGGTAAGAATTCCAAAAATTAATATTTGACCCGTAATACCCGTAATGTATAAAAATCTATCAAAACCTCAATCATCATAATACAATGGAAAATCTCATTTTTCGATTTCATAGGATAGTTTTGCCCCATATTAAGCCTCATTAAGCTTCCCCTTACAGGACCCACAGGGCAAAACTTCTTTCTTCTATGGGGAAATCCCCCTTATACACGAAAACCCCGAAAACGATTGAATCGCTCGGGGTTTATCATTATTTTGTTGTGAAAAAGCAACGCTATCTCGTGTGTAAAAGTGGCACTGTTTCTCGGCACCAAACAAACACTATTGTCAAAGCATTGCAACGCAGAAATACGATTAACGCTTTGAGAACTGGCTAGCTCTACGTGCCTTCTTAAGACCGTATTTCTTTCTTTCCTTCATACGAGGATCTCTTGTCAAGAATCCAGCAGACTTAAGCGCTGGTCTATATGCTTCTCTATCGGCCTCGCACAAAGCTCTTGAAATACCGTGCCTCAAAGCACCTGCCTGCCCTGTTGTACCACCACCATGTACAGTAGCAACAACATCGAATTTACCTTCACAGCCTGCAACTGCGAACGGTCTTCTAACCTCTCTCTTAAGAAGTTCCATTCCAAAATATTCATCAAGAGGCTTCCTGTTAACTAGAATTTCACCTTTTCCAGGGATTAATCTAACTCTAGCAACGGAAGACTTTCTTCTACCTGTGCCCTGATATTGGATCTTTGCCATTGTCTATTCCTCCCTTTCCTAAAATTCCAGCTTTTCAGGCTTCTGTGCAGCATGATCGTGCTCAGGACCTGCATAAACCTTTAGCTTCTTGTACATCTGGCGACCAAGTTTACCCTTAGGCATCATACCCTTAACGGCATGTCTGATAACCTCTTCAGGCTTCTTTTCGATTAGCTTGTCAAAAGTAGTCTCTCTAAGTCCGCCCGGATATCCTGTGTGGTGCTTGTAAACCTTTTCCTTACGCTTCTTACCTGTAACCTCAACCTTTTCAGCGTTGATTACAATCACATAGTCTCCGCAGTCAACATGAGGCGTAAAAGTCGGCTTGTTCTTTCCACGAAGAACTGTCGCAACCTGTGAAGCGACCCTGCCCAAGGTTTTTCCCTCTGCGTCAACCACATACCACTTGCGCTCAACTTCATGAGGCTTTGCAATAAATGATTTCATTATCTTACCTTTCCTTTCCACCTACTGGTTTCCATCTCCATCGCACAAAACAGTTGACTCCGCTGAGCTGTTTTACGAACATGCAAGTCGTCTTAGCTGAGTGGGCATCTTATAATAGAGGATTTACCTATCAGATTTAATCTATTGTACGATTTACCCATTAAGACGTGCTCGTTGTGAGCTCTGCTTTGCTAAAGATGGATGCTTTTCGGTTCTGCCTACTGAGATGAAGCTTGTGAGGAAGTTTAACATCCTCATATGAAAAGTACCTTCATCCTGGTCGGCATTCTAAAAATTTTAAATTTCTAGCCCATAAACCGCGAGACATTAAGCCTTTGACACATTCCGTTGTCTGGCGACCTCTAGCTACGGGATTCGAATTTCGTTGTAAAATCATATCTTAAAATCTCTTTTAAAATCTAAAATACAACGCGACAGTCATTATATATCATAAATATAGAAATTGCAATACCCAAAAGCTAATTTAGGGTATTGCAATTATAGATTCTATTAATCATTAAATTAAATTCATATTCCACTTCGCAATCGCTTCGCAGAAAATTAAATTTTTCTCCTCTTTACGCTCACATATATTCCCATTGTAGCGATTAAAAGTCCAGCAAATCCAGCAAAATTCGTATTATCTCCCGTCTTTGCTGTGTTTCCCTTGTTCATGCCACTATTTGAATTTACCTGAGATTTGTCTTTAATAACAAGCTCAGCCTTCGCTATGCCTTTTTTGGTATTAAAGGTGATATCATGACTGCCAAGACTTAGAGTATCCACATAAGACTTCTTAAATGTAATTTTTATACTCCCATTCTCAGCTACATAATTCTCTTTTTCGACATCCTTGCCATCTATTTGAACGCCATTTAAGTCATCAACAGTCAAATTCTTGCCTTTAATCCTATATACCGCCTTGTCTGACACTCCCTTGGTATATACAACTTTGCTACCTGTTGCTACGACAGTGTTGTTATTATCATCTGTAACGACATCTAACTTATCTACACTAGGTTTTTCGCCAGGGTCTGGCTTGGTGCCTGGATCAGGGCTTGTTTTTTCCTCAACCTCCCCATATAACGTCATATCCTTTGCAACGACATCCTCTTTAAAATCCCACTTTTCTGTGAGGCCTTTATCCTTATACCAACCTTTTTTCAGCGTATACTTGGTCTTATCGATAACTGGCATCGAGAGGAAATCCCCTATCTCAATCCTTTGTTTTGTTGCAATTTCTTTGCCATTAGCATCCTTGAACTCTACATTAAAGAACTCTGGCTGATAATTCACGGCTCTCACCCACTTCGCATAGAGCTTGCCGCCGAAATCCGCAGACACTCTATCATAGTAAAAGTTCCACTTATCCTTAAATTCAGGGTCCCTATACCAGCCCGCAAAATAATAGCCTGGTCTTTTAACATCATCATAGGTAGGCTCATCCGGAATTTTCTGACCCTCGTTTAAAACTAATGGCTTCACCTTGTCTTTGCTTTGAGCCGTTGGCTTTCCACCATTAAGCACAAACTCAACCTTGTATTCAGGAGTATCGCTATTAACTTGAATCATCTTCGCATAAAGGGTCGTATCAGCCTGTATGGTGTCATTTTCAAAATCCCACTTCTGAGTTCTTTTTGCGTCCTTATACCAGCCTACAAATCGGTAGCCTTTTCTTTCAGGTAAATCTTCCTCAGACTCTGTTAATGCTCTATTAACCTTGTCTCCTTTATCATAATATCTTGACTGTCGTTTCAGATTCTCCTTAATGCTTGCTCCGTCAACATCAAAGTCGACCCAGTACACAGGAACAAATTCAACCTCGTGTGTAATCGTTACATCATCTGGCTTGATTTCTCCTGTCTCAGGAAGCTCCTTCACATACTTTCCGAGCTTGATGTTCTTAGTCTTCCATACGCCCTCTTCTTTTCCTGTGAATGTGCGAGCATCATCGCCATATGTATATGCGCTTAAATCCTCCGAATAAACCATCTTTTCGCCACGATTATACCCACTATATGAGCTTGCAGCTTTTTTCACCAGAATTTTTCTCATTTCATCAGGTAGCTCCCTACCTCCTGGAGCAGCAACAAACTTATATCTAGGGAAATATCTGTCCTTAATCCACTTAATATATACGGTCTGGTCTGATGTGATTGGAGTATTTAGTTGCCACCCAGTCTTGCATTCCTTGTCAGCATAGAAGCCATCAAATGCGTACCCAAACGGATAAACTGTTTTGTCAGCATAGTATACATCCTTGCCTGGATACTTAATATCATTATGAACGATCTTATCTCCGTCGTTTACTATCACATCGTTAGGAACTGCCACTCCGTCATAATTTTCGACAAGCTTAAATTTAACAGTTCTCTTAGGCACTTTGTCATATTTTGCGTAAATTTTAGTATTTTCAGAAATCTTATCTTTCGCAAAATCCCATTTTGTTTTAAACTGGTCATCCTTGTACCAGCCTTTAAACCTGTACAATTGCCCCTTTACAGTTACCTGTTCATCCATTTTCGGCTCAGAGACCGGCTCGCCCTTGTAGATTTTCTCAGTCTTTATCTTAGGGAAACCGTCACCAGTTATAAATTCTACATCAAACTTGTCATCCTGAGGATTGTCCCCTTTTACGATTACTTTCGCATAAGGTCTGATAAACTTACTGCCATTTATTTCGCCAGTTGCAGAAATGTGATGTGTTCCTTTTTCTTTAAATGTGTATTCTACCTCTCCATTAGAATTAGTCTTGTAGGAGGTAAGTGGCTTTCCGTTTATTTCAAGTGTAGCGTCCTCTGCTGGATTGTCATCACCGCCAAAAGCATCCCTATACATCAGCTTGAATTTTACCGTATCACCAGCCTTTACATTCTCATACAGCTTATTCTCAAAAAAAGCTGTCGGATCTGTAAATTGATCATAAGAAGAAACTAGAACTTCATCGCCAGCATTAAGCACTTGCTTGCCTATGCCATCATCTGCCGTCTTGTTATTCACAATCAATTTAAAAGCTTCGTTTTCCCAGCCAGATCCTAATTTAGCAACAAGGCCTTTTCCACCTTCTCCGCAGTCAAACTGCGATTTATCGTTTGTGTTTAAACCCAGCTTTTCAGCAGCCTTTTGCACTGCCAAGAATGCCACAGGCTTTTCAAACTCCGCATCGCTCCAATAGCCGTCGCCTTTCTGAACAAAGAGCTTATCTATAGTAACCTCTACTGGCTCAAGTATTGTTTTGTTCACGTCCTCAAACCTAACAGTTACCTTAATCGGGTTAAAAGTGCCATTAGCTTTTTGCGGTTTTGCCTTTTCCGTCGCTTTGCTTTTTTCGCCCACATTAGCATCGTGTGCACTAACAGGAACAAAATAGCTAAATGTAAATGCCATAACAAGGCACAAAGACATAAAGCCCACAAGACTTTTTCTCGTAATACCTTTCATTTCCTCGTTCTCCTCTCAATTTACCTATATTACAATTATCGTTATTAGATTGGACTAAATATATTCGAAGCTTGTCAATCCAGACTATGCCAATTCGGTTATTCTCAATTCAGATTATGTCAATTCGGTTATTCTCAATTTGGATTTTGTCCTTTTGATTCTTATCAATTAGGATTTTGTCAATTATGCGTGCCTGGCAAATCCTCACCCATATGGTTTGTCCACCAGAAATACACAGTGTCCCCCTCTTGAAGTGCGGTTTGCGATAGTCCGTAATTGACATATTGACCATTTAAGTACCACATATACCCTGACCACCTTGCTATATCTTTGTGGTACAGAGCGTCCGGATTCAAAGCCTCAGGTTTATCATTATCATAATCCCAATTTAGACTTGATAGCCCCTGAAGCCAGTTTATCTGTGCTTCCGTTAGCGACCAGCCTGAGGTTATTCCAGACTTTTCAAGTCCCCATAAATAGAATCCCGCTGCATCAGTCACTCCGTCGAACTTTACGATATATCCTTTTGAAGTCAATATATCTACAACGGCTTTTGATACTACCGTTCCCTTTCTTACCTTAAATGTCTGTTTCGGAATCTGCACTCCTTTTCCTATGTTGGATAAGTCAAATGAAAAGGTGAAGCTGACATACTCATCCTCCTGAGGTTTCAAATCCTTTTTACCATAGATTATAAATCTTTTCTCAGAATAGAAGCCGTCTTCATCTCTGGCTATTATTACGACATAGTTCTTACCCTCTTTTAGATTGAGGTTATAATTCCTAGCCTTGCCGTATCCATATTCACCACCTGGATCACGCTGTTCGACATCTCCATATACCTCGCTACCATTAAGATAAACCCTGAGCTTACCTGGAAATCTGAAGTATGAACCGTCAAACTTCTTATAATCAATCCTGAAATTAGCAACACAGCCTGCGTAATTACTCCTATTTTTTAGATTCGTCGTTATTATCGGATCCCAAGGCGTAATCATGTCCTTATCGACATTTGCAGGAGGTGGTTTGTTCGGATCGCCCTCCCAATGCTTGATATTGTCCATGTTATCAAAGTCGTCGTCATCCTCAGGCGGATTATCCTCACCCTGCGGAGGCTTATCGCCACCTGTACTGCCACCGTCACCACCTGACGGCTTATCCTGTGGCTCCTTGCCCTCATCCTTGCCCGCATTCTCATCCTTTGGGTTGTTATCTTTCTTGTCGTTGTTTTCTATCTGCTCCTTTTCCTCATTGATTTTCTCAATAATTTCCTGGGCAGTTTTCGGTGGAACCTCTAGTTTCTTTTCCTCCTCGCGCTTTTTCTCAAGTATTTCAGCACGCTTCTCCATTTTTTCCTTTATTTCTTGCTCTTTTTCATAATGGAGTTGGTAGTCCTTGCCGTAGACTAGCACCTGAGATTTTAAATCGTTCTCTCCGTCTATCACGGAGCTTCTCTTCATGGTCTCACTGTTTTTTATGAGTGTAATTGGCAAAACAAAGAGAAGCCCTATCACAAATAGAGCCGTGACAACAAGGATTTTATTTTGTTTACTTATTCGCCTTAGCTTATCCATTTAAATGCCCTCCTATCAGAATCCTGCAATAACGCATACAACCAATATTTGAACCTCCTTTTTCCCATTTGATTATATCTATTAATTTCTCTGAACCCATTTGTAAATCACGGTGAACCCATTTCTAAATCTCTTTGAACCCTTTTGTAAATTACTTTGTTCTCATTTAATGCCTTTTAAATTTCGAAAACATCTTCGCCCTGCTTCCTCTTTTCAACTCTCTAAGTAGGCGAAGCATATAAGCTCTTTCGCCCTCATCGCACCTGCTCAAGCTGTACGAAGCCTTGTTGCCTATCTCAATAGCCTTTTCTGTCGGCTGGAAATTTTTAAGAGATATATATTGGTATATCGCACTAATTCCACCATTCACATCCTCTTGCTTAAACGCTCTACGCCAACTGAGCTTCCCAAGGAATATGAGAATTATTTTGTAGAGAACAAAAGCAAGAACTAAAGCCAATATAAAGAGTGCTATCCACAGAGGCAGATAATTTGTCTGTTGCAGACTTGAATAGTCCTCATCCTGATTATTTTTATTCGGTCTTTCGGGTGGATCCGGTTTGTCATAAGGGTTTAACGTAGTGTCGTTTTCCAAGCCCTTTTCTAGGTCAGGCTGGCTCACCATTTCCGCAAATTTCTCGGTAACCTCGACAGGCACCCAGCCATATCCGTCCACATAAATTTCAGTCCAAGCGTGTGCATTTTTAAGTGGCAGGTCATATGGCTTACTTGCAATCATTTTCGATACATCATCATGCCCGACAACATACCCCTCAACATACCTCGCCGGTATCCCATAATACCTGAACATGAGCGTAGCGATGCTCGCAAATTGACTGTCAAAGCCCTTAGGTGCTGCCAAAAAGCTCTTTACAAATTCAGCATTCGTCTTTTCAGCTCCGCCCTTTTCCGTATATACCGCATTATCCTTGAAGTAGCTCTGCACCCGATTGATTGCGTCCTTGTAACCCATATGCTCACGCTTCGGATCCTTCGGCTCGCCCAAAATAGGTTGCAGTGCCAGAACATCGTTAGTCGATAATTCAATATATTTCTCATATATGTCCACATTGCTATAGCTCTCTGCAACAAAATATTTGTCCAGCTGAGATTTCACTTCGTCTTGGGACACATCCTCCATAGTGAATAGCTTCCCATAGCTCTCTGTCCATTTTTTTGTCTGTCCGTCTGTAGCCTCATATTTGTAATTCTTAGCTCCATTAAATTTCTCGCCTGTCAGGAAGCTGTCGCCCCAATTCTTAATATCCTCGATGCTGTCAAATTCTTTTATTTCGTATGGATGATAAACATATAGCGATGAAGCATCCTTATTTCTTATCTCGATTTGATTTGGCTTTGATTCCGAATTGGACTTTGCCTTCTTATCTGACGTTGAGCTTGTTTTTGAGTTAGGAGCTGACTTTGATGCCGACGCTTTGTCTGATTGTTCCGACACTTCAGAGCCAGCATTCTCTAAAATCGCAACCCTCGAAAGCTGTGTTAAGGGGTTGAAATCAAAACCCTTAAGGCTCTCAGTCAGCGGTAGCTTGTGATAATACTCCCTCGCAGGTAGATTCTCCCACTTGCCTTGATTGTACTTCTCCCCGACATATCCTCTTAGATACATCGTTTCAGGCTTTGTCATCGTTATTTCCATAGCGGAGCCTGATATTTTGTCCCTGCTTTTCCTATTTAGCTTACCCTCACCGAGAGGATTTTCGCCATATCTTAGCGTTTTCACCTTTTGTTCAAGCCTTTTGTTTAAATCCGCAGATACGGGTGGATTATATAGTTTGCCCTTTACAAGCGAAGCATCTGATATAGCAAATACAAGAAGCGCTATAAGTCCAACGGAGACGAATTGCCAAATTGACATATTGTCCTTGAATTTAATTCTCAGAATCCCAAGCAAAATACCACTGCTAAGGATTAAAATGCTTAAGGCCTGTGGTCCGAGCTTAACTACAAAAGGCAAAATTACAACAGGTACGACATATATGAGAAAAGGCGCATAGCGTCTACTTTTTAGCACCAGAAGCGACATGAGGAATAATAATATCGCTGTAATCGTTATGAATAAGCCTCCACTTTCACTGGCAAATTTGAATTTGTCGATAAGTGTGTAATCCATATTCCCCTTTAAATCCGCAAAGCTGTTCCATAGGTATAGCAAGCCACCTCTGTAGCCACCCTTGAATGCGTCCCCCGGTTGAAAACCTATTCCGAATATGTCAAGGAGACAAGCGCACATACCCACGCTGAGTAAGATTGCGATTGCAGTGCTATATACCCTCTGTATTATCAAGTCTTTTTTCTTTTGTTCCAAAGACATTCAATTCTCCATATTCTAAAAGCTGTTCCAAATCTCTATCATCATCACTAATATAAAGATAGTGCGAGAACACTCTCTGATTCACTTCGGTTTCAGATATAAAGCGCCTTATCGTGGATACCTCCTCGTTTAGCATCTGATTCCTCAAAAGCCTTTTCATAATATTATCTCGGTCGCTAGTATTTTTAACTGGTCTTATACAAAAAGTTTTTTCCTCTCTGTCATACCAACCGATATTGTGTACTATCGTTTTTTCGAGCAAGCGCTGAGATATCGAAAAACAAATAGACATTTTCTTGTCCGCCGCTTTCTCATCATCAAGCTGTGCGTAGTCAAGCATTAACAAAATATCATTCTCGACAGGGTACCCGAGTTCCCTGACAACTATGTCCTCCATTTTCCCCGATAACTTCCAATGGATGTGCTTAGGATTATCTCCTATCTGATACTCCCTTACGCCCCTTATTTCGCCAGGGTCATTTCCAATTTTAAATTGTGAATATTGAAAACTCTCTATGTTAAATGAGCTATATACGTTACTCCCTATTTCGATTGCTTCAAGCTTCGGAAAAACCTCTATTTCCTTACGAGAATGAATTGCTAGGTTTCTTTTAAAGACATTCAGCAAATCCGCCGACTCGAGGCCTTCTATGCTAATGCGATAGCATCCTGAAAGCTTTGCATTCATATCGATTGAGGTTATCTTCTTCGACCTTGGACCTATCGACATATATACAACCTCAGTTTTTTTCTCGCCTGTTAGCATATTCAATATCGCCACGGTTATTTTCAGAGAAATTTTCGGCAAAACACCCTTATTATAGATTTCAATATCAGCTCTAAGGCAATTATCCTCGCCCTGCTTATATGCTAACCTGATATTTGAATCAACATCTCCCCTTATAACTAGCAAGCTCAACACGCCACAAAGCATCAAGGCTACAAACAAAAGAAGTGGTATCGCTGAATAATAATGCGGCATTATAAGGAAGTTGATGAGTGATATCAAAAATACTGCTATGATAACTATCGATTTTTTACTTCTTAACTTTTGCAAATTTTATCTCCTTATCATAAATTTGCGGTGCAGGTGATGCCGAAATAATCTCATCGATTACATCCTGCTTCGTTTTGTTCTCCATCTGTGCCTTTGCACTCAAAATCAATCTATGTGTAGCCACCTGTGGGAAAACAGCCTTTACATCCTCCGGCGTCACATAATCTCTGTCATTCATAAAAGAAAAAGCCTTAGCCATTTTCATCGTTGCGATAGCGCCTCTAGGTGAAAGTCCCAGCTTAACATATCTGTTATGTCTGCTCGTTTCAACTAAATCTGCGATATATTTTGTTATTTTGGTATCTATATGCACGTCCTCGCATTCTCGCTTCAGCTCGCCAAGCTCCTCGGCAGTAATGATATTTTGTACCTCGTCAAGCGGCTCTCTGCCATTTCGCTCCTCCATAATTCTGACCTGCTCCTCAGGAGTTGGATAGCCCATTGACAGCTGAATCATGAATCTGTCGACCTGTGCTTCCGGCAAAAGCTGCGTTCCTGCTGAGCCAAATGGGTTCTGCGTTGCAATTACAACAAATGGCGACGGAACCTTTCTTGTTTCACCATCTACTGTTATTTTCCCCTCCTGCATAACCTCAAGGAGTGCGGACTGCGTCTTGCTCGATGTTCTGTTGATTTCGTCAGCCAATAGGAAGTTGCACATCGCTGCTCCAGGTCTATATTCGAATTTGCCTGTTTCCTTGTTATACATCGAAAATCCTGTAATGTCCGATGGCACAACGTCCGGCGTGAACTGGACACGATTAAATTCAAGCCCGAGAGTTTTACTTATCGCCAGTGCGAGTGTAGTCTTACCCACTCCAGGGATGTCGTCAAGCAAAACATGACCGTCAGACAAAATCGCCATTAGCACTTTCTCAACTATATCCTCTTTGCCGACGATTACTTTGTTTATCTCGCCCGCTACCTCTCTGAGCTTAGCAGTATAATTCTTATCCTTCATTTCCATATTTTTTCCCCTTAACTACCTTTCCATACTTATCGACTTATTTCACAACTTAGCGATTTATTTCACATTTTTCGGCATTAACAGCTTATTGTCCTTTGCCAGCACAAAAGAGTCGAGTGCCATGAGAGCCTGCTGCGATGCTAACAGGTTGACCGGCTTGCCCTTGATGTGTGCAAATCCATCGTCCTCTGCATATTTCATCATTCCGTCAATCAGAGTTTCCTTATCCTTAATAAAGTGCTTATCCTTTTCAATGTCTACTCCCATTGCAGAAAGCCCTAGAATTACCTGAGCAATACTTTCACAGCTACCTAAGTCTACGCCGTTTTTACCTTTTTTTATTTCTTTTTCAATCAAATCATAGATTCTGTTAATTGTCGCTTTTTGGTTGCTATCATCCTTGTAATATGCAAGAGCCTGAAGCGCCATTCCGCAATAATCCATTGCTACCTTGCTCGAAACTGCTTCTCCACCATCCTCAAATGACGCACCTATGTCGCTAAGATATTTGCCCTCAGCAGCTTCATCTAACTTATATCCACAATAGTTCGAAGCGATAAGCGCATATATGCTCGCATTCACGCCCTGATCAAGCACAACCTCATAATCATTTAGTTTTTCTATGAGATTGTATCCCTCAACTGCTTTAGGGTCTTTGCCCGCCAAGAACACACCTAAGGATGTTCGCGCATATTCGGTATAAAAGTCTTCCGAGAGAACGCCTTTTTTCGATTTGACCTTTGCCCTCACAGCATCATAATAGTTGTCAAGCTGTTCTCTGCTTAATTTTATATCACTATTTTTGATTCCAATTAACGCCCATTCGCTATCCTCAATAGGAAGACTGCCGTCATCTATCTGCTGTAATAAATACTTTGCAGTGCTTTTCCTCTGCTCCTGCCAATCATTATTGTTGCCGCAGGAAGCAAGCGACAAAACAAACGCTATTATCATAGACACGCATATCAGACGTTTCAAGGATATGTACACCCGCTTTTTCAATTTTCTTCTATTCTCCATTTCTCTCCTAAGTCATCCCCAAAAATTTTAGTGTTTTCAACATTCCTAATGGTCGTAAAATCCTCATGTTCTCAATGTTAGTGTTACTCCGTTGCAATAAAAAACAACCCCGAAGGGTTTCCACTAGTTGGTTTTAGCTGGAATTTATTCCAAGCATCAAATAAAGTACAATCCCCTCGTCCCAAGAATATTACATCTGTATGCTGATAGGCTTTCTGACTTAACTTCATCCTCGGGATACCCTTCTTGCAAATGCAATGGAATATATCCTTCGTCCACATCACAGCAGAGGCGACTGTACCAGAATCTCACTGGTTTTCCTACTTCACCATACACTCTATTTTAATCTTTTTATTAAATCTCTTATGTTATTTTATTTATTTGCTTTATTCTAGCATTTCATTTCTTTGATTTACATTTTAAATGTATTCCTTTATCATTTCTGCAATTTCTCTATTTAAAATATCCATACTAAAATTATATACGAACCGTTAATATCGTGCAAGACATTTGACAATATGATTTCGATATGATTCAGATTTAATTTGAATCGCATTTTAATTACAAAGCTAATTTAAATTTGATTAACTAGCCTACAATTTCAATCTTATGATACTTCTTCTTGCCTTTCTTTATTACAAGCACGCCGTCGTCGAAGTCAGCACTAGTAACCATGTAGCGCTTCTCAAGTATTTTGTTGCCGTTTAGAGATAAGCCGCCCTGCTCGATGGTCCTAAATCCATCGCTGTTTGACTGTACAAGTCCAACCTGCTTCAAAAGATTCACAAGACCCTTGCCTTCGCCGCCAAACTCTGACGCATTAATAGTTGTAGTTGGGATATCTGCCATGGCTACGCCAGATGGCCCTCCTGATGAAAATGCTGCACGTGCAGCTTCCATCGCCTTGTTTGCTTCCTCCTCGCCGTGAACAAGCTTGGTAATCTCAAAGGCAAGAATTTCCTTTGCTTTGTTAATTTCAGCACCTTCAAGTGCGGACAATCTATTCACCTCATCCATAGGAAGGAATGTCAACATTCTCAGGCATTTATTAACATCTGCATCGGCTACGTTACGCCAGTACTGGAAGAATTCATATGGGGATGTTCTGTCAGCATCCAGCCACAAAGCACCTTTCTGAGTTTTTCCCATTTTCTTGCCCTCGCTTGTTGTTAGAAGGCTGAATGTCATACCGTAAACCTTTTTTCCAGCTTCCTTGCGAGCCAAATCGACACCACCTATGATATTTGACCACTGATCATTTCCGCCAAATTCCATCTTGACGTCAAAATCCCTTGCCATAACCATAAAGTCATATGACTGCATCAGCATGTAGTTGAACTCGAAAAATGACAGCCCCTGTTCCATTCTTTGTTTGAAGCATTCAGCTCTGAGCATTGTGTTTACATTGAAGTGCGTACCTATCTTCCTTACAAATTCAATATAATTTAAGGGCAAGAGCCAAGAGGCGTTATTGACAGAAACTGCTTTGCCAGGTTCGGGTGTCTTTGTTTCGTGCCCTGGACTGTAAACTCCGTCATTTCCCTCATACTTCCACTCATCATCGAAGTCGAGGAATTTTTCAAAAAGTTTTTCAAAAGCTCTGCAGTTCTCCTCTATTGTGTCTTGCGTCATCATCTTACGCATGTCTGTACGTCCCGAAGGATCTCCAACCATGCCAGTTCCACCTCCGATGAGTACGACAGGCGTATGCCCGTATTTCTGCATATACATCATTATTATGACCTGCATGAAGTGCCCTACGTGAAGACAATCAGCAGTCGGGTCAAATCCAATATAAAATTTGATTTTCTCGTTAGCCAAGAGGGCTCTAACCGCATCCTCATCCGTTGTCTGCTCGATAAATCCTCTCTCCTTTAAAACGTCGAAAACGTTAGTCTTATCACTCACATTATCCGGAATTAAATTTTTCATTATACATCTACCTCTTACAAATTTACTCAGTTGAAATACTCAAGTTGCGCTCAAGATTATTCCGATACAACTTGTATGCCTTATATGCTTCATATGGTTTGGTCCCACTACCAAGACTTACCTCGCCGTATGTGGCAAAACAAAATATTTTGTGGTGGCTGGTCATTTTGTTGTTGGAGCAAACGATTGTGTCCACATGCCGATTTTGCCGTTGAAGAAAACCATTGTGCCTACATGCCGATTTGCCGTTGAAGCAAGCCGTTTTGCCATGAGAACAGCCTATTTTGTGCCGTAAAGTCTATCGCCAGCATCACCAAGACCTGGAACAATATATGCATTCTCATTAAGTTTTTCGTCTTTGCAAGCGATATAAATGTCAACGTCGGGATGTGCCTTCTGAAGAGTTTCAATTCCCTCCGGTGCCGCAATCAAGCACATAAACACAATATGCGTTCCTCCGCGCTGCTTGATAAAATCTATCGCTGCAACTGCCGATCCACCTGTTGCGAGCATGGGATCAACGACAAAGGTCTGTCTATTTTCAATGTCAACGGGCAATTTACAATAGTATTCAACAGGAAGGTGAGTATCAGGATCTCGATAAAGCCCAACATGTCCAATCTTTGCATTCGGCACGAGGTTCATCATTCCGTCAACAAATCCTAGACCTGCCCTCAAAATAGGCACAATCGCGATGTCCTGACCCTTTAGCATCATCGTTTTGGTCTTGCAGATAGGAGTTTCAACCTCAACCTCCTCAAGTGGCAGGTTCCTAGTGGCCTCATATCCCATCAATGTCGATATCTCAGTCGCAAGCTCTCTAAACTCCTTAACGGTTGTGTTCTTGTCCCTCATCAAAGACACTTTGTGTTGAATTAACGGGTGATCAAATACATATACTTTTCCCATAGTTTTCCTCTTCCTCCGACAAATATTAATCATAGATTTTTATGCTAAATTTAAATTATTAAGACTATTTCTCAAGCATTGCAATTCTTCGGTCGTGTCTTCCGCCCTCAAATTTTTCGGACAGCCAAGCATCGACCATTTCCAAGGCGAGATCTGGATCGGTGAATCTTCCTCCCATCGCGAGCATATTCGCATTATTATGCTTTTTAGCAAGTCTAGCAAGCTCTACTGAATGCACGAGGGCACAGCGTACGCCCTTGACCCTATTTGCAGCAATTGAAATTCCAATTCCAGAACCACAAAATACTAGTCCCAACTGGGCTTTTCCACTAGCCACGGCTTCGGCACACATCTTGCCATACAGCGGATAATCTACTGACTCTGACGAATTTGTGCCGAGGTCAACTATTTTGTAGTTTTCGCCATTTTCGTCTTTCTTATTCCTTAGATGTTCCTTTACCTTGTTTTTCAGTTCAAAACCGCCGTGGTCGGCTGCCATTGCTATAATCATTTTGATAACTGCCCCTCCTGAGTTTCCTGATACTTAAATATATTTCTAACTTTTTCTGTTAATCGTCCTTCCACGACCTTCTTGACTTTTTCTCCGCTCGTTCTTCTTCAGACCTTTCATATTCTTGTGACTTTTCGCCTATTCTTGAATTTTATACCTTCTTCACATTATATCCTGCGGATTTCAGCATTCTATTCATAACAGAAAATCCTACCCCGTCATTTTCGTCATCGCTTACACCCACAGCCAAGATTACATCGTAGCCAGCCTTATCCGCATCTCGCAGTCTGCGAAAAAGATCGTGCGCCGCCTCAAGCCCGTCCTTAAACGAGATTATGATTGCTCTTTGTCCCATCGCCTTTAAGCGATTGGCCTCTTTTTCAGCCATTTCCAAGGCTTTTGCTCTGTCATTTGTGTCGGATATGAAAACTTGCATTTCCGCCTTTGGAGCGTAGTGCTTGTACTTCATCCCAGGCGATCTTGCAACCATATTTTGTGTCATATCGATATTCTTTTGTGATATATCTGAATTCTTTTGTGACACGCCCTCGTTCTTTTGCGACACATCTGCATTCTTTCGTGATAAATCGCTTATCTTTAGCGACGGATGAATTAGAACCTTTCCACCGATTGCATTTGACAAATCTTCAGCAGTTATGCGTCCCGGTCTTAGAATGACAGGCTCGTCATTTCTCATATCCACCACAGTCGACTCAATCCCAACCTGACAATCACTTCCGAATATAATCGCATCTATTCTTCCATCCATATCATCAAGAGTATGTTCTGCCGTGGTAGGGCTTGGCTTTCCAGATAAATTTGCACTCGGCGCCGCAATCGGGCAACCCGAATATTCGATGAGTATCTTGGCAGTCTTGTGCGATGGCATCCTTATCGCGACCGTGTCAAGTCCACCCGTAGTAGTCAAAGGCACAATTTCTTTCTTAGGTAGCACCATTGTAAGAGGCCCAGGCCAGAAAGCATCAGCACAGCTTTTGAAGTTTTCCAATGTATTTTCAGACATCGTGCGGCTCGAAATATCAGCAATTCCATATACATCGTCTACTTGCGATATGTGAACAATCATGGGGTTATCGCTCGGTCTTCCTTTTGCTTTGTAAATTTTTTTAACTGCTTCTTCATCAAGCGCATTTGCACCAAGACCGTAAACTGTTTCGGTAGGAAAAGCTACAATGCCTCCGCCAGCTATAATCTCTCCAGCTTTTTTTATGTCTTCGATTGTGTCCTTAAAAATAATCGTACCCATTTTTCAAACTTTTCTATTATTTGAGTGTTACATTTAAACCGGTAAAACCCATGTTGACCACTACATTCTTGTAGCAATTAGAAGTTTTTCATTTTCTCCGCTTGCTCATGCGTGGTCATAGCGTCGATAATTTCGTCTATCTCACCGTCCAAAATATTCTCAAGTTTATAAAGCGTCAGCCCAATTCTGTGGTCAGTAACCCTGCCCTGAGGAAAATTATATGTCCTTATTCGCTCAGACCTGTCACCTGATCCAACCTGGCTCTTACGCTCTGCCGAAATCTCTTCATTTTGCTTCTGCATCATCAGGTCATAAAGCCTAGCACGCAATACCTTGAAAGCCTTTTCTTTGTTCTTAATCTGAGACTTTTCGTCCTGACACGTAACAACAAGCCCTGTCGGCTCGTGGGTTAGCCTAACCGCTGAGTCGGTTGTATTTACACACTGTCCGCCATTACCTGAAGCTCTGTAAACATCAACCCTCACATCATTTGGATTAACTTCAACGTCAACATCATCAACCTCCGGCAAAACAGCGACCGTCGCAGCCGATGTGTGGATACGCCCCGAGGATTCCGTTTCAGGTACACGCTGAACACGGTGGGTTCCACTCTCATATTTCAGTCTGGAATATGCACCCTTACCCTTTATAAGCACAACCGCTTCCTTGATTCCACCGATACCAGTATCGTTGATTTCAAGCACCTCAGCCTTCCAGCGATTACGCTCAGCATATCTCAAATACATCCTGAGAAGATCCTGCCCGAACAAAGCAGCCTCATCTCCGCCAGTACCTGCTCTGACTTCAAGGATAACGTTTTTCTCGTCGTTAGGGTCCTTAGGCAAAAGAAGCACTTTAAGCTCATCCTCGATTTCTGCGATACCTTCCTCAAGCTCCGAAAGCTCCAGCTTCGCCATTTCCTTAAGCTCAGCGTCATCTTCCAAATCTAAGATTTCCTTAGCGTCATCAATGCCCTCTTTTGCACTCTTATATTCTCTATATTTTTTAACAATAGGCTCCATCTCGCCCATTTCCTTAATGTGCTTCTGCCAAACAGGCTGATCGGCTATTACATCCGGAACACTAACCTTTTTTGACAGCTC
>USBT01000019.1 GCA_900553025.1 uncultured Eubacteriales bacterium | reverse complement strand
CGACATGATAAAGACTGGCGTAGAGCAGGAAATTGCATGGGGGCAGTACGTTATAGGCAATGACATACCAGGACTTAATAACAAAATGGTGGAAGACTATATCAAATATCTTGGCAATCAGAGATACTCTTCTTTGGGACTTGGAACATTGTATCCAGGATATGAGGAAGAACCTGCATCAATGGCATGGGTAAGCCAGTATTCAAATGCAAACATGGTTAAAACCGATTTCTTTGAGGCGAGATCCTCAGCTTACGCTAAGAGCAGCGCTATTGAGGATGACCTGTAGAATTTTAGACAGCACAAAATAGTATAGAACGGAACCACCCGTAAAACGCGTGGTTCGAACTGGGTTCATAAGCTCCTCTAACTGACCCGCGCATAAAGATGCGGCTTTTATTTTATGGGGCATATAGACCCCATAATATTATAAAATAGAGCCTATATAGGCTCTATTTTATAATATTATGTCTTTGATGTAAGATATTATCAATGATATTAGCGGAATAGTAGAAACCATTATAAGTTTTGCTTCTATCTCCTTGGAAACTTTCAATAAGTACTTTGAAAACAATGTTATTAGGTCCACTAGCACTACAAATAGCATGCCGTAGTATATGTAGGGATTAATACGCATATTTAAATACAACATGTATATCGTTAACCCTATGATATACAATATAATGTTTATTCCAATAATCGTTTTCCCTTTAGCTGAAATGGTGTTCATAACACTAATATGCCTTTACGGAAGACAATTTCCATACGTGATACCAGCTTCCTGATTGAACTTTTTGCGTACATGTAAAGGTGGATACTATTTTCACGGAAGATTTGGTGGTATTGTCCAATATTTTAGTGCAATCTTTTGCTACTGAAGGCACAAATGGAGTAGCGATTTCCGTGGCGAATCCAAGTGCGAATGAAAAGACCCCAACGAATGTGCTTGCCAATAAGCTCCTGACACCTCTTTCTAAGTCGTTACTATCACGCCAACTTTGAAGCGTGGAGCGACTTACTGTGGAAGTAACGTTTTTTGATTTAGAAGGGCATTTGCCACCACCCGGTGGTATATTAGATTTTGACATTGTAATAACATATAAATCTCCGGCCTCAACATACGACGACAGAATAACTTCCCCATCGAAATCGCTAGATTCGATTAAGGTGTCTACAGGCGTATCATTTGCATAAATAGACAAGGGCGTCATAACTGCAAATATGAGCATACTTATTATGCATATAATGCTTGTGAATGATTTTTTCATATCTAATTCCTTTCGTTTTTATATCGAATAAACTATAACTATCAATTCATCGAACAGGGGGATTATCCATAATAGCCTCCTTTTTACTAACGAAGGTTAACTTAATATTATTTTATCTATTAAAACATGAAAAACAAGACTTGTATTTATACCGCTCTTGTAATAAAATAAAAGAATATGAAATGAAAATAAGAAATAGTCCCTAAAGGCATCTAATTGCTTAGGAATTATTTTTTACCCATAGGTGGATGTATTATTAATTGTAAGATTATGCTATTTATATATTTTGCTCCTATGTGCTATTTCAAAAATTTCTATGGTAACTACATTATCATGAATATCGGCAAACAATCGATAATCTCCTACTCTGTAACGCCATATACCAGTTAAGTTGCCTTTAAGAGCTTTGCTATGCACTCTAGGGTCATCACAATCTACTAAGTTTTTTACAACCCAATTCTTAATAACTCGTATCGTATATTTGTCAAGCTTTTTAAGAGATTTTAAAGCTGATTCTGAGAATTCTACCTTATACATAATTAAACGCCCAGTATATCCCAAACTTCTGTATGGTCATACTTTTTCTCTTCCTTAGCTTTTAAATGAGCTTTTAGAATTCGCTCCTCGTCTAACGCAAATTCTTCTTCCAATTTGTCCATAATAAGCTCTCTTACAAATTGGCTCATATTTAATTTATTAACACTGACATATTCGCGTAGTAATTTTGCATCTTCATCATTCATTCTTAAGGATATTGTGTTCATAATAACCATCCCTCTTCATCAGTATTACATGTAATATATATTATAGAAATATATTCCGGTGTTGTCAAGTTCTAACTGTGCATTCGCTTGAGTTCATCTCATTCTCTTGTGTTCATTTTTTTGAGCGTATTCCTTTATTTTGTGAAAGTAATAGGGGGGGGGTGAGGATATTAATTATATTTTATTTTAGCAATACAAAATTATTAGATGTTGTGAATCAATTTTTTGGTTTGCATACACAAAATATTTACTGACGAATATATAAAATGTTATGTAAGGGATATTGAATATTGGGGAACATTGCTATATAATATTTAAGGGAACTGCTCCCCAAAAGGAGGGCTGAAATGGCAGCACAATATAATGAAATACAGGAATTACTTAGATGTTGTGTCGAACTCAATGCAAGACTGAACTTAATGCCATATGATGGTACACCCGAAATCAAGGAACGCGGTAATGGTAAATATCTTTATGTAAGAAAACGTGTTGCAGGTAAACAGACATCCACATATGTAGGTACATATACCGAAGAATTGTATAATCTGCTACTGCGCAATGCTAGAGAAACACGCGAAATTAGAAAATCTCTTCGTAGTATTGAAAAACAGCTTGCTGAAGCTGGATATTCTGAGGGTGGTCTTTCTGTCGATGTAATAAATAACATTGAATTTGCACGTGCGAATATGAAAATAAATATCTATGATCAGGCTGTTTTGGAGGGGGTCGCAACATCCTTTCCTCAAACGGAAGAGATAATAGAGAACGGAATAGTATCTGGTATGACGGCTACAGATGTGCAGAAGATTTTGAATTTGAAACACGCATGGGAGTTTATTCTAGACCATGATGTTGTTGCCAGCCGTTCTGACTACTACATGCTCAGTCATATTGCTAGACTCGTTAATCAAGGCTTTTTTTCAGAAGGTGGTCGAATCCGGGGTGTCCCAGTTACCATTGGTGGTTCGTCTTATGTGCCACCACTGCCAAACGAGATAGATGTTAAGGAGAGAATCCAAGAACTTGTTGAGGAAGCTGATGATGCCATTAATATCGCAATAAGACTTTGCCTTTACTGCATGAAGACGCAGATATTTCTGGATGGTAATAAGCGAGCCTCTGTTATTTTTGCAAATCACTATCTTATTGCTCACGGCGGAGGTTTTTTAGTGATTCCAGAAAATGAAGTATCGGAGTTTAAGAAGCTACTTGTAAAGTATTATGAAGGCGAAAATATTTCTGTTATTTCAAAGTTTATGAAAGAACGATGTTGGAAAACAATGGTATAGTAAACATCCAGTATATTGTGGAGCAAATGGTCGGCTCGCCACAGAGATAAGAAGCTCTAAGTAAATGCCACATATATTGGGGAGCAAAATACGATTATTAACCGCAAGTATGTTCCTCAATGTCATAAATCGGTGCCACCTGTAAAACAGGTGATTCGAAGTGAGGCTATAAACCCATACAACTGACCCGTGCCTAAAGACGGGGATTTTACTATGGGACTTATATGCCACATAAATAAAAGAACCGATTTCTCGGCTCTTTTAATGGTGGAGAATAGGGGATTCGAACCCCTGACCTTTTGACTGCCAGTCAAACGCGCTCCCAACTGCGCCAATTCCCTATATTAATTTCTATAAAACTAATGTGAAAAGAATATTTTTAGAGTTTTGAATTTTCGCCTTTCACGGCAAGTAGAATTGTAACAAAACACTAATATTTTGTCAATGAAGCGATCGATGATTTTACCAAATTTTTCCAAATATCCTGTTGTAAAAGTGGGTTAATTGTTGTATAATACTAGCATAGCAATGGCATTGGCTCAATTTGTAGGAGGTTCAATGAAAAAATTAGTTACAATCAGCAGACAGTTTGGAAGCGGCGGGAGAATTATAGGCAAAATTGTTGCCGAAAAACTTGGCGTTAAATTTTATGATAAAGAAATTATTGAAATGGCAACCGAAGAAAGTGGGATTGACAAAAGCATTTTTGAGGGAGAAGAGCTTAGGGCGAAAAACAGTTTCACTTACGGATTATCTTCAGCTATTTGTCTTGGAGAGTCGATTTCGGCTGATCCTATGAGCATTAATGACAGAGTTTTTGTCGCTCAATATAAGGTGATAGAGAAAATTGCTGAAAGCGGTGAAGGTGTGATTGTAGGAAGATGTGCGGACTTCGTTTTAAAGGATGTGCCTGGAGTTACAAATATTTTCATACATGGTGAGAAGCAGGACCGAATAAGGCGATGTATTGAAGAATATGGCGAGCAACCTGAGACTATAGAAGAACTTGTTAAAACGTATGATAAGGCAAGAGAAAACTATTATAATTATCATACTAGCTTTAAGTGGGGAGATATCAAGAATTATAATTTGAGTTTAAACTCATCATACATAGACTATGAACAGGCAGCTAATTTAATAATAGACTATATTGAAAAAAGGAAGTATTAATCTAATTTAGAGGAGGATTAGACATGAGCAAAGAAAGCAAAAAACAAAACAATAATTTTTCAAAGGTTGCTAAGGTTTCTCTTGCAATCCTAGGAGTTGGGTTTGTTGCCAGCACTGCACTTGTAATAGGTATGGATAGAATCATGAAGAAAATTTTCATCAATGAAGAATGGCCTGAAGAAGAATGGAGCGGTGAGGACTGGACAGACGAGGATCTTGAGATTTAGTTACTGAAGGAAGGAATTAGAAGAATGAGCGATAAGAAGAAATACTACATTACAACGCCTATTTATTATCCGAGCGACAATCTGCATATAGGTCATACTTATTGTACGGTTATGGCGGATGCTATGGCCAGATTTAAAAGACTATCAGGTTATGATGTCAGATTTTTGACAGGAACAGATGAACATGGGCAGAAGATTCAAACTATCGCTCAGGAAAAGGGGATAACACCTCAAGAGCACGTAGACAAAATAGTTGCGGGAGTGAAGAAGCTGTGGGAAACCATGGAAATTTCCTATGATGATTTTATTAGGACGACCGAACCTAGACATATTGAAAGAGTTCAGAAGATTTTCATGGAACTATATGAGAAGGGTGATATATACAAGGGAGTATATAGTGGACACTATTGCAAACCATGTGAAGCTTTCTGGACCGACAGTCAACTTGAGGATGGGAAATGCCCTGATTGCGGAAGACCTGTAACAGAGGAACATGAAGAAGCATATTTCTTTAGTCTATCAAAATACCAGGATAAGTTAATAGAGCTTTTTGAAACGACTGATTTTCTTGAACCAGAAGCTAGACGCAATGAGATGCTCGCATTTGTTAAGCAGGGTCTTGATGATCTGTGCATTTCGAGGTCAACATTTGACTGGGGTATTAAGGTGCCAATTGATGAGAAGCACGTAATTTACGTATGGCTTGATGCTCTAAGCAACTATATTACGGCGCTTGGGTACCCTGATGACAAGGAGCTTTACGATAAATATTGGCCTGCGGACGTGCACCTTGTAGGCAAGGAAATTGTAAGATTCCATACGGTTATCTGGCCGGCTATTTTGATGTCTTTAGGACTCCCTCTACCTAAGAAAGTTCTTGGACACGGATGGCTTCTACTGGACGGCGGAAAGATGTCGAAATCCAAGGGAAATGTCGTTGATCCTGTTAAACTCATCGATAGATATGGGATTGATGCACTCAAGTATTTCCTTTTGCGTGAATATACATTTGGACATGATGGCAATTACAGTACCGAAGCATTAATCAAGAGAATTAACTCGGATCTCGCAAATGATCTTGGAAATCTAGTTTCCAGAACTGTTTCTATGATTGAAAAATACAATTCAGGGATAGTTCCTGATGCAAAGCTTGAAGATGAGTACGATAAAAGCCTCAAGGAAGTCGCACTTGCAGCGGCTGATAGGGTTGAGGCTGAGATGGATAAATTTGCTTTCCACAGTGCACTTGAAGAGATTTGGATTCTCGTGCGCAGAGCTAATAAATATATTGACGAAAAGATGCCTTGGGTTCTCGCTAAAGATGAGGCAGAGAGGGACAATCTTGACACCTGTTTACATAATTTGGCTGAATCAATTAGGATAGTATCAATTTTGATTTATCCGTTTATGCACTCAACGTCAGACGAAATACGGAAACAGATGGGACTTTGGTATGCTGACGTGGCATGGGAAGATGCAAAAGAATTTGAGATGATGTATCAGGAGAAAGTTAAAAAAGGTAAACCTTTATTCCCAAGAATTGATGTTGAGAAAGAACTTGAAGAGCTAGAGAAAATTAAGGAATCTAATGAGATTGATGACGAGAATATTCCGCTTGAGCTAAAGCCGGAAATTGTTTATGACGATTTCGACAAAATAGATTTACGTGTTGGAGAGATTATCAAAGCTGAGAAGCATCCAAAAGCAGACAAACTACTTGTATTCCAGGTGAAAATGGGGACTGAAAAAAGGCAAATAATATCAGGTGTTGCAGAGCATTTTACACCAGACGAAATGTTAGGCAAGAAGGTAGCAGTTGTTGCTAATTTAAAGCCTAGGAAGCTTCGTGGATTGGAGTCAAAGGGTATGATTCTATTTGCAGATAATGGTGATAAATTAGAGCTTGTTAAGACAGATGCTCCAGATGGAGAAGTGATAGCATAGATCTACTCTTGAATTAGGTTTGTAATTAGATATTTGGTGTTCAATTAGATGTTGGGTGTTTAATTATAGGCTTCGATTATACTATGTTATATTGCCGATAATAACTTGCTGTTGGCTATACGTTATAGCCAAATGAAAATCGGGAGGTGATTTCAAATTTTATTCGATTCGCATGCACATATAAATTTCGAGAAATACACTGACGAGGACAGAAAAAAACTAATTGAAGAAATAAATAATTCTAACGTTTCGTATGTTATGGATGTGGGATGCGATCTAGCATCTTCGCTACAGTCTGTTAAGGATGCAAGTGAAAATGAATGGTGTTATGCCGTTGTTGGTATTCACCCACATGAGGTTTCAGATATCGATGAAATGGAGATTTCATTGATAGAAGGGCTTGCCAAGAAGGGAAAGGTTCAAGCTATTGGTGAGATAGGCCTTGACTATCATTACATGCACAGTCCTAAGGATGAGCAGCAAAAGTGGTTTAGAGAGCAGATTCGACTTGCAAACAAACTTAAGATGCCAATAGTAATACATTCACGTGAAGCTGCAAAGGATACAATGGACATCCTTATTGAAGAGGGCGCCTTTACAGATGAGAGAAAGGGATGGTTCCCGGAAAGAACTTTGAGTGATGGGAGTCAGGTTTCTGATGCACGCGTTCTTTTGCATTGCTACTCTGGTGGTGTAGAGCAAGGCATGGAATATGTTAAACTTGGTGGGACTATTTCGATGGCTGGTCCTTTGACATATAAGAATAACAAAAAAAGCGTAGAAGTAGTGAAGCAGATTCCTATTGAATATTTATTGGTTGAGACAGATTCACCGTATTTGACACCAGAACCATTCAGAGGTAAGCCAAATAAATCGCCATATGTAGAACATACGGTAAGAAGAATGGCTGTTATTAAAGGCATGGACTATAAAGAAGTTGCAAGTATAACTTGTGAAAATGCTAAGAATTTTTTCAACATAAAATAGAACATTAAATCTTTATACTCAGGAATTTATATGGCAAAAGGACGTAGAAGTAGAAGCAATAAGAACAAAGTAATATCAATTATAATCACATTAGCTGTAGTTGTTGCAATAACATATGGGAAAGATAATGGGATTATTCCTAAAGGCTTGATACCTGAACGGCTGGATGAGAAGTCATCCTCGATTGAGAGTGGTAAGGTCTATTGTGATAGAGTTGTAGATGGGGATACGATTGTAGTTCTTATGGACGGAAAGAAAGAAAAAGTCAGGATGATTGGTATAGACACACCGGAAAGTGTCCATCCTGACAAGTCAAGGAATACTCCTATGGGAAAGATAGCAAGCAAGTATACAAAGGATAATCTTGAGGGCAAGTATGTTACTCTTGAAACCGATGTTCAGGAGCGAGATAAATATGGAAGAGTGCTCGCATATGTATATTTAGATGATAAGATGTTCAACAAAACTCTTCTGGAGGAGGGATTGGCAGAACTAATGACTATTCCCCCAAATGTGAAGTATGTAGATGATTTTAAAAAGATTGAGGCTGAAAGACAAAATAATTATTAAAAGCAACTATTAAAAGTAAATATTAATAATTATTTTCGTTTATTAAGACTTATAGCCCAAATACCACTTCCAATAATTACTGCCATGCCTATAAGAGTAGTCAACTTCAGATTTTCGCCAAAGATAATCATACCTACCAGAGGCGACAATATGACACCTGTATAATCAAATACGGTAACAGAACTCGCTTTACCCGACAAGTAGGCTTTCGTTAGGAAGTATTGTCCGCTAGCGGCGAATACACCTATTAGAATTAAATATATCCACGATTCAAAATCTGGAGAAACCCAGTGAAAAGGGATGAAAAATGCTGAACAAATCATTGAAAATAAGGAAAAATAGAATATTATTACCATTCCTTTAATTGAGCCAGCAAGTTTACCGACCATTGCATATGCAGTACCTCCAAAGAATGCAGCTGCAATTCCGACTAGGAAAGGGAATATGAGAGAAAAACTGCTTTCGCCTAATATTGCGGAGTTATCAACCTGAACCAGTTCGAGATTCCCAGTTGGATTTATTACTATTACAGCACCTATGAAGCCTAATATTATGCTCAGAATTCTTTGCCAATTCACAGATTCTTTTAGTAGAGTTACAGCCCAGAACATAACAAAAAAAGGATTGAGTTTTTGAAGAATTTGGGCATCTGCAAGATATAGATGATTGCTGGCATAAAAAACACATATAACACCAAGAAATCCAAAGATGCACCTTATCGCAAGAACTGGGCGGTGAACAGGTTTAACCCTCAGACTGATGCCTTGTTGATGAATGACGATACCTGCAAATATGAGCATGACAAGATTACGAAAGAATACTTGTTGCATTAGAGGTATGTTTGACCCTGAAAGCTTAACCATCGTTGCCATTGCGACAAAGGACGCTGATGATAGCATCATTGATAATATAGCTTTTAAGTTATATTTTTGTGATATATTGTTAATATTATCTGTAATCATGAGACTATTATATAACATTGTTTTAATCTTGCAAGCGTTGAACTCTTTTAATCTTGCAAGCGTTGAACGTAGGATGTATAATAATCATGTTGATTTATAGTGAAGGAGAATTTTTGATGAAGATGAATAAGAGATTTAGTAAAATATTGGGTGTTGCAATTGTTTTGTGCATGGTAATTGGATTATCAGCATGTGGTACTGATACCAAAACTCCAGAGGGAGCGACAGAAGCATACTTGAAAGATTTGCAAAAAGGCGATGTTATCAAATGGCAGGAGCAAATATCAGGTCGCAAGCTTTCAGATGACGAGAAGAAACAACTCAAGAAAAATTTTGAAAAAAGTCCACAAGAGCAGTTCAATAGAATGAAGGATTTTGAATTTAAAGTTATCAAAGCTAAGGAAGTTAAAAAAGGCAAAGAGGCAGAGGCAACAGTGGAGATAACTACATATGATTTTGTAAAAGTAACTCAGAATATGAATACTTATTTCACTAAGAATCTTGGAAAGCTCAAAGCCATGAAGGAAGACAAGCTAAATGAAACCATTGATAAGGAAATGAAGAAGGAATTCGACAAAACAGACAAGAATATCAAAAATAAGGCGAAACTAAAGCTGACCTACAATAAGAAAAAGGAAGCGTGGAAGGTTATAGATGTAAACAGTAACTTTGAATTCCAAGATGCGCTTATGGGAGGATATTTGACACAGCAGGCTCAGCGTTCAAACAATTCTCAGCAACAGAGTAAATAAATAACAATGCATATTGGTTGAACATGTTAATTAAACCGTTGTATAGTTTCTTTTGAACTGCAACGGTTTTTTTGCGTGCATTGGCAGTTTCATTGCAAAACAAAATATAAATATTGTGAAGAAAAAACAAAAAATTTTAAAAAAATGTGGGGGGTTGTACTCTACATATCTTGCATATATAATTTACATAGAAAATATAATAAGTGAATCCAAAGGAACACACAGAGTATAGCTTTAAATGTGGGAATTTTTAGCAAGTGTACTTGCCTATTATTCATGTTACGAAGTGTTACATGGATAGGGCAAACTGTATTGTGGAGCAAATCACATGTTAGGCATTGCTATGGTGAAACAATAGCCATAGTGAGAAGGCGTGAAATGCTAAGAAGCATAGTCAGGAGACTTATTCACAGATTTATTTCTAAAGATTTAATCATGATGATGAAAATGTGCAAGATATAATCGGTAGCTATACGATTGATTGCCAAGCACGCAAATATGAATTGTCTTATTGCAGTTATTATTTTTAGAAATTTGAAATGAATCGAGTATTAGGGCTTCTTGTGGTTTCTTTTGGAATCGGCAGGAAGCATTTTTTATTGGAAAAAAGGAGGGAGTATATGACTTTTTTCAAGAAACTTGATAAAAGAATAATTTCGATTGTCACAATTCTAATGATGACGATAATGATTGTTCTTTCACTATTTGTAAATCCTGTTCATGCAACTACAGGAGAACAATATGGGTATGATGAGACACCTCAGGCAAAAGTAAAGGTGTACTTTAATATATCCTCGGACGGAAAACTTTTAAAAGGAAATGACAAGGGAAAGACTGTATTAGGCAGAGTTCCTGTGGAAGTACCATACTTTGATGTAGGAGATTATGGACTTGCGGAGTTTAGGCGATATCATACAAATGGAAATACGCCTGATTATATAGATAATAAGGTGGTAAAAAGGCCAACTCTTTTGCACGCCTATCTTTATGTTTTGCAGAAATACTATCTAGGACTCCCAGAATCTAAAATGAATGGTGAAAATACACCTCTAGGCAAGGAAGGGAAACAAGGCGTAGTAACTATCGAGGGAAATGAGGCTTATGAGGATAATCTTAAGGCTTTAGTAGTAACTGGAGTAGCGAAATCTCTTTATATGCAGAATTTTTGGGGTCACGATGAAAACCTTATGTACTATAGGAATCACGTTTATCCGTTGATGTCGAAAGGGGTAGGGTCTACCTCAGACTATATTCTTCTTTCTGATGGAGATGTTATAGATGTTGCTATGTTTAAGGATTGGACTTTCTATCAAAGAGGCTTTTTTACGGCTTTTGATAAAGATGCGTATGATGCAAATACTAATAAGCCTTTAAAGTTTTCCACACTGAAATCAGGAACACAATCTGTAACAGAGGGAAATGATGATAAGCTACATAAGGTGGAGAATCTTAATGTGGAAATATATGATTCAAAGTGGAATAAGTTAGAAACAATAGAAGGCAATAAGGGAGACTATACATATACATTTAAGAAAACAGGCAAGTACTATATTGTAAGTGCAGATAAATCTGCTGGTACGGATGAGGCTTGTGCTGCACCAGCAGTATCTACAGTTACTGTTAAAGATGGTAATACAGAAAAGCAGCATATAGGAGATGTAAATGGAGACGGAGAAATAAATAAAATTGATATTCAAAAAATTATTGATTGGATATCAGGAAGTGCTTTATCCGATGAACAAAAGAAATTATCGGATGTAAATGGGGATAAGAAAATAAACTCTGTAGATATCTCTTTGATGTATAGGCATATGAATGGAGAACTGGATAAGTTCCCTGTGGATAGAAAATAAAGAAGGTGATGAAGCATGAAAAAAATATTAAGTAAGGCACTCACTCTGACATTGTCTTTATTAGTAACTTTAAGTTTCTCTTTTTCCAGCATGGCGTCGATTGCATTTGCCGATGATGGGCAGTCAAATAGTGGACAGGCACCTAAGGTGAATCTGAATGTAAGTGAAAAAAAGATAGAACCTGGTGATACAGTAAAGGTAACTCTCGAATTAGACAAGGATGTAAAAGATGTTTTTGCATATCAATTCGATATTTATTATTCAAAAGATTATTTTGAACTAAAAAACAAAACATCTAATGCCCCATATATGCAATTTGGTGGTTTAAATTCAAGAGTTCAGAATGGCAAAGATGCAACAGATGGCTGTGTTCCATTTTACATGAATAATTATGATGGAAAAAACACAAAGCTTCCCGCTGGAAAACTTTGCGAATTAACATTTGTAGCAAAGAAAACCCTCAAGGGCATGAATAACGGGTATTTTTACATAGAGAAAAATGAGAATGGTGGAAACGCCTTCTTTAAAACCTTCAATGAAAAAACGCAAGAGGATGAGAATATTGATTCAATCATTGATTTTGACGTAAAGAATGTAACTGTTGAAAAACAAGTAAAGCCGACAAAGGTAAGGGTATATGCAAACGATGTGACTTTTAAATCCGAAGCATATATCAATGAAAATAATATCCAAAAAGCAGGTCGGGCACCTTATACTTATTTGGCAAGAAACAATATGGGTGTAATAACCACCGGAGATTTTAAGGTTGATAGCAAAAAAGCCAAGGCAGGGATTCAAAAGCCAACAGTCCTATATGCTGTAGATGAAAATGGTCGAGGATATAGGGAGTATGACCTGATGCCAGGACAGTATCATTGGTATGCCGGAACAGATCTTGATATTTTGAAAGCCGTAGATCCAAGTAATGGAGAAAATCTAAAAACAAGCTATGATGCCGAAGACGCAGTATTTGAAGTCAAGGAGCAAAGTGAACCTCAAATTTTGGAAATGAATATGAAGAGAAAGACATATTCATTTAAACTTAATGAACACAAGGATTTGCTTGGGAAGGATATAAAATATACCGATAATCCTTTAGTTGGATACTGCTATCCTAAATTCAAACAAAATACTGGAATTATTAGGGGAAGTGGCAAAAATATTGAATGGGTTGTGAAAAAAGTTGAGCCTGATTCAAATGGTGTTTATGAAGTTCCAAGAGGTTGTAAATTATTGATTGATTTTAGAGAATCAGCTAAAAATTTGGAGCAGGATGGCATAAATTATGAGATAACATCGTCTAATATTATTTTTGATACACAGGCATATGGTCGGGATAATAAAGAAAAATTCACGCTTAAAAAGAATGATGCCAAGGGAACAATGAGTGATGCGATTGAAAACGCAGGCTTTGATCCTGAAAGTGAAACCTTATATATTGGAGAAATATATAATATTCACATAATTTCTAATGATAAGAATAATCCATATCCTTTAAACACTCAATGGAGTAAGGTTAATTCTAAAATATTTAATGTATTCGCACAAAAGAAGGACCAGACAAATGCTACAAAATTAAATGAAATAGATGAGATGATTGATTCTGTGCTTGTAGATGGGGAGAAGGCAGAACTTATAGATAATGGCGAAAAGGCATGGAATCCAAACAGATACTCATATAGTTTGTATATAGATAAGGATAAAGAAAAGGATATAAAGCTAAAGGTAGTAACTAAGCCAAATTATTTTGTTCAACAGGGACTAATTTTAGAAGGTAAAAAACCAAAGCTTTCTGTGGACATGGACGGCAAGAGAACCTATGAGATAGATAAAGCTGTCAGGGATATGAGAATGACCATATATCCTACTAAGGGGCTCAAAGCCATAATAAATTTCAATTCAAACGGAGGAAGTACACCTGTGCCTATGGAAGTGGAACCAAATAAGGCGATTAAGGTGAGCGAGCTTCCAAAGCCATTCTATCCTGACAATGAGTTCATGGGCTGGTATAAGGACCAGGATTTAAAAGAAAAGTGGACCGATAGTGATAAGATGGATTTTGAAACTTTGAATATCACACTCTATGCAAAGTGGAAAAAGAAAATCTTAAATCTTGGTGGAGGGGGCTCTCTCTATGTAAGCTCTAGCGTTGGTAAAGCTGAAAGCCTAGGTAGAGGTGGCAATAATCAGATTACGACCATCAGAGTTAGCGACATACCGGAAGGATATAAGTTTAAGAAGCTGACTTCAACATACGGGAGTGATCCAGAGCTTGAACTCAACAAGAACTACTGGATAAAGGAAATTTCGGATAGTAGCGGCAACATAAAAGAACTCTTCGCTTATGTAATAATGAATCAAAAGATGATATCTACGGACGGCGCAGATGTAATCAGGCTTGGCGTACAAATGCAGAATGCAAGAAATGATTTAAAGGCGAAGATAGATGAAGCTGAAAAAGAACTAAAGAATACAAATGTCAGCGATGACGGCAAGGATGTATTAGTTGCTGAAAAATGGATTTCACAAAAAGAAAAAGATAAACTCACAGATGCAATTAAAAAAGCAAATGCGGCACTCGAAGGTCAAGAGAGTGGATACATTAAGGCGATTGAAGAACTAGATAAGGAAATAAAAGCATTCCGTGAGGCAAAGAAGGATGGGCTTAGGGTTGACAAGTATTTTGTTTTAAAAGCAATAAAAAATGAAATTAAATTTAAGCAAAGTGGAGACCTTGAAAACAACGATGTACAGTACAAAACATCCGAAGAAATCATATCTAAGCTTCCGAAAACTGTACTTATGACGCTTAAAGATGAAGAAGGGGTGGATGCAGGAGAACGAGAAATTCCGATAAAATGGGAGGATTCGGGAAAATACGATGCAACCAAAGCAGGAAAATATAAGTTTAATGCAAAATTTATACTGCCTTTAGATATAAAAAATTCGGAAAAGGTGAGTGCTCCTTCTGTTACTGTTGAGGTTATTGACAAACCAAATTATGCAAGGCCAGTAGATATGGCGGTGTATACTACAGGTAGTTACAGTGGTGATAAGAAAACATATCTAATCGGAGATGTGGATATGGGCTTTATGATGAGCTTCGATAAGAGCAAAAAATTCTATGACTTTAAGGATAAGCTTACTAAAGGATATCAGTTGGCAAGTGCTAATTTTGAGATAAGCCTACAGGATGGCTACAAAGCAACGATATTATCTGGTTCAAGTCAAGCTGAGGTTTCAAGCACTAATCCTAAAGGCACCGTAGGAACGGTTCCGGGAGATATTATAACGGTAACTGTTAAGGCACCCGAAGAAGCAAATGAACGCGATTCGATATACACACTAAATTTACCGAGCCTGAGAGTCTTACGTCCGCAGATGGGAATTGAAAATTATTCGCAGCTAGGGGATTCTGAGAAGAATGAAATTCCTGCAAAGGGAAAGGGAGATGTACCTACATTCACATACGCGGGTTCTAACAATGACAAGTCTGTATCGCTTGGTATACGACAGTCAGGTCTCACATTTAAAGGTCAGCCGGGCAAGGGAAAACTTGTACGCTTGAATGGAACGGCAAAAAATATTGAAGCTCAGAATGTTCAGGACCAGTTAAAATTTAATTTTGATATAGATACTTCAAAAGAAAAAAATATTGCAGAGTTTATCATTAGCGATGCGAACGGCACGGAATATCCTTTTAAGGTTGAATTGAAAAAAACACCACAAGACGCAAAATTAGAATTTAAAACGATTAAAATGCAGGATAATAATAGCCACTATTTCTATAGAAAAGAGAATGATGTGGACTTTGGAGTTGCGGTTTTGCCTGCTAAAGGAGTAAGTGGATTCAGTGCCAATGTTACTGCGAACGAAAATTGTGACCTTGAGGTTACAGCAATGGGGCATAGCAAAGGTAATTATTTAAGTGGAGGAAGTAGCTTCTTTGATGAGGTGAGAACAAAATACACAGAAATAACATTTAAGTCTGCTTCGTTTGGAGATTCAAGTAAGATAGCGACGAAAACTGTTCCAGTTCAATGGTCGAAGAAGTTTATGGGTTGGAATGATACAGTTGTCAAGCTAAGGCTTAAATCTGAGGGTGAACTCGAAAGGGGTTTAAATGTTGGTGAAAATACAGTATTAAAGGTTACTGGCACCAGATTGGATAGTGAAAAGAAGATACAATATCAGTGGTATAAGTCTAAAACTCCCGACTTTGACTCTGGAGAGCCTATCGATAATGCTACAAATGATGAGTATACTCCAAATACGGGCAAGAGCGGAAAGACATACTATTACTGCGTAGCTAAGTCAAAGAACGAAGACGAGGTGTATAGTTGTATATATACAGTTTGGGTAAATGAAAAACCTTCAATTAAAACTATAAAACTGTATGGAGATAGCTGGGAAAATAAATTAAATCAGAGGAATGATATTAAAGACGGTGACATTATCGATATCCCTGAAGGAACCAATTCTGTAAGGATGAGGATAAAATCGGATACAGCCGAAAAGGTATCAGTTAATGGAACGGATTCAAGAAAAAAATCTGATTTCTTTGAGTTTAAAAATATTGATACGGTAGATAATGAAACAGAAATCACCATAGGAGCGGTGAATGCGAAAGATGAATCGCTAAAAACAGAAATAAAAATCAAACTCAAAAAGGTGAAGACGATAGTTGGTAGACCAAATATTATTTTAAATCCTGAAAACATTGTTGTGGATTGGAAAACTGCAAATAATTCACTCTTTGCGATGGCATCTATAGTTCCTTATATGGCTGACCCTATGGGTGAAATTAAGGCTCAGTGGTACAGCTGTGATGACAAAGAAAAGACAAATCCTGTTCAAATAGCAGGAGCAACTGATAATCAATTCACTATACCTAGTGATTTAAATCCAGAGAAGGACTATTACTATTTCTGTAGATTTACAGCTCAAGGATATAGCGAAGATACTTCGGTAGCAAGGGTTCATGTCAAATATGCGGATTTGAAGCCTTTAGATTCAAAATTAAAGATTGTAAGGAAAGATGGAACAGGAAATTATATTAATAAAAGAGATGCAGAAAAACACATAGCCAATTTCGGATTACAACAAACCAAGGGGGATATAGCTAAAGAGCTACAGGACAACGGACAAAAGGTTGAGATTCGTTGGTATATAACAAATTCCAAGACAAAAGAGGTAATCGAACTGAAAACTGGAACTCTTGATGCTACTAAAATCAATGAGGAAGTAATATCGATAGATGCGTCAAAATATGAAGCTGGAGACTATACTATTCATATGGAACTAAAAAATTCGTATGAACATAAGTCACCTGCTCAAAAAGTGGTATATGGTCCTAAGCAAGAGGTAGAAAAAGCATATCTTGAGATTGTAGATGAGGGTAAAATCCCAACATATAAAGAATATAAAGACCTTTTGGCAAAGATGCTTATATATAGGGACGGAGAAAAGAAAGGAAGCGTAACGGGAGTCGGAAAACTTGTTGATGCAGTTTCAGCCCAAACAGTGCCTAAGTATCAGTTCTTCAGTTTAAAGTACAGCCAAAATAGCATTCAGAATCTCGTCAATAATGCACAATATGTTTGCAGTTCGGAGGAAAATTTCAATAGACGATCCCCTAATGATATAAAAAGCAACTATGAGCGAATGCTAGAAATTAAGAATGAGTTAGAGGGAGATGACCCGGAGCAGAAGGCTGTTAGAGGAAATAAGAATAGTGCCCCACAACAGAATGTTTTCAAGAACTTACCTGAAAAGATTGAAGGCTATGTTGGAGACGAAATCGAGGTGCCTGTTTACAGAGACGAAAATGGCAAAAAAGAGTATTACTTTATAGATCCTGACTCATATTTGGGATTTGAGGGCGAAAAACCGCTCAAATATAGTTATGGCAAAAAGCGTTCTGGGGATATGATAGCGATAGACGGAGAAGTAATTAAATTAAAATCAGAAGAGCCAATTGAATTTTCCGTATATCTAATGGCAAGTGATGGGGTCAATGCTTCTAAAAATAGTGTACAGATAGCATATGTGAAATTCAAGGAGATGCCGGCTGAAATGAAGGTCGTTCGTCTGATAGATGCCATAGGTGAAGTTACTGATACAAGTGGAGATGCTATTTCAAAGGCAAGAGAGGCGTATGATAAGCTCAGCGATGAGCAAAAAGCTAAGGTAAATAATTACAAAACATTAACTGATGCTGAGGAGAAATTCAAAACAATCCAGGCTCTGAATAAAGAGAAACAAAAGGCTATCAAGGAGCTTGCAGAATATAAGAATGCTGATGATTATAGAGACGCCGAAAAAATACAGCTTAAGAATCTTGTTGAAGAGGGAACTTTGGCTATCAATGCTGCAAGTGATATTGTAGGTGTTAATAAGGCATTAACAGATGCAAAGACAAAAATTGATGAATTAAAAACAGATGCTGAACTTTCAGGCTCCGATATAGTTAACAAGGAAGTCGTTATTGAAACTGACAAGAAATATATTCAAGGAGATGAGCCAGACCTGAGCGATGCCGAGATTAAAATAATTCTGACAAGGAGAGACGGAAGTAAAGACGAGTTAAAGGTGCAGAAAGAGGATGTGGTTAAATATGATGTCAATACAAATACTTTAACCATAGAAAAAGATAATGAAACTTATACATTCAAGAATGCTTTACATTTTGAGGACTTGAAGTTCCTGCAAGGAGAAAATCAGGTATACAATCATGGTGACAATTCAGATATAAGTATTGTTGCAAACGGAAATATAGGAGCATTTATTGGGGTTAAAGTTAATGGCAATTTCCTAGAACCTATGCATTATGAAAAATCTGAAGGCAGTACAATCGTAAAACTCAAGAAAACATATTTAGATACCTTGGGCATAGGAACTCATAATATTACCTTTGCGTATAAGGGTGGCTATGAAATTTCAACAAATCTTACTGTCAAGGAAGCTTCAGTGACCCCTGGGCAGGATGAACATCAGAATGATAAGCTACATGGAGATACAAGCGAAAACAAAAATAATGTTACAACTGAGCAGATAAAGAAAAGAGATACAGCAAATACAGCAGATGCAAATATATCTCAATTTATTTTCTTGATTTTCACGTTGCTAGGAAGTCTTGTTACACTTTTATATGTGCAGAAAACAAAAAAACAATAAACTAGCTCAGATAGGATTATTATAAATTCCGAAATCATAAAATACATATGGCAATCTATCCTAATGGAATGTCATATGTATTTTTATGCATGTAAAATCCCACGTTAAACGAGATGCTATTATTATGAGATTAAATACTTACGCTTGCTATTTTTAGATACAAAACATTCACGTATCATAGGAAGTGTGATATCTTGTTTGCCTGTACAGTTATTTTGTTCCCTCTAAGGTTTTAGCCGATGCTAACAACATAAATTGGTTGACATTGTATACACTGAGGAGTACACTTAGGGTAGAGAATAAAGCATAAATTTTAATATAAACAAAGGAAGGTGAAAAGAGTGAGAAACCTAAAAACAATGGATGGTAATACAGCTGCCGCTCACGTGGCATACGCTTTTTCGGAGGTTGCAGCTATCTATCCAATCACACCGTCATCCCCTATGGCTGAGAGCATGGACGAATGGGCGTCTGATGACCGAAAGAATATTTTCGGCGAAAAGGTAAACATTATTGAGATGCAGTCAGAAGGAGGAGCAGCAGGAGCGGTTCATGGAGCAGCTTCAGCAGGTTCGTTTACATCTACATTCACAGCATCGCAGGGATTGTTATTGATGATTCCTAACATGTATAAGCTTGCGGCAGAGATGGCACCGGCAGTTTTCCACGTTGCAGCGAGAGCTATTGCGACTCATGCTCTTTCGATTTTTGGAGACCATTCAGACGTAATGGCAGCAAGACAAACGGGATTTGCAATGCTTGCATCTAACAGCGTTCAGCAGGTTATGGACCTTGCGGCAGTTGCACATCTTGCAACAATTAATGGTTCACTGCCTACACTTCACTTCTTCGACGGATTTAGAACTTCACATGAGCAGCAAAAGATTGAAGTCTGGGACTATGATGAGCTCAAGAGCATGGTTGATTGGGAATCTGTTAAGAGAAGAAGAGCAGAGGCGCTTCATCCTGAGCATGGCATTGCAATGGGGTCAGCTGAACAGCCTGAGACATTCTTCCAGCATAGAGAGGCTTGTAATCCTGTATATAAAGATGCTGTAGACATTTTCGTTGATTCTATGAATATGGTTAACGAAAAGATTGGCACAAATTATAAACCTTTCAACTATTACGGTGCAAAGGATGCCACAGAGATAATTATAGCGATGGGTTCTGTCTGTGATGCTACAGAAGAAGTTATTGATTACCTAACTGCTAAGGGTGAAAAAGTAGGACTTGTTAAGGTTCATCTTTTCAGACCGTTTTCTGTTAAACATTTGCTAGGTGAAATTCCTAAGACAGTTAAAAAGATTGCTGTTCTTGATAGATGTAAAGAGCCTGGTTCAGTTGGTGAACCTCTATATCTTGATGTTGTTAAAGCTCTTCGTGGATCGGAATTTGAAAAATGCACAATTTCTGGCGGTAGATATGGTCTTGGTTCAAAGGATGTTCAGCCAGCTGATATTTTGTCGGTTTATGAAGAACTTAAGAAGGACAATCCAAAGAGCGAATTTACAATTTCTATCGTGGATGATGTTACCAATCTATCACTCACCCCTAGTGAAAAGCCGGTTACAGTGCCTGAAGGAACAATTTCATGTAAGTTCTGGGGTCTTGGATCTGACGGTACAGTTGGAGCTAACAAGAACTCTGTTAAGATTATCGGCGACCACACTGACAAATACGTACAGGCATATTTCCAGTATGACTCTAAGAAATCTGGCGGTATCACAATTTCTCACTTGAGATTTGGAGATCACCCAATCAAATCTACATACTATGTAAAACAGGCAGATTTTGTTGCATGTCATCAGCAGTCATATATGCACAGATATGATATCGTTCAGGATGTTGTTCCAGGTGGTTACTTCCTTCTGAATACAACATGGGATGAGAATGAACTGGAAGAGATGATTCCAGGCAATGTTAAGAGATATATTGCTAATAACAATATTAAATTCTACACTTGTAACGCCGTCGATTTGGCAGAAGAGATAGGTCTTGGTGTTATGAGGACAAACACCGTTCTACAAGCTGCTTTCTTTAAGCTGGCTAATATAATTCCTATCGATAAGGCCGCAGAATATATGAAGGCTGCAATCGAGAAGACCTACGGACGTAAGGGCGAGAAGATTGTAAACATGAACAAAGCAGCTGTTGATGCTGGAATCAAGCATGTTAAGGAATTTATCGTTCCTGATAGCTGGAAAACTGCTGAAGGCGAAATGTGCTATCCACAGCCTGAAGGTAAGACACCTGAGCTCACAAAATATCTCAACGAGGTTATGGTACCTTCAAATGCTATGCGTGGCGATGAGCTGCCAGTTTCAACATTTGTGGATTATATTAGAGGCGATGCTCCTGCGGGAACTTCACTTCACGAAAAGAGGGAAATCGCACAGAGGATTCCAGTATGGAAGCCTGAGAATTGTATCCAGTGTAATAGATGTGCATATGTATGTCCGCATGCAGTTATCAGAGCATTCGGTATGAGCGAGGAAGATGGAAAGAAAATTGGCGATGAAGCTCTTGATATGATGGGAGCAAAGGATGGACAGAAGTTCACAATCGCTATATCATCAATGGATTGTACTGGTTGTGGTTCTTGTGCATCAACTTGTCCTGCCAAGAACAAGGCTCTTGAAATGGTACCTGTTACATCTGATCTTATGCATAACACTCAGAAGAAATATAATACAGTATTTTATGATACAGAGAGAGTTGAAGTTCCATTCAAGCCTGATAGTTTAAAGGGTTCTCAGTTCTTGCAACCACTTCTTGAGTTCTCAGGTGCTTGTCCAGGATGCGGAGAAACTCCTTATGCAAGGCTTATAACTCAGCTATTTGGTGATAGAATGTTCGTGGCTAATGCTACAGGTTGTTCATCAATTTGGGGCTTCAGTGCACCAGCAACACCATATACAACAAATGAAAACGGATGTGGTCCTGCTTGGGCTAACTCACTATTTGAGGATAATGCTGAATTTGGTCTTGGTATGCACCTTGGAATGAAGACAAGAAGAGAAGCTGCAAGGACTGCGGTCGAAGCTCTGATTGAAAAACATGCAGACTTTAAGGAAATTGGACAAAACTGGATAGACCACATGTACGACGGAGATGAATCTAAGGCTGCTTCTAAGGCTGTTCTTGAAGCACTCGACAAGATGAATGCAGATGAAGAAGAAGTTAAATTCCTAAAGGATAACAAGAATCTTCTAATCAAGCCTTCCGTATGGATTTTCGGTGGAGACGGTTGGGCATATGACATCGGATACGGTGGACTTGACCATGTTATCGCATCAGGCGAAGATGTAAACATCATGGTATTTGATACAGAGGTTTATTCAAATACAGGTGGTCAGAGCTCTAAGTCAACTCCAATGGGAGCAGTTGCTAAGTTTGCAGCTTCAGGTAAGGGCGTAAAGAAGAAGGATCTTGCACAGATTGCAATGGCATACGGATATGTATATGTTGCACAGATTGGAATGGGTGCAGATATGAACCAGACTTTAAAGGCAATCAAGGAAGCTGAGGCATATAAGGGACCTTCTCTGATAATCGCATATGCACCTTGCATCAACCACGGAATTAACCTGTCAAATGCACAGGGCATTATCAAGGATGCAGTAGATGTTGGATACTGGAATCTGCTCAGATTTAATCCTGATCTTGCAGCAGAGGGCAAGAATCCGCTCAAGGTTGATAGCAAACAGCCAAAGCCTGAGGGATATAAAGACTTCTTAATGAGCGAAGTACGATACAGCTCATTGACTAGAAAATTCCCTGGTAGAGCTGAAGAACTATTCGAAAAGAATGAGGAAGATGCACTTCGTCGTTACGACCTTCTCAAGGAGCTTGAAAAGACATATGCAACGGCAAGTGAGGATGTTCCTACAGCTTCCGATGTAGCGACTAAGAGAGATCCAGGAGATCCGCAGAAGCAGTAAATAGAGTTGAAAAGTGCGCAATAGCGCACCTGAGATTCTAAGAACAAAATAATATTGGGGCCCTTGATAGGGTCCCATTTTTAAAATTTTAACAAATGGATTTATAATTTTTTATAGTATTAATAAGCATGCTGTAATTTTAGTTTTTGCTAAAATGAGCAATTAATTTTAGTATTTAAAATCATAGAAAATAGAAAATGAAATTATGGGAAAGAAAAATATTTTTTCGAAAAATGATTATCAAAAATTAAAGAGAGCTAATGATAAAAGGCTTAAGTATTTTGAAATGGAAGATAGGGACTTGATGAAAAATCTCATCACAGAACTGGATATAAGAGGTGCTTCGAGGGCTTATATAGAGGTTGTAAGGACAGATTTAATCAATGCCATGATACACGAAGAAAATTCTCACAAGAGCGTGAAAAAGGATCTTAAGGGAATACTTGGAGGAGATGTTGAAGCGGCTATTGATGAAATTATGGAAGCTGCTCCTCAGAGAACAGACAAACAAAACCTTATCATGGCTATAGGAGATGCATTTTTTTCATATATTTTCGTACTAGGAATCGCTGCTGCAATATCTGGAAGCGGGTATCGATTTGTATTTGGACCCGCCCTTCTTGCCATTGTAATATTGAGTTTTGTTATATTATTTTTGATAACCCGAAATACCGGTAGAAATGCCAAGAGCGAGGAGGGAAGACGACGCTCAGGTGGACAGTATAAATTAATTGTTGCTGCTATAACCTCTGCCTCTGCTGCCTTATCACATATGGTACTGAAGCTTCCTGAACCTTGGTATATCAACAGCTGGATTCCAATCATAATATCGTTAATGTGCTGGCTTTCTCTTTATGACTGGGATAGCAAAATAAATGATGATAAGCTTACAGAGATTCAAGAGAACTATACTGAATAAAACTATTAAATAAAGCGATATAGCATATAGCTTATAAATCACAACTAAAGCAAAAAATTTAAAAGGTAGTATACGTGGAATTTGTCCAATATACTACCTTTTTTATGTCGTTTTTACAAAATAGGCTAAGCGGACAAAAAGAGTTGGTTACTAATCCCAATAAACGGGGTAATTTGA
>USBT01000018.1 GCA_900553025.1 uncultured Eubacteriales bacterium | reverse complement strand
AACAAAATCTCGTATCCTTCAGACTTTTTTTTCTCAATCTCTTTCTTTAAATCCTCTACAATTGACCTTCCTTCATCGTTTCCAAGCGGTCCCGTGATAAAGTCATTTTGCATATCTATAACTATGAACACCTTTTTTTTAGTCATTTTATCCACCTTATGAATTTGATATTTATGCATTGGTTTCCGCTTAATTATATCATTTTAGAAGTTTATTGTCTAATCTGTTTGTGCATATATTGCGATATTATAATATAGTGCTGCCAGCCTTTTTATTTGCATTGCTCACTCGTAAATTTTTTGTTAAAAATGGATTTAAAATTACTTTTGTGATATTATTATTCGTAGTAAAAGACATATATAATGCTTGATATTGTAATCGATGTCAAAGCAATGAAAGGTAGGAAACATGAAAAAGATACATACTGATAACGCACCAAAGGCGCTTGGTCCATATTCACAGGCTATAATTTCAGGGAATTTTGTTTTTACCTCTGGTCAAGGTGGGATTAATCCCGAGACTGGAAAACTTGCAGACGGTCTTGAGGCTCAAGCTGAGCAGCTTATGATGAATCTGAAAGCGATTCTTGAAGAGGCTGGCTCAAGCCTCGACAAAGTAGTTAAAACCACTTGCTTCCTCAAGGACATTAACGACTTTAAAGCATTCAACGAAATTTACGCAAAATATATAAAAGAAAAACCCGCAAGGAGCTGTATTGCTGCTGCCGATCTTCCAGGCGGATTTCTCGTTGAGGTCGAGGTCATCGCTGAGATTTAAATTCAATTTAGTTTAATATATTTTTACTTTCTGTCATATAATCCGATTTTTTACTGAGGGCGACCTAATCATCGCCCTCTAATTTTATTTTAAACACAAACTTCCCATCTCTATTCTCAACCTTGTATATGAGGCTATAATTTTCTAAGAGATTCTTAACGATGTATAGCCCTAGTCCACTGCTATTTTCTTTGTTTAGGTTGAAGTTAATATCAAAGAGCTTATCGATATCTATTTCCGCTATATCACAGTCATAGGTGTTTTCAATGCAAAGCCAATGCTCGTGAGCTACTTCCTTATTATTGCTATCGTTTGCATTGGCATTATCTGCATTGTCGCTAGCCTTCTTATTATCCCTATTACCATCGTGGCTATTACCAACGTAGATATCAGCATCACCGTTCGCCTCGACATTATCTGAGCTATCCGGATTTTCCGCATGAATATGTCGGATTCTTATATTAACATCTCCCTTGAAACCCGTGTATTTCACCGCATTGCCGACAAGGTTTGACAAAATAATCTTAAGCGCAGACCTGCCTATAAAGATTTTTTCATCATTTATAAAATTATTAATCTTAATATTTTTCTGATCTATGAGAAGCCCATATTTTTTCAGGACGTCTTGCAAGGTCTGTTTTATCTCAATAAGCTCCTCGTCATTTTTCATATGCTCAATCGAAGAGATATGCAAAATCTGCGAAATATTTTGTGTTAAGCCATCTACAATTTCAATGCAGTTTGTGATGTATGCGTCTCGGTCCTTGTACTTTCCAATGTTGAATTTCATGTTCTCAAGTATAATTTTGAGACTGGCAAGAGGCGTTTTTAGCTCATGAGATGCACCCCTGAAGAAGTTATATTTTAGCCTTTCAAGCTCCAAAATTTCCTTGTTTTTCAGCTCCAAGTCATCTATGGATTCAAGCAGCGTAGAGTACAACTGGTTAATCTGAGATTTCAATTCCCCCACTTCGTTTTTCGAATCGACGGTCAAATAAGCGGTCTTATCGAGGGTCATCATTTTATCCGTAGTTACCTTGATTTCATCTATATTTCTCTTTATCGCCCTCGCGTAAATTATAGAAACGATAATGGAAACAAATAACGAAATTAGCAGTGAATATGGCAGGATACCTAGGCTCAAAT
Source organism: uncultured Eubacteriales bacterium (assembly GCA_900553025.1). Taxonomy (GTDB): domain Bacteria; phylum Bacillota; class Clostridia; order Peptostreptococcales; family Anaerovoracaceae; genus S5-A14a. Next base: position 22,270 of record USBT01000018.1, on the reverse strand, counting down.
CCTTTGCATCCTTCTTCATATCTGCCGTTGAAACAAATTGAATATATATCACATCACCTGTATTTAGCTTGATTTTTCGCTCTTCAATTACAATAGAGTTGTTTTCGCTCTTTGGGTCAAAATCTATATTATCCTTGATATTTACTTCGTTATTCCCGCCACGACCTCTGATAAAGCCCTTAATTTCTCCAGTCTTTGAAAATACGTCAAGGTATTCCTCAATATATGATAAATCCTCTCCATTCATTTGTTCAGCTATCTCGTCAGCCTTTGAGTTTATTTCAGCCTTTCGGCTCTCCAAATAAGTCTTTGGGAAAATTAAAAACACAGACAAATGTATCAATAATATTATTACACTCAGAAGCGCAAAGGTCTGGAGAAACATCTTTGGCAATATCTTTAGATTCTTCATTTTCTCACCAACTTATAGCCTACATTCCTAATGGTTACTATGCAATCAAGCTCCAGCTTCTTTCTGAGCTCCTTGATATAGACATCTATAACACGGTCAAATGGTATATCGTCAGTTTCCTTCCATACGTTATCTATTATCTGAGACCTCGTGAGTGCCTGTCCCTCATTTTTCAATAGGAATCTTAATATCTCAAGCTCCTTTGCATTGACATCGACAAGATTGCCATTCACAGCTGCCGTGTAGCCCGTGAAATCAACCTCTGTATTATTATATTCAAACTTTTCGATTTGCCCAAAATATTTTTCTATCAGTGAATCTACCCTAACCTTCAAAAGCGGGAGCGAGAACGGCTTTTCGATGTAGCCGTCCGCCAAATGAGTGAACGCCTCTATTTTGTAGTCCTCATCGCTGAAGGCAGTCAATATTAATATCGGCAAATTGCTTTTCTTCCTAATCTCCTTGAGCACATCAAGGCCATTTATGAATGGTATCTGAATATCGAGTATTACCAAATTCACGGATTCACTGAAGCTGTCAAGTGCCTCACTGCCGTCACTAGCCTCTATTACGCTATATCCAAATTCGGACAAATATTCACATATGCCTTCCCTAATCATCTGGTCATCTTCAACAACAAGAATTTTCATCAGCTCTCCGCTCCCCATTACTTCAAAATTTAATTATATTATATATCAACTAAAAGGTCTTTTGGATTTTTCTTTAAAATACTAGATGATGATACCACTAATGACACCAAAAGTGCAAGCGACATGAACAGAACAACGTATATCATTGACTCAGGCAAAATATTAATGTCGAGGCTCGTCAATGTTTTGTTGAAGCCATCTACCTCAGCACCGCCGCCAAGCTGACCTGAGGCGGATTCACTTGCTATCTGCTTAGCAATATCCCCCGTAACCTTCTTCAAAATACTGTTTCCGAGCATTTTCCCAGCATAGCCTGCAACAAAATACGATGCTACAAAGGCAGGGACTGATATAAAGACGAGCTCCATCGCAAGCTGTGCAAATATCTTCGTTTTTGTTATACCAAGTGATAGCAGTACGGCAATTTCCTTCTTCCTTGCATTCATCCACAGGAATAAAAGTAGAGATACGATTACAGCCGCAAATACTAGTGAGCCAACTAGCAGCTTATTTGCTATTCCATATATTCCTGATATAGACTGCTGCAACGCTGGATAATTTGATGAGCTCTTAATCAGATTATACTGATTCCAGTCAATGTCAAGCTTCTCAAGACTATTTATCACATCATCTATATCCTTATCTCCCTTGACAAAGAACGTCGCATCCTGATAAACGGCTGTATCCTCAGTATTTCCGTAAACCTTTGCCGCAGTATCTAAATCAGTTACAAGAGTATTCTCATAAAGTTCCTGTGCAGCACTAACGCCACCGTTATTATGACCGTCGAAAAGACCCTTTATCTCGGTTTCCACGGTCTCGTCCGCACCCTTTTCGTTATCAGCATCATATAGGTTTGACTTAACATTTATCTTGTCACCTACTTTTAAATTATTCTTTTCTGCCAAATCCTTATGTAGCAAAACCTTGTTCTTATCACCATTTTTGAGGTGCTCACCCTCAACTAGCTTATATGCTCCAGATACAAACTTCGTTTCTTTCGAAGAATCATTTACACCAGTGAGCATAACTGTCCTTTTAAAGTTTTTCGCCCTCTCCGGAGATTGATTTGCAAGGGTTTCCTGAGTTTCAATTATATCTTTATCAACAAGGTCAGCGACACTGTTAATCCTCTTTACATAATCCGCTATATCCTTTGTTTCAGCAATTTTCTTTATGTCCTGTCCTCTGACATTTCCGCCACCCCTTGGCGTACCCTGATTCACCTGTCTGTTAATTTCCATTGAAAAGCTATTATTGATATTTCCAAAAGTTTCTTTTGAAGCTCTGTCCGTAGCATCCTTTATGGATAAGCTTATCAGACTGAGCGCAGACATGCACAAAATAATCAAAAATATTATCAAAGATTTAAGTGTTTTTCTCGTCACATATGCAAAAGCATTCTTTATCATAAAATCCCCCTATTTCTCTCTGCTTGAAACCTTCAAATTCTTACCGGCAAGCTCCAAAACAACGTCAGCCGCCGCTGCAACTTCCTTGCTATGGGTAACTACAATCACGCACTTGTTTCTCTCTTTAGCTAACTCCTTTAGCACATCAATAATTTCTGATGCCGTGGAAGCATCGAGATTTCCTGTAGGTTCATCCGCCAAAATAACTGGTGCTTCCGATACCAATGCCCTCGCTATAGCTACCCTCTGCTGCTGTCCTCCGGACAGCTTCATCACATTTCTCTTAATCTGACTTTTATCAAGACCTAACTTGAGCAAAATATCTATAGGCGCTTTGGGATTGACTAGTCTAATATTTTCGAGTGGCGACAGATAATCGATAAGATTGTAATTTTGAAATACTAAAGAAATATTATGTTTCCTGTGATTGCTGTACCCAGTTTTTTCTATGTCCTGATTCTCGAAAAGTATTTGACCCTTCTTAGGCTTATCAAGTCCTGCAAGCAGCGAAAGCAATGTTGACTTACCTGCCCCTGATTTTCCTATGATTGCATAGAACGTTCCGAGTTCAAATCCCTGATTGACTGATGCCAGAATCTTCTCTTTTGAATTTGAATAACCATAATTTACATTTTTAATTTCTAATATACTCATTCTTCTCTCCTAACTTCTGTGATTTAATTATCTTTTATCTCTAACTTATTTGTGACAAAAATCCTATCTCTAGCTTGTCTACGATAATCGTTCATATCTCCAACTTATCTACATAATAATTCCTATCTCTAACTTATTTGCGACAAAATATCCTTCGGCTTCTTAACAATAATCATTGCGGATGCAATAAGAACAGATATGAGGATTACTATTAGCAGCAATAGGTAGCTTTGCAAGAAATTAACTATATTCACCATAATATTTTTATTATCAATTATTGTTCTACTAAGCATCCCCACATCATCTGTACTTACCAAGCTACCAATTATGCTATTTTTCACAAGACCGCCAAATATTGCAGATACCACAGCTGCGGGTAAAGAAACCATTACAAGCTCTGTTATAAACTGTCCAACGATTGAAAGCTTACTAATTCCTATTGATAATAGAATCCCTATTTCGTAAACTCTTTCTCTGAGCCACAATATTAGTATTAGCGCCAAAACAGTGATTCCTCCCACCATGATTGACATGGTCATTATTCGAATGATGTGTTTAACGCTACTCAATGATTCTAAAACATCCTTAAATGCAGCATTATCTTTTACAATATTGTATGTGGAATCACCAGCTTCACCCGAATTGTTAGTAACTACCTCGTTCACCTTATTAAATAGTCTGTCGAGACTTGATGGACTATCCGCAAAGACTGATATTTTGTTTAAAATCTTATGTTCTCCCGGCATTCCCATTGATTTTTGTGCAGACTCATAATCTACGAAAACCATGTTCTCAGAAAAATCAGAAGATAATCCCGTGTATGTTTCTTGCTTTTTCCCAGAAAACATTCCGATTATTTTATACTTATATTCCTTTGTATCGGCACTTCCGCTGTCCGGCTTAAAAAACCTCAGGTCCACGCTGTCACCCAGCTTTAGGTTGTTTTTCTTAGCAAAATCCTCGTGCACAACTATGCTTTGTCTATCATTGCTGCTGATATTTTTTCCCTTAGTCATGGTGAAAACCCTGCTCGTGAACAGATTGTCCTTGCTAGCATCACTTGTCGCTCTTAATGCCAGCACATTCTTCATTTCATCTGACAAGTCTTCTCTCATGACCATGCCCTGAGCCTCAATTACTTTGCCATTTGCTAATTTTGACAGCCCATCATATTGATCAACTACCTTTTTAACTTCCCTTATTTTGTTTAAATCCTTAAACTGACTTGATTCAAAATATCCATTTGCATCTTTTTTCGTTATTGATAAGGATGAGTTGGAAGTTTTGTACAATGACTCTTCTAATGTACCGCTTGACTTCATGATGCTTAAACACGAATATAAGCACGAAAGCACAAATGTCAGAATTATAAAGATGATAACTGTCCTTTTCTTCTTCCTCGTTACATAGGCTAATGCATTCTTAATCAAATTCGATATTCTCCTTATGAATTTATCCCTTAACTACACTTACATTGACATCTTACATTCGATTTATGAAATTAATATGAAATGAAAAAAATTTTTTTAATCCTTTATCAAGTTCAAAAATGATTAATGGAAAGAACAGTCCCACGTAAATCGTGAGGTTTTACATCAAGAAAAAATCCCTTCCGATATGAAAGGGATTTCAACTAGATGTGCAATGAATTAAATAAATTTATTCTATGGCATGTTCAATGCTCATAAAATATAATCTACAAATAAGCGAGTATTAAGCCTCTACTGGATTAATATTCTCTTCATTTGCGATGTTCTTCAGACGTTCAGCAACCTTAGCTCTATCTGCGCGGTTTGTAAGTCTCTTACCATCTTCTCCTGCAAGAGTCAATCCGAAGAATGCCATGATTATAACTGTGATTGGCATAACAATATTGAATATTGCATATGGACCATAGTCTCTAACTCCAACGCCTAGTGTAGTCATAATGAATACTCCGCAAGTATTCCAAGGAATAAGTGCTGATGTAACTGTACCTGCTCCCTCAAGTGCATTTGACAATGTCTTAGGGTGAAGACCAGCCTTCTTATATGTTTCAGCATACATTCTTCCAGGAACTACGATAGAAATGTACTGCTCTGGCATTGTAGCATTACTTGCTAGGCAAGTGAGCTCAGTCAAAATAACTAGTGCTGGACCACTCTTAACGAGTTTCAAAAGCTTATCTACTAATACTTCAAGCTGGTGAGTTGCTTCCATGATTCCACCGAACATCATCGCAAGTATAGTAAGCGAGATAGATGACATCATATTCATAAGACCACCTGTGGTCAACAAATTGTCAAGAGACTCAACGCCCGTTTCACTCGTGAATCCGTTCATTCCACATGCGAGGAAATCTCCCAAAGTAGCTTCACCTTGGAATATCAAGCCTAGTACAAGACCTGCTATAATTCCAAGCGTTATTCCAGGTATAGCTGGAATTTTAAGTGCTACTGCAACTATTACTATAACTGGTGGCAAGAGCAAAATAGGATTGATTGTGAATAGGCTCTTAAGACCATTACTCATTATATCAATCTGAGATACATCTCCTGCTCCTCCAGTTGAATATGTCGCACCCAGAACCCCAAAGAAAATAAGTGTAATTGCATAAGCTATAGCTGTAGGTAGTGCCATGAACTTAACATGCGTAAATACGTCGGTTCCTGCCATAGCAGGTGCTAGGTTAGTTGTATCTGATAGTGGAGACATCTTGTCACCAAAGTATGCACCAGAAATTGCTGCACCAGCTGCAACTGGAGCTGGAATGCCGATACCCTGTGCTATACCGATGAGCGCCAAGCCCATGGTTCCCATGGTTCCCCAAGAAGTACCAGTAGCAAGTGAAGTGATAGAACAAATCAAGACTGCTGCGATTAGGAATATTCCCGGTGACAAAATTTTCAATCCGTAATAAATCATAGTAGGTACTACCCCACCTACTAGCCATACTCCGATAAGAATACCTATAATTGCCAAAATCATAATAGACTGCAAAGCTCTGTAGATACCATCCTTCATGGAAGTCTCAATAGTCTCCCAGTCGTATCCCAAAAGCAATGCCATAATAGCAGCTCCGACAACACCTACGAACATAGGCATATGAGGGTCAACTTCAAAAACAATAATGCCGACAGCCATAATGACTATGAGTACTAAGAATGTCAGCAATGCCTCCCAGACCTTAGGAAGTCTAGGGGTTTTCTTAGTTTTAGTTTCCATAACCTTCCTCCTAAAAGTATAGTTAATAAAAATAATAAATTTCTCAGTATTTGCACATCTGAAATACTTATCTATCATTATAAACGTTTTTGCATACATAATCAAGTGCATAAATTAAAAAAACTTTGCATAAAACAAAGTTTTTTTATCTGTACATCTTTATTTAATTCTGATCATAGATTTATCAATGTCTTTGATTTCTTTTGCACCGCACATGCTCATAACGTCCTTTAACTCGGATTCAAGTCTGGCTACCATTTTAATCGCAGCTTGTTCGCCACCCTGATAAATCGCATTTACAAATGGTCTTGCCATAAGTACAGCATCAGCTCCTATAGCAAGTGCCTTAAAGATATCAAGCCCATCTCTTATACCACCATCGACCATAACCTTGCAGCTTCCGTTTACTGCTTCTACTATTTCTGGTAAAACCTCCGCTGTTGAGAGGCACTGATCAAGAACCCTACCACCGTGATTGCTCACAACTATAGCACTAGCTCCTGCGGATACTGCTTTTTCTGCTGACTTAGGCGTCATTATTCCCTTAATTATAAACGGTCTTTCCCCAAGCGAAGCAATTTCTTTGAGGTCGTCAACTGTTTTGTGACCTGCTGGTGGAATTCTGCCCTTAAGGAATGGAAGTCCCGCCGCATCAATGTCCATCGCGAATGCCTTTGCGCTTGAATTCTTGATCAATTTAAATTTGTTTTTTAAGGTGTCAATATCCCAAGGCTTTACCGTAGGAATTCCTCTCCCCTCATACGCTTTAATGGCTTCGCATGCCGAACGCATCACATCTTCATCGGTTCCGTCGCCCGTCATAGCAATAATCCCTGCCTCACGGCAAGCTTTTATGAGTTTCAGATTATATTCTTCATCGTTGTATTTATCCCCATAATGCAAATTAACTGCCCCAACGGGGCCTGCAATTAGAGGTAGCTGTAGATGATATCCAAATAACTCTATTCCAGACACGGGTTCCGCAATATCGGATATGACATCCATATTCACCCTGATGTCTTTCCATTTTTCGTAATTTCTGATAGCGACATCACCTATGCCTTTTGCACCTGGCCCAGGTATTGTATTCCCGCAAGCCCGACCATCGCAAATAGAGCACATATAACAAAAGCCTTCTTTCATTCTGTAGCCTTTCTGTCACATTTTTATCATGTTCCCGTCAAATTTTCCTCATGTTTTCGTCACATTTCCGTAAAAATTTCGTCAAATTCCGTCAAATTTATAAAATATCGAAAACTCGACTGATAATTTAAGTTAGTTTATAGTTTATTCATTAAAATATTCATTCATACATTATTAATTATTTTATAATTCAATTATACGCAATGTGCAAAGTTACTTCATGAAGCTTCTGAAATATTCTGCCATATCAGCAAGCGGCTCGAAGCCCTGCTTTCTCAACGCTCCTGTAAGAGCCTTTAATGTCTGAAGCATAAGCTCGTCATACGCGTTTTCTCCCATATGTCCGATTCTTATCAACTTGCCCTTAAATTCAAGCAATGAATCGCTGAGCATAATTCCATAATCATCTACCATATCCTTAAGCAGAAGCTCTGGATTAACATTTTCAGGTACCACAAAGGCCGTTACAGTATTTGCCCATCCCGATTCAAGATAAAGCTCGAGTCCTCCTCTTGTGAGAGCGCCTCTGCATGCCATTGCGACTTCTCTATGTCTTGTAAGAATCCCACCGTCAGCTATAACATTTTCAATCGCAATCCTTAAGCCGTTGATATCACTTATAGGCATAGTATATGGGAATTCTTTTTTTACAAAATAGTCTTTCATTAAAAGCAGGTTCGCATAGTACGAGGCAATAGGAGTTTTTCTGTTTTCAATAGACTCCCAAGCCTTGTCGCTTACCCAAACCATTGTAAGTCCTGGAGGCGCTGACAGAGCTTTCTGAGATCCACCTAGAAGTATGTCTATTTTGCTGCTATCAAAACTTAGAGATTCTCCGAATAACCCAGCCACCGAATCAACAACGCTAAGTATTCCGTATTCGCTCAACAGGTTGCATATTTCACGCACGTCGTTTAAAACTCCCGTAGGTGTATCGACATGAACAAGCGATGCGTATTTAAATTCATGATCTTTTTCGAGGAAATCCCTGAGTGCATTCACATCTATAGGCTTTTTGTAATCGCTACTGAATGTAACTGGTTCTCCACCATATAGCTCTGCAAAATAGTCGAATCCTCTACCAAATATTCCATTTTCTATAATCAGAACCCTATCGCCTTTTTCTGTGAGTGCCGCAGCTGCCGCTTCCAGACCCAGCATACCCTCTCCTCCAAGAATAAGAGCCTGTCCTGTAGTGCAGCTTGCCAAATCCTCGAGCATACCGCACGTTTCCTTGTACATTTCAAAAAAATCCATGTCTAAATCAGGATTCGTAAACGGTAAAGCCCTTGCAGCCATCACATTTTCTCGCACCATAGTTGGACCTGCAGTCATAATTTTTTTCATTTCTTTATCGCCTCCTCAAAACTGAAGTTATACTCTTATTTACATTCTATCCTCATTTACATAGTGGGTCAATATTAATTTGGGACAATCAAAATTCGGAAGCAATCGCAATCGCAGCCCCACGTAAAACGTGGGGTTTTACATATACAAAAAAGGATAAGCGTATTCGCCTATCCTTAATGATATTTGAGATTTAATCTCTCTTATTCCTTCTTTTTATAGTAATAACTCCTATCGATGAAATCCCAATCAATATAAGCATCTCTGCAAATAAATATTGATTTGTATCTCCTGTTTTTGTCTTTCCTACACTTTGCTTTGATTTATTGCTCTGCTCTGTTTTTACATCTTTTTTATCAGAAGAATCATCAGTTCCATTGGAATCAAGTTTTTCATCAACTTTTTCATATATTGCTGTAAAAGTATGATTTCCCTCGATCTTATATTTCTGACGTGGATAGTACTTCGAGCCTTTCCAATACAAGAATTTGTAACCCTTCTTCTCAGGACCTTCTGGTATAGTTATAAATCCATCAAAATCTGCCTCTATTACAAGGTCTGCTTTCTGACCGTTCAACTCACCACCATTAAAATTAAATGTTACATTGTATTTGTTTGTGGTCCACTTTGCATAAACTGTTGTGTCTTTGCTGATTTTTTCTGTAGCAAAATCAAACTTGTTTGTGCATTCTTTGTCCTTGTACCAGCCGCCGAATGTATATCCCTTAGCCGTAAGCTCTCCAGGATTCTTTGCATTTGCATCTTCCTCGACTATCTGTTCAGCTGGAGCTGTTCCATGTCCCTGTACATCAAACTTAACCTTATAGGCGTTCTTTGTCCACTTCGCATAAACTGTTGTGTCTTTGCTTATCTTTTCTGTAGCAAAATCAAACTTGCTCGTGCATTCTTTATCCTTGTACCAACCTCCGAACGTGTAGCCCTTTGCTGTTAGTTCGCCAGGATTCTTTGCGTACGTACCAGATATTACATTTTGTTTCTTAGGTGCAGTTCCATTACCGTTAGTATCAAATGTTACGCTACGTATAAATATTTTGTAAGATTTAGCTGGACCTGTCTCAACATTATTCTTAGCTTGTACACTGAATTCATATATTCCAGCATCCATATTCTCAAGATATTCTGCAATATCATATTCCTTTTCGTATATACTTTTTTCAAAAATTGTAATCTTTGGATTAGGCATACTTCTCTTAAGAGTTATTTTATATTTATCTGCACCAGGTACTTCATCCCAGTTCATTGTAGTACCAGATAGACCTAACCGTTTAGTTGCAGTCAATCGCGCATTTTTAAACCACTTTGCATAAACTGTTGTATTCTCTGTTATTTTCTCGTTATCAAAATCAAATTTAACAGTACACTCTTTATCCTTGTACCAGCCTTTGAATGTATAACCTCTTTCGATAAGTTTTCCCGGATTCTTTGCATTCCCGTTTTCTGCAACACTTTGTTTGTCAGGAGTTTTTCCATGACCCTGCACATCGAAATTTACATCGAATTTTTTAAGGTCTGCTGGTTCTACAATTACCTTTGCATACGCAGGTGTGCTAACTATTCCGCTAGTATTCTCTCCTTTTGCTCCATATGCATATAGATAGTAAGTTCCTGGCTTATCAAAGTTAATATTTGCATAGCCATCGTTATCAGTCGCTTGTGGAGTCCCTCCGGCAAAAAGTTCATCTTCTGTACTAGAGTAAAATTCGTATCCAGATTCGTGCAGAAGATATGTATCACCACCGATATTCAAATTCCCCCATGCTAAACCTACTCCGACCTTCAGTTCTTCACCTTGCTTGACTGTAAACTCGTGTTTTATACTGCCATTCTTGTCTAAGAAATAATGGTATCCTGCTTTGGAATCACCCCAAAAGCTCCAGTCAGAATACATAGAAACATCGATAAAATCTCCATCCTTTATGACTATTGTGTCTGCAGTTGCTCCCCATCCTGCATACATTAGCGGGTATTTACCATTAACATAATATGTTAAATTGCAATCATGCCCAAAGAAACCATTATTCATGAAAAGTGACCCAGCACTTCCTGTTATTTCAAGTGCTTTCCCAGTTCCTTTATAGTATTTATCAAGTACATATAAGTAAACCTTCAAAAGTGTTATAGGTTCTTCATTACCGTGTTTATCATAAGATATGAAATCCTGCAAGTTGTAATCCTCGAGATTTATTTTTGCAGCCTCAGCTAAATCAACTGGAACATAATGCATCCTTGTGCCACTATCTATCCCGTCACTTACTATGTATTTATCATCATCACTTACCGAAATATAGCAAGTTCCCGTTACAGGAGATTGAACTGGAATTGAAACATCTGGTAATTTACCCAAATATATATTGACGGGACGAGCTGTAAAGTTCTGTCCCAGCCCAGATTTATATTTAACATCTCTGTGTTTGCCTGATGGTGAGCCAAATCCTCCCATCCTGATATTACCATCTTTCAGTTTATAGGCCGTGTGATTTTCCAAATCATCAGGAATTGTTACCTGAATACGCTGACACTGAGGATCTCCGTTGAAACCGTATTGTCCTATTCCACCTTTCCAGGCATTATATTCCTCTCCTGCTTCACCGAAATAGTGAATATTGGCATTGAAATTATAGACTCCAGATAGCTTTTCACTAGGATTTGTTAGACCCGAGAATTGTACAGTCACTGTGTCCCCAGGCTTTGCCTTGGTTATTTCCTTCGTTCCACTTTCATCATAGAGCTTATATGACACTTCCCGTGCAGTTATTACCTGATAAGTTGATTTTCCATCTTTTGTTATCTTCAGAATATTTCTTCCCGGCATAAGGCCGTCGATAACATAGGTGCCATCTTTTTCCTGCGGAAAACTCTTAAGGAATCCTTTATAGGTGAGTTTACCAGATTTAATTTCAGGATTAGCAAGTTGAACCTTTAAACCCTTCTCTCCTTTGAAACTGTATGTTCCTATGCCTTCCTCACTTGTGAAGAAAATGATGTCATGTTCAGCATCAATAGCGTCTTTTGCTTCTTTTTCCCATAATGATTCTTCTGCGTTATAATTAAGACCTTCGTTAATATTCAATTGTGGTGCAATAGATGTCCCATCTTCATCTACTGAAACGACAAATACACCAGTTCTCTCTGGCCATGTAGCACCAAATATTTTGCCATATTGACCTGCATTATGTGTAACTGCATCATATGTTACTAAGACAACAGCAGTTCCTTTCTTCTTTGCGGTTAAAGTAGCCTGTCCACTATTTTTTTCATTCGGATCTATACTTACTATATCACTCGGCGTTCCGTCAAAATTGATTACTTTGTATGAGAAATCTGGTAGAGCTACCTTTGAATTCATAAAGTTCTCTATTGGGAACCAATTTCTGAAAACATTTAAATCAAAGGTTTCCCCCTGACTTAAGTTCAAATAACCTTCTTTATTTACGTTTAGGTAAATATCCGATAGGTCATAAGGATTTTTCTCATAATTCTTGTACACAGTATCTTTGTTATAGCTAGAATCACCTATATATAGGTCCTTTTCTGTGACCTCTACTGTGCTTGACTCGCCCCAAGACTTATAATTCCAATAAGTTACTGCATCATTGTCATCTTTTTTGACACGGTAGAAACATTCTTTACCTTTAGGTAAGTTGAATGTATATATATCCTTACCATTCTTGTCTTTCTCAACTTTAGTAGGTTTATTGAAATCAAAGATATAGTATGTGTGAAAAATTCCTGCATCTACTACCGCGCCCTTAGGGACCTCAAATTTTACTTCAACCCCCTGAGGAATATCAACAGAACTGAAGTTGGTAAAACCCGAGTTAACAGTCTTTGTTGCAGTCGTTTCTAAATAGTCAGGATGCTTATTTTTATCGGGTGTAAATGTTGCGCTAACTCCGTCTCCGTCAAATGCGAGTACCGTGTTTGCGCCTTTTTCATCCTTGCCTCGCTCAACCTCTCTATCAAATTTTTTATTGTTATTCTTTACACTTACACTGATTGTATAGTCTACACCCTCTACCCAGCCTGCGTTTCGTGCTTTAATGCCTGTTACTATTAATACAGTGAAATGATTCCTCTCAGCATTATCTCCAAGCCCTGTAGGTTCTCCATCCTTAGTAACCACTAATTTGATTGAACCATAACATGTTTTTTCATTTGAATCGTAGAGATAGAGTCTATATTCTCCCGCTTTAGCGCTAAGGTTGTATTCACCTTTTGATGAATCAAAACCTTCTAATAAGTTGTTGGTTTTACCACTATCTTCTTTTGCATATAGCTTTGCTTTCTTCTCAGCTGCTACCTTTATAACGACATCTTCAAGTGCAGCTGGATTTCGTGCAGGCGTTGCTTGCTTTACGCTTTCCTGGCTCACGCCATTTGATGAATCAGCTTTGACACTTTGTGCATTCCTCTGTTCAACAAGGTCTTTTCGCTCTGTGCCTTCATCGATTTTTTCAGTTTGTTGTGAAAGATTACTTTCTTGATTTGCATAAACGTCACTGGAAAATTGAAGAATTGTCCCCGCAAAGGTTGACATTGTCAGCATCAATACCAGCAACAATGATTTAGCCTTCTTAAACCTCATAAGTGCTCCTCTCTAAAAAATAATTAATTTTGAAAATATGCTTTATTTAGGCAATACCGCATAAAGCAAACTATTATGGCTTCTGGTTAATAAATGCAGGCAAAATATATACTAGAAGTCATTTTTCACAAAAAAATCTTTCTAAATCCAAATAGAACTAAAGAAAGATTTACATTAATCGAAAATGCATCTTTTAATAAGTCTCCTGGCTATGCTTCTATGCCTTAATTCCCTTCTCATCGCTTTTAAAGCGACAATGGTAATCGAACAAGGCTCCACAACACAGTTCCCTAATCAACTCATATTAGGGAGTGTACTCGCAATGGGATTCCATCCCCACGCTTTCTTATGTACGTTCCTTTGGATTAAACAGATTCTATTTAATTATGAAATTATTATATCAAAAACAGCATTTCATTTCAAGTCCGCAGTATACTGAAATCCATGAAATTTGATAAGCCTATCCACGTTAAATCCTATCAATTAAAGCTAAACAATCAAAAACCGGAAGCGTGGTGACTTCCGGCTTGTATCAACATATTACTAGATTTATATACACCATCCGACTTTACCAGACATATCCAATATTCCATTACAGAATTTATCAATTATCCTTATCAACGGATGAGGTCAGAGCAGAAATACTGCTATATAGCATCTCCAAGTATTCCTTTCACCAATACTCAGAAATCTCAAAACCGTAAACTACATAAATCTTTTTCTCTGCCAACGTTCACCCCTCGCTCATAATCTCTCAGATTTCGGTGTCAGTGAATGTCGGCTGTTTCAAGTCTAGCCTCACGGTATATACCGCTGAATTTTCCGATTACTTGAAATTATTACGAGGGAGTGAATGACGTTGGCTCTGTCGGTCGCCTGGGCCGATGAATGACTTAACTGCTAACATCATCATCACTTCCTTTCTATCTGTAACTTCTCTCATGGAAGTTCTTTATCTCTTCTTGTGACTAAATAATACCACATATTTTTACACAATCAAGTAATTTTATAAAATTATTTTAAGTATTTTATTAAATTACCGCATTTATTCGATACTGTGCATTATCAAATGCTCTATTGCGTTAAATTTTATGTGTACAGTTTTTGTACAATTAAAATTTATATCAAAGTATGGCTTTGATGCTACCATGCTCCGCCGCCACCGCCGCCAAAGCCGCCGCCTGAGAATCCCCCTCCACCGCTGAAGCCTCCAAATGATCCTGAACCTCCGCTTCCAGTATCCAGTCCTTCCGCAATTGCTGGTGAAATAGAATCCCTAAGTTGAGAATCCATCTTGCTAAAAGACGATGCCATATACATTGGGAATGCAACATTCATAGGTATATCTGCATTTCCTTGATACCAATCCGGCTGTGTAATATTTATGCCCTCAAAATTCTTGACCCATTTATTAGTGAGCCCGAAGACATAGGCATAAGGCAATACATCATAGAAATATGAAGGGTTTTCTTCAACAAGCTTTTCCAGCATAGGCAGTTCTGCTTTTTCGATAAAGTCCTTGAAACCCATGAGTTTACCTATGAGCGCAGTCGTCTGTTTTGTTCTCTTATTCATGAGGGCAATCATGATTATGGCAACAAGCCTTGCCAAAATAATTATGAGTGCGTATCCATACATTCCAAGACCGTAGACATAGATTATGAAAATCGACACTAGGTTTATCACAAAAGATATTGCAAATGTCAGTATGAGTTTAAATCTATTTTTCCTTGTCAAATTCGCTTTTTTATCTATGAGTTTCCCCATACTGATTGTCATCAATATAATTGATGCTACATCCAAAAATACAGCTGGGAACAAGAATATTCCATCAGTCTCAAACGTGTCCATAAAATACAACAAAACAGGTGTAATCACGGCAGTTATAAGCAAAATAACACCCATAACGATTTGTGCGATAGATGAACTAAAAGTATATATTCGATTTTTACCAGTATAAAGATCAATCAGAAGCATATCTCTATTGAAAGCCTCAGACGAAAATGACGAAGGAATACTTGTCGAATATACATCATCCTTTTTCGCAAATAAATCTTCTACGAATTTTTTAACAAAGCTTTTTTCCGAATTTAATTTATTTTGATCATATTCTGCTTTGTGAAAAATGAAACCCTGACTCTCATCCGAAGCCTGCTCTATCGTCAGATAACCTCTACTTGCTGCATAGAAAAAGTTAGATATCCTATCTTCAGTATCGATGGTCCCGTCAATAACATATCCGGTTTCCATTGGGGTCATATTATCTGGTGCATAAAATTCAACAGTTTGAACATATTTTCTATCAATACCAAATAGGAGCCACAAAAATATTGCAAGAAGAGCTGCTCCGATTGCGATGAAATAAACAAAATAATTGGCGTCAGATGCTTTTGAGTAATCCTGCCAATAACCCTTGCCTGCTGGCAGATATGCAGTTACTCCACTTTGGGTCGGCCAGTTGATTGACTCTACATACATTGTTCTTCCATCGGTCTTGACATCTAGCTTACTATCCTCTTGCTTCCCATAACTTCCACCATATAACTTTAGCTTACTCCAATCGACATCTTTTGGCACTGTCATTGTCGCCTTAACATAATTTATATCGGTCTGCCAATCTGTCGGAAGTAAGTCTACATAGATAACGTCCTCACCGTCATTTGAAATACTTTTGCTTTCCTTAAAATTAGTCATAGCATCAAGGTTAGACTTCATATTATTACCCTTAAGTGGCTTGATGTCATTGTAAATGCCCCTTATTTTGTAATTAATCACATACTCATGTCTACCTGTCAAGGTAACATCGGGGTCCCCTATTCTGATTACTTTGTATTTGCTGCGACCGTTTTGAGCATTCGAAACATCTAGGTTTCCGCCCTTAACCGAGATATCTTCAATTCTGGAATTTCGAGCAGCATACGGAATATACCTGAATATCCCTCTTCGCGGTTCTTTGAAGTTAACCGTAATTTTCTCACTCACGTGGTAAATACAGTCCTTGTCCACTTTGATATCTACGACAAATGATTCAGTTATATAACCAGAATCAGAGCTTTGTGCATAAGATGTATAATCTTGCATATTCGCATAAAATGCAAACACCGCTATCAGAGTGCACAAAATAATTGCGAGCCGTGCTGTATGTCTTCGTAAATTAGAATTTAACCTGAACATTCTCTCTACTCTCTTCGTTTATTTCAAACATAGGCATCTTCTCGAAGTGAAACAGACCTGCAACTATATTGCTTGGGAACTGCTCAATGCTGTTATTGAGATCCTTAACTGTTCCATTATAGAATTTTCTTGCATTTGCAATATCCTGCTCAACGCTCTTAAGTTGCTCCTGTAGATTTAAAAAGTTCTGATTTGCCTTTAAATCAGGATAATTCTCTGCTACAGCAAAAAGTCTTCCCAGTGCTCCTGTCAGCATATTTTCATGTTCAACCTTTTGATTGAATGTCCCTGCAGTCGCTACCTGGCTTCTTGCCTTCATTACAGCTTCAAGAGTTTCTCTCTCATGAGTTGCATACCCTTTAACAGTTTCAACGAGGTTAGGTATCATATCAAATCTCTTTTTGAGATAAACATCCATCGTTGAAAAACCTTCTTTGGCGTTATTTCTCTTTCTAACTAGTTTGTTGTATGTTCCAGCAAGCCAAAGTCCGATAATTACCAAAACAACAACGATAATAATAGGTATCAGTAATCCTTTCATAGCATTTTCTCCTTTAAAAGTTTCTAATTTAAATTTTGTATTTAATCATTCTAATTTAGTCCCTTAAATTATATCATAGAGAACACAAAATCGATAGAAAAATATCAGAAGATACGTATCCATATTCTTCGTTATCAAGTTCAGCCGCATCGAACTTCAAGATTATTAAAACTGTTCAGCCAAAACACTCCACTCAAGCCACATAATTCAGCTTAAACTGCATTAATCCAGTCGCCAGTCTATCGCTTCTTCTCCATTTTCCTCAAGAAATTTATTTACCCTAACAAAATAGCCTCCTCCGAAAAATCCCCTATGTGCTGAGAGCGGGCTCGGATGCACGCCTTCGACTATGAGATGTTTATTTTTGTCAATCAATGTCTTCTTTGCTCTTGCGGGATTTCCCCATAGTATAAAGGTGCAAGGTTTTTCACGCTCACTAATAAGGGAAATGATTTTGTCGGTTAGGATTTCCCATCCTCTTCCGCGGTGGGAGCCCGCCTGTCCTGCCCTGACCGTAAGGCAGGTGTTCAGGAGCAGGACGCCTCGCTGGGCCCAAGGTCTCAGGTCGCCGTCCACAGCGAGGCCTTCACGCTTCTTATCATCTGCCCAGGCGTGAAAAGCGGGCTCCTCACCATAGAGCTCCTTGAATATGTTCCTCAGCGATGGCGGCAGAGCGACTCCCTTAGGCACAGAAAAAGCATAGCCATGAGCTTGTCCCTCTCCATGATAGGGGTCCTGTCCCAAAATTACGCACTTAACATCCTCATATGCCGTCGTCTTTAAAGCATTGAATATATCATTCATATCGGGATAAATAGTCCTAGTCGTATATTCTTCATATAGAAACCGCCTAAGATCTTTATAATACTCTTTCTCAAACTCTTCTTTTAAAATATCATCCCAACTATTTCCAATTTTAATCATCTCAAAACCTACATAAACCTTCTTTAAAATTATACATCATTATTAAATTAAAATAACCATATTAAATTAGCATACTATTTTAAAGTATATTTTCAACAACCCCTTAAGAAATGTTTAGTGAAATTATATACCTGATTTTTAATTATCCGCATAAACACTATACTTTTAAGCATTTCAAAGTATAGAAAACCATTTATTTTACCACAAATTTACCACGATTGAACGAGCCTTGATATGATAATAAAAATAACATGAGGGATAGTGCAAAATACCTGACTATCTCCCGTATTTCTTAATTTTATTGTAACTCTTAATGAGTATCGTCTTTTTCTTATTGTTCTTGCACAAATTTGATGCTATTTTGAATATATTCTTTCTCTTTTTCTGTTGCAACTTCTTCTAATTGTTTAAATAAAGCAATACATTCATTTCGTTTACCTAATACATTAAATGCAGTTGCAATATTAAGATACCATATCATTTCATCTTTCATATCTTTAGGCTTCATATCCATTGCAAGAAGTTTTTCTAAAAAGAGTTCTCCGTTTTTGTTTTCTTGATATTCTTTTACAATATCGTTATTCATTTTTCTAAACTGATGTCCTCTACGCATTAAAATAAATAATACGGTAAAGAAATAAACAATAGAAATAACGGCAATACCACCAACGATAATGCCTAAAAAACCAATTGTTGATTTTACATAGGGAATTATGTTCACATAAATAAATAGCAGTACCGCCCAAAATAGAAAGGTTAATCGGATAAGCCATTTATCTCTTTTTTCATACATTACTCTTTTATTTTTTAGATTTTCTGGTTCGTAAATCATTTTATATAACTCCTTTAATTTGGATAAGATACATTTTTGTGTTTCTTCACTAGAGTTAAAATCATGCGAATAACCGCTACAACCATTCAATAGCCCTAAACAAAGCACGCTTGCTATAACACCTAATAAATTTTTTTATATCGCATAATCGCCACCTATATGTGATTTTATGATTTAACACAGTTCTACAAACTGGAATTTGAATTATTGATTATTTCACTAAAAATAATATACCATTTTTATTTTTTATTTTCAATTTATGGTATAATTGTAAAAACCGTAATTTTAGACATTGTACGTAATAAAGTTTTAACTCATAAAATGTCCTGTCGTGCATTTTTAAACTTATGAACATGTCCTATCACGCATTTTATAACTCATGAGCATAGCCTATCGTGCAATTTTTAACTCATAAACATGTCTTGCCGTGCATTTTTAAATCATAAATTTGGAGTTACTATTGAAAAAACAGAAAAACACAGCATATATTTCAAAAAATGCCTACGATGAAACTAAGGATTTGATTCGTCAGAATGGATATAATATCATCGAAGTAAATTTCCCAAGTCGAGTTTCTAAACCTGTGTGCACACATCCTGACATATATGTGCAAGATAGAATTTCCAAATATAAACAATAACTCTAGATTTTTTTACGGAGATATAACGAAATTGGGAAATAAACATCCTGGTGAGGCAATCTATAACGCCTGTGCAACAGGCAAATATTTTGTGCACAACTTAAAAATAAGCGACAGCAAAATCCTAGACTGGGCAGAGCAAAACGCCCTTGAATTTGTTGACGTGCCACAGGGATATACGCGTTGCAATCTGCTTCCCGTAGGACCTTCTAATTTTATAACTTCAGACAGAGGTATTTTTAAAGCTATGAGTAAATCAGGTGCCGATGTTTTGCTGATATCAAATAACAATATATCCCTACCTGGATATGATTATGGCTTTCTTGCAGGATGTGCTGGCATAATTTCAAGCAATCTTGATTTAGAAAATCCAAATTCAGAACAAGCTTTCTCAGACTACGGATTTTCATTGTCCTCAATTTATGGTGTTTCAGAGATATCCTCAGAGAAATATACGGTTTTATTTAACGGTGATTTATCCGCTCATCCAGATTTTAAGAAAATTATTGATTACATTAGTAATTGTGGGCTTAATGCTCTGTGGGTTCGCGGCAAGAAACTTGCCGATATCGGAAGTATTTTGTGCACGGAATCTGATGCTTCGTGCGAGCGATCTGAAATTTTATGCGAGGAGACCTATGTTTCGGGCACTAAGCTCGACTCCGATAATCTACAAACTGAATCTGAGGTTATATAATATATGAAAACACATGCTATTATTCCGATTTTCATACCGCATAGAGGCTGCCCAAACGACTGTGTTTTCTGCAATCAGCGAAGGATTACTTCAAAACTGGCTTCGCCGACCGAATCGGAGGTTAGGAATACTATTGATAAATGGCTTACAACGCTTAGCGATGTGCCTAACGTCCATGTAGCCTTCTATGGTGGGAGTTTCACCGCAATACCAATGGACGAGCAGAATAAATATCTGAAAATCGCCCATGAATATAAAACGACAGGCGCGGTTTCTGAGATTCACCTTTCAACAAGACCTGACTGTATCGACGATGAGATTCTGGATAATCTAACAAAATATGGTGTCGATTTGATTGAGCTTGGGTGTCAGTCTTTCGACGATGAAGTGCTTAAAGATTCAAAGCGTGGGCACAGCACCGAAGACATTTATAGGGCCTGTTCTCTCATTCAGAGCAAAGGTTTTAAGCTTGGAATCCAGCTCATGGTCGGACTTCCAAAGAGTACGTGCGAATCAGATATTTTATCGGCGCAGAAAACAGTTGATATCATGCCAGATGTTGCTCGCATATATCCTACCATTGTAATTGAAGACACAGAGCTTTTAGATATGGTAAAATCAGGTGAATACAAGCCGCTTACTATTGATGAGGCAGCATGGCGTAGCAAGGAGATGCTCAAGATTTTAAACGCCGCAAGGATAAATGTCATCAGAATCGGACTCAAGGCCTCAGATCTGATTTCAGGTGATGGCAAATTCACGGGGACGACATTTCACCCAGCTTTTAGGCAAATCGTAGAGGGATTATTGGCTAGAGAGTCGATTGAAGAAAAACTCATCCATCTGCTAGAAAAAGAATTGAAAGATCAATCACTATATGCGAAAAATATACGTGTAATTGCCAGTTCAAATCCTTCGAGCTTTTCAAACCTCATAGGCCACAAAGCTGAGAACCGCAAATATTTTGTTGATAAATACCCCGAAATTCAATTTCTTTTCAGGCAAGATGACACACTTGCGGTAGGCGAATATTTTGTTAAAATTGAGAAACGTTGAACGCAATATAAGCTCATAAAAAAATAATTCTATCCCAATTTGGAAATAAATTTAACTCAATTTGAAAGCAAATAGAATTAAAACTAATCACATACAAAATTAAAATATAATCAAAAGGAGAGCAAAATGAAAAACGAACGTGCCGTAGTAACGGTTATAGGAAAGGACCAAGTTGGCATTCTGGCTAATGTTTCAGCAGGATGCGCAGACGCCGGAGCAAATGTTATAGAAGTGACACAAAGCGTGCTTGACGGATATTTTTGCATGATTATGGTCATCGACATATCCAAACTGACAACAGACCTCGATATGCTTAAACAAAATATTGAAAAACGTGTTCCGTCTATGGTCGTTCACGTGATGCACCAAAATATCTTCGACTCTATGCACAGAATTTAGGGGTGAATACTATGCTTAATATGACAGATATTATGGAAACAATCAAAATGATTCAGGATGAAAATCTCGATATAAGGACGATAACTATGGGGATTTCTCTGCTGGATTGTGCTGATACAGACATTGACCGTGCCTGTGAGAAGATTTACAACAAAATAACCTCAAAGGCCAAGAATCTGATTCCTGTGGGTGAGTCCATCGAAAAAAAGTACGGTATCCCAATTGTAAATAAGCGAATTTCTGTAACCCCGATTTCCATGCTCCTCGCCATTTCTGGAGGCGACCCTGTTAAATATGCTAAAACTCTAGACAGAGCTGCAAAGACCCTCGGTGTTAATTTTGTGGGTGGCTACTCTGCTCTAGTTCAGAAAGGATTCTCAGCTGGCGATTTAGAGCTTATTGAATCCATTCCCCGAGCACTTTCAGAAACTGAATTTGTGTGTTCGTCCGTAAACGTTGGAGCTACGAAAGCTGGCATCAACATGGATGCGGTTGCAATTATGGGCAACAAAATATTGGAGTCGGCAAAGTTAACGGCTGATCGACAATGTATCGGCGCTGCAAAGCTAGTGGGTTTCT
>USBT01000017.1 GCA_900553025.1 uncultured Eubacteriales bacterium | reverse complement strand
TATTAATATATATAAATTACCAACTAATTTTTAATTCGTAGGAGGAAAGAGAGAGATGACAATTAAAATTGGTATCAGTGGTTTTGGTAGAATTGCAACAGGTGTAATCAGAGCTTCGCTCGATATGCCAGAGATTGAAATTGCGGGGATTAACTATAGGAATTCTGACACGGAGTATATGGCATACATGTTAAAGTATGACTCAACATTCGGTAGATTCCCAGGTGAGGTTGACTACTATGATGGAGGAATAATTGTAAATGGAAACAAAATTCCTGTAACCTCGGAAAATGATGCAAAAGATATTGATTGGACAAAATGTGGAGCTGAGTACATAATCGAAGGTACAGGGGCATACAATACGCAGGAAAAAGCACAGGTTCACATTGATAACGGTGCAAAGAAGGTTATAATTTCTGCACCTGCAAAGGATAATGTAACACCAACCTTTGTGGTTGGCGTAAACCATGAAAAGTATGAAAAATCAATGAATATAGTTTCAAATGCTTCCTGCACAACTAACTGCTTAGCACCACTTTGTAAGGTTCTTAATGATAAATTTGGTATCGAAAGTGGATTGATGACTACAATTCATGCGGCCACTGCTAAGCAAAAGGTTGTAGATGCAAGAAATAATAAGGACTGGAGAATTGGAAGAAGCGTATTTAACAATATAATTCCAACTACGACAGGTGCTGCAAAGGCTGTAGGACTTGTAATCCCTGAGATTAACGGTTCAATGACAGGAATGGCATTCAGAGTGCCTACTGGAGATGTATCTGTAGTTGACTTGAATGTAATTTTGAAAAATCCTACATCTCTTGAAGAAATCAACAAAGCAGTCAAGGAAGCAAGCGAGAATGAGCTAAATGGTATTCTAGAGTATGTTGAAGACCAGGTGACATCGATTGATTTTATTGGCGACCCAAATACTTCAATCTTCGACGCAAATCAGGGCGTTCAGATGACTGATAAATTCTTTAAGCTAGTAGCATACTATGATAATGAGTTTGGATATTCCACAAAGCTTCTTGAGCTTATCAAGCATATGTACGAAGTTGACCACAAATAAATTATATATATAACAAAATATCTCCGGGAGCCATAAGGTTGTTTCAGATATTAACTGCTTTCAACAATATTTAAGGCTCGTGGATTTTTAATGAGGACGTAAATTATGAAGAAGACAATTAAAGATGTAAACTTTGAGGGAAAACGTGCCTTAGTCCGCTGTGATTTTAACGTACCCATGGAAGACGGTCAAATCACAGACGATGGCCGCATCAAGGCCGCTCTCCCTACAATCAAATACCTGGTAGAAGCAAAAGCCAAGGTGATACTCATGTCCCACCTCGGAAGACCGAAGGGAGAGCCTAAGGCACAGTTTTCCTTAAGCAAGGTAGCTGACCGCCTCGCTGAGCTCGTCGGTCAGCCTGTTAAATTCGCTCAGAGCGATGTGGTAGTTGACGACAGTGTAAGAAAAATCGCTTCTGAGCTGCAAAATGGAGAAATCATGCTACTTGAGAACGTTAGATTCAGAAAAGAAGAAACTGATAACGATCTCCATTTTGCTAAAGAGCTCTCCGAGCTAGGAGATATCTTTGTTCAGGAAGCCTTCGGCACAGCTCATAGGGCACATGCATCAACTGCTGGAGTAGCTGAATATCTACCTGCAGTCAGCGGTTTTCTAATCGAGAAGGAAGTTAAATTCCTAGGCGATGCAGTAGTTGATCCTAAGCGACCTTTTGTTGCAATAATGGGTGGTGCCAAGGTTGCAGATAAAATTAAGGTAATAGAGAATCTCCTTGAAAAGGTTGATACATTGATAATTGGTGGTGGAATGTCTTATACATTCTTCAAGGCCAAGGGTTATGAAATTGGTTCATCAATTCTTGATGAAAATGGGATTGAGCTTGCCAAGGAAATAATGGACAAAGCTAACAAGCTAAACAAAGCTTTGCTTCTTCCGATGGACATCGTAGTTGCTGATAAATTTGAGAATGAAGCAAATACTAAAACTGTAGCTGCTGAGAGCATTCCATCAGATATGATGGGACTTGATATAGGTCCTAAGTCTATTGAGCTTTTCAACAAGAAAATTGCTGAAGCTAAGACCGTTGTTTGGAATGGACCTGTAGGCGTTTTCGAAATGGAAAATTTTGCAAAGGGAACACGTGCTGTAGCTGATGCACTTGCTAAAAGTGATTGCATATCAATAATCGGTGGTGGAGATTCTGCTGCAGCCATCAAGAAATTCGGACTTGAGGGCAATATGACACATATTTCAACAGGTGGTGGTGCATCACTAGAATTTCTAGAAGGTAAGGAATTACCTGGAATTGCCGTTATTGAAGATAAATAATAAAACCAATGGATGCTTCGGAGCGAGAAAAGCCACAGAGTGGCCCGGTTTTCAAAGTATATGATAAAGCCACAGCGTGGCGCGCTTTTTATAGCCGTGTTACAAAGCCACTGCGTCGCACAATTTTAAAACCATATGCAAAACTACAGCGTGGCGTAATTATAAAGCTATATGCATAACCACAGCGTGGCTTAAACCAAAGTCTGATATAAAATCAAGGTGTGGCAAACTTAATTCACGCTCCGATGCCACAGCTTAACTAATGTATGTTATAAAAAAGGAGAACAAGATGAGAAGATTACTCATTGCTGGAAATTGGAAGATGCACAAAAATAAAGCGGAAGCAAAGGGATTTGCACAGGAACTTAAGAGTAAAATTTCACAGCTTCCTGAAAATATCGACCTTGCAATATGTGCACCATTTACACAGCTTGACACACTCGTAGATGTTTTGAGGAATGAAAAGCGTGTTATCATAGGAGCTCAAAATGCTCATTATGAGGACGCGGGCGCTTTCACTGGTGAAATATCTATACCGATGCTAAAGGAAGTTGGCGTAAATCTTGTTATAATCGGACACTCAGAGCGAAGGCAGTATTTTGGCGAAACAGACGAAACTGTAAATCTCAAACTGAAAAGAATTTTGCAAGAAGATGATATCAACCCAATTCTTTGTGTTGGAGAATCCCTTGAAATCAGAGAATCAGGTGAAGAAAACTCTTTTGTTGAGTCTCAGATTGTCACCGATTTTCAGGGCATATCTGCTGAAGATGCAAAGCGCATAACCGTTGCATACGAACCTATCTGGGCGATTGGAACGGGCAAAACCGCTTCATCACAGCAGGCACAGGACATGTGCAAGGTAATAAGGCGCAAAATATCTGAACTTTACAGCGATGAGGTTTCTGATGAGGTGATTATTCAGTACGGCGGTAGCGTAAAACCAGCTAATGCAAAGGAATTGCTTTCGATGGAGGATATCGACGGTGCACTTGTTGGCGGCGCGAGCCTAAAGGTAGAAGATTTTGTTGGGATTTGTACAGCAAAATAGCATTTCTTGATTGGTTTTAAGATTCTAGATAAAATCCTTAAATTTGAGGGTATTTGCAAGCTGTTTTGCTTGATTTTTCGTAACCATTGTGATAAACTCAAATGGTTATGAAATAAGGAGGTAGCAATGAATACTGCACTGATGATTTTATTGGCAATTGCTAGTATTATATTGATTGTAAGTGTTTTACTTCAGTCAAGTAAGAGTGATGGGCTTTCAGGTTCAATCGCAGGTGGAGCAGAGCAGCTTTTCGGCAAGAAGAAAAGTCGAGGTCTTGACGCTGTTTTGGAAAAAGTGACTGCGATTGCAGCTATTTGCTTTATCGTGATTTCGATAATACTGGTTGCAATATCAAAGTAATTATTGATTTTTTATTTGTATGCGATAGGTTGTCGCATTAGAAGGAGGAGAGAAATATGGATCTAACTGTCTTGAGTTGGGCAGCTCCCGTGTCTGCTATCATTGGTCTGTTAGTTGCATTTTCTTTGTCTACATGGATTGGCAGAGAAGATGAAGGAACTGACCGAATGAAGGAAATTTCAGGCTACATCAGGGAAGGTGCCATGGCATTTTTAAGGAGAGAGTATAGCACGATGATAATTGTAATCGTAGCTTTATTCCTTCTCATTGGAATAGGTCTAAACAATTGGATTACAGCATGCTTGTATGTAATAGGTGCACTTCTATCAGTTCTTGCTGGATTCTTCGGTATGAAGGTAGCTACGCTTGGTAACGTTAGAACTGCATGGGCAGCAAAAGAGTCTGGTATGACAAAGGCTCTCAAAATAGCGTTCAGATCAGGAGCTGTTATGGGACTATGTGTATCAGGTCTTGGTCTTCTAGGCTTGGGAGTTGTATTTGTAGCTCTAGATCTTGCTACAGTTGTTGAATGTGCAACAGGCTTCGGTCTAGGAGCATCTTCAATGGCTTTGTTTGGAAGAGTAGGTGGTGGTATCTACACCAAAGCTGCTGACGTTGGAGCTGACCTTGTAGGTAAGGTTGAAGCTGGTATACCTGAAGACGACCCTAGAAACCCTGCTGTAATTGCAGATAACGTAGGTGATAACGTTGGAGACGTTGCTGGAATGGGGTCAGACTTATTTGAGTCTTATGTAGGTTCAATCATTTCAGCTATAACACTTGCAGCTGTAGCTGCAATGAATACTTTCGAATACGGTGGTTCATTTGATGAAGAGACTGCTGCATTATTCCCACTTGTTCTTGCAGGAATCGGTCTTCTTGCTTCAGTACTTGGTATCTTGATGGTTAGAGGCAAAGAGGGTGGAAACCCTGCGGCTGCACTAAATATGGGAACATATGTAGCTGGGGCTATCGTAATTATTGCGTCACTTCTTTTGAGCAACGCAATGCTTGGAAGCCTTAACTATGCATATGCAATCATTGCAGGTCTTGCTGTTGGAATTGCAATTGGTAAAGTTACTGAAATATATACATCTGCCGATTATGGTCATGTTAAGAAAATCGCAGACCAATCTGAGACGGGTGCTGCTACAACTATTATAAGTGGTCTTGGAGTTGGTATGATTTCAACATTCTGGCCAATCATCTTTATCGGTGTTGGTATATTTATTGCTTATCAGTTTGCAGGTCTTTACGGAATCGCACTATCTGCTGTAGGAATGCTTTCTACTACTGGTATGACAGTTGCTGTTGACGCATATGGTCCAGTTTCAGACAATGCTGGTGGTATCGCTGAGATGTCTGAGCTTCCAGCCGAGGTAAGGGACATCACAGATAAGCTAGACTCCGTTGGAAACACTACTGCTGCTATCGGTAAAGGTTTTGCTATCGGTTCAGCTGCACTTACTGCACTTGCTTTGTTCGCAGCTTTCTCTGAGGTTGCAGAGCTTGAAGAAGTAAGCCTAATCGATCCGATTGTAATCATCGGTGTATTTATCGGTGCTATGCTTCCATTCCTTTTCTCTGCAATGACAATGAATTCAGTTGGTAAGGCTGCATTCGAGATGATTGAGGAGGTTAGACGCCAGTTCAGAGAGAACAAAGGAATTATGGAAGGTACTGAGAAGCCTGACTATGCAAGATGTGTACACATATCAACAGGTGCTGCTCTTAAAGAAATGGTAATGCCAGGTTTGATGGCAATTGTTGCACCGCTTGCTGTAGGCTTTATCCTAGGCTCATCTGCACTTGCAGGTATGCTTGCTGGAGCGCTTTCATCAGGTGTTCTTCTCGCTATCATGATGGCTAACGCTGGTGGCGCATGGGATAATGCTAAGAAGTACGTTGAAGAGGGTAACCACGGTGGTAAGGGCTCTGAAACTCACAAAGCTACTGTAGTTGGAGATACTGTCGGCGATCCATTCAAGGATACATCTGGTCCTTCAATCAATATACTTATCAAGCTTATGACAATAGTTTCAGTTGTATTTGCACCGCTATTTGGTTCAGGTCTACTGTAGAATTTGAATAATATAATATCTAAATAAACAAAATATAAGTGCTGAACGCTTATCGTGGAATTATAAGATTGTAATTGTAAAACGACATTCATAATTCTAAGCGTTACAGCACTTTTTGTATACAAAATGTAGTATTTCTTGGCGTAAATCGGTTGTATAATATTCGTTGGGGTAAATGTGAAAAGGTTTGCTCCAACGTTTCTTATATTCAAGAAGAATTGTGTTGCAATATGCAATACAGCATTGTGTAATATCTTAAAAGTCAAAACTGTACTGGTTAAATATTTCAAATCTGCATATTTAACTAATGTCAAAAATCTGATATAGTAACAATAAAGCAATATTAAATTAATATTAAAGCAATTGTAAATGTATTATTATTAGATTTTGGAGGAAATATGCAAACTTCTCAGAACACAGCAAATGTCAGAAACAATACGACTTATATGTTAGTAGTAAACGGCGTTTTTATTGCCCTAACGCTTGTAGCAACATACCTTATCCAGATTAGATTACCATTTATCGGAGCAGGCGGTTTAATTCATATGGGTAATATACCTCTATTTATTGGAGCTTGGATATTTGGAAGAAAAACTGGAGCTATAGCAGGAGGAATTGGAATGGGGCTATTTGACCTTCTAAGTGGCTGGGTATCTTGGGCACCATTCACGCTTGTAATAGTAGGGCTTATGGGATATGTGATAGGCAAAGTTGAGGAGAAGCCTTTAGTAAAAAATACTCTTGCAAACCGAATAATCGGTATTATCCTTGCGATAATTATCAAAATAGTAGGTTACTACATTGCAGAAGTCATTTTGTTTGGAAACTTCGTTGCACCATTTGGGTCAATTCCTGGCAATATTATTCAGGTAGGTGTTGCGGCAGTCATCTCATTGTTCTTGATAGTTCCACTTAAGAGAATGGTAAAATAAAATTGAATTTCTATTATCATAATTTTATCTCTACTTAAAAAAAGGAATGTGATGTATCATATTCCTTTTTCAGTGCCCTCGAAGAGCGCATATTCTAACGGGTTTAAGGTATATTTAAATTCCCTCATAGAAAAGATAAAACCCAATTAAAATCATTATAACAGATAGAGTGTATTTGGATATATTATATAATTTTTCGTATTTTTTCGATTGCTTTAGTGATTTTACAAATCCTACAAGACTACCTGCCAAAATTGTAATCATGCTATATCCAATGCTGTACAAAATCATCATGACAATGCCGAAGAAAATATTTTGTTTTGACGAGATAATGCTGAGGATAAATATTAACACCGGTGTTGCACATGGCGAGCTGAAAATTCCGCTCACAGCACCAATTAGGAATGCTCCGAGATTACCTCTGCTTTTAATTCTTCCTATCATATTTAAGGTTGGGATAAAAGATGTTATCTCGCTAGTTTCAAATGCCATAAAAATCATCAAAATACCCAAGAATATTAGCCAATAACTAAAATATGCTGTTAGAATTTGTCCTATTCCACCTGCAAGTATACCTAGCAGGGTAAAGGTTATACTGATTCCTAGAGCGTAAAAAATTGATGCTTTGATATTAGCTCTATTTGAAGTGTTGCCTGCGGATACATATCCTATTATTAGTGGCAACTGAGAGATTGCGCATGGCGTAAGCCCAGTTAGAAATCCTGATACCAAAGAAAGCAGGGGAGCGAGCCATGAATATTCACGCATCACAGAAATTAGATTTTGTAATAATGCATCCATTAAATAAGCTCCTGTATGATGTTTTCTAAAATTTCTTGAGGCAAGGCACCTTGGTGAAGTGTATATTTTGCATTGCCTGAATCATCCTTTGCTATTTCAAAATTATACTCATCAACATATTCTTTGGATGGAATATATGGTGTACCATCGTTTTTAAAGAAAATTAAACTTGGGATATACTGAAATCTATAATTGTCATAAAAATCAGGATGCTTCACAATATCAACATATTTAATGTAGATTTTGCCATCATACTTGTCGCTGAGCTTTTGCATAACAGGCTTAAGCTGACGGCAGGCGATACAGTCTTCACTTCCAAATATGAGTATAAGCGACTTTCCTTCTTTAACAATGCCATAGTAATCGATAGGTTCGTCGGTTTCTATTGAATTATTTGAATTACCGCCATTATTTTTGGACGAGCTGTTTTTGCTGCTATTTTGTGCCTCAGATGTAATTTTGTTAGTTTCAGTTGATTGATTGTTTTTATTTTTGTATGCGTAAATTCCAAATAGGATACATACAACAATTAATATTAGTACTATAGATATAATTTTTTTTATTTGTGTTTTTTTCATATTTCTCTCGGTTAAAATAAACGGTTTCAATCCTGGGGTGATAGCTCCAAAACTGAAACCGATTTCAATGACTTTCTAATTAATGTACATTCTAAATTTTAGAATGAATTTTTGCTTATTTATTTTCAAATTTTGCTTCACGTTTTTCAAGGAATGCAGCCATGCCCTCAGTCTTGTCATCTGAGCCGAATGCAGCCGTAAATGTTTCAATTTCAAACCTGCTAGCTGATTTAAGATCCATATCGTAACCGTTGTTGATTGCAACCTTAGCAGCTCCGACAGCGATAGGAGCCTTTGAGATAATTGTCTGTGCAACCTTTACAGCCTCGTCCATGAGAGCTTCAGGCTCACATACCTTCTCGCAAAGTCCAATTCTCATAGCTTCATCAGCACCGATAATTTCAGCAGTCATCGTCAAGTATTTTGCCATTCCTTTGCCAACCAGTCTAGGGAGTCTTTGAGTACCGCCAAATCCTGGAATGATACCGAGTCCAACCTCTGGCTGTCCGAATTTAGCCTTTGTTGATGCAAGTCGGAAGTCGCAAGCCATAGATAGTTCACATCCTCCGCCAAGAGCGAATCCGTTCACAGCGGCAATAATCGGTTTTTCAATGGCTTCCATGTAATTCATGAGCTTATGTCCAAGGATCATCATGTTTCGCCCCTCTAGAGCATTCATCTTGCTCATAGCGGCAATATCGGCACCTGCAACAAAAGCTTTTCCTTCGCCAGTAAGGATTGCAACTCTTGCAGCATCATCACACTCAAACTTAGAAAATGCATCATATAATTCTTTGAGAACGTCCTCGTTTAAAGCGTTTAGAGCCTTTGGCCTGTCAATTGTAACAAAAGCGATTTGATCCTTCACTTCATACTTAATATTTTCGTACATTTTAATCCTCCATTTTCAGCTAGCTGAGCAATAGTTAGTACCAAGATTGCAAGCTAATCGTTTATTTTTTTACATCGTTAATATTGTAACATACATGAGAATAATTTCAAGAGGTAGAAACTAGAAATACTTGTGTTTCAGGTTGAATTTCATTAAGTGTAAATTTTAGGTTAATTAGGTTCATAAATAGGACTTAATCGTTTGATTGGCAGACCAAAAGTTTGCCTGTTTTAAATGAAATTTCGCAAGCTGGAGAAGCGATATTTTGATTTGCGCCAAATGGCGAGGTGATGTTTGCGAAAGAATCGCATATTGAATCGTTGTTTGAGTAAGCCTCACACGGCGTATCATTGCTTGTCAAAGGCTCATATGGGGAAGCGTTTGGCGAAGTGGCAATTATTTCATTGCTTATACCAAGTGTATTGTTGTGAGTCAATTCAGCGTCCTCAAGAGGGTATTTGACACCCCTTATGCTTAGTCCAGAAACAGCAGGAGAGTAGGGCACTAAAGATAGGTATTTATATTCAGCCTTTGCAACAAAATATTTGCCCGGCCTAAGCAGTGTGACTGAGTTTTTTTCATCCTTTATTTTTATGGGTATATCGTACTTAGACAAAAGAGCGATATTTCCCATTGTATGATCGAAGCGACCTCCTAGACCACCGAGTATTGTAATCGAAGAGGGCCGTTTTGTTGCGGCGATATCTAGAGCAGCTTCTGTATCAGTCATGTCTTTTTCGACAGGTAGAGTTATGAGTTCAGTCTTTTTAAAAGTGCACGTCGGAAATTTAGCGGTATCAAAATCACCTATGATTAAGTCTGGGTAAACTTTAATTTGCAATGCATATTCATAACCTTTGTCAGCGGCGATTACAAAATCATATTTTTCTTGATTTATTTTTATTTTGTTTATGTTAGGAATATATCCCGTGAATATAAGAATTTTCATTTTTTTGTTGACCTATTCAATGACTATTTGCAACCGTTTTATTAATAATACCAATACATTTTATGCAGTTTATATATCGATGCAGCTTATATATAGCGTGGGGGTACTGTATAGATTTAGAGTGGAATCAAAGTATATGGTACAATTCTTGAAATCTGAGCAAATATATTATATAATAACCAAATGAAATTTAAAAGCAACTAGAGGAGAGGTTTTTTATGAATCATGTTAAAATGATTATCGGCTCAGTACCGATGAAGAAGATAGCTAAGCAGAAATTAAAGGGTCATTGGCTTGAGTCTGCCGCTGACACTGGGGCTATACATCTCCTTCCGCAGTTCTGCGGACCCCTAATATTTTCACAGGGGCTTGTTCAAATTTTTCTAAATAGTAGACGTGATGTTGATGTTGAGAAGATGATAAGTCAGAATCTTGGAAACATAGTAACTATAATTGCTATTCTTGGTCTTATCACATTTTTCATTGCACCCCCAATATTAGTTGGTGGTACAAAATATATTCTGAAGCTTGTAAGGGATGAGGATGCAAAATTTTCGGATATATTCTACGGGTTTACTTGTTACTGGAGAAGCTTTAAGCAGTATTTTCTGTTTAACTTAATTATCGCATTACCAATTTTGATTTTAGTCATTATAGCAATCTTGATTACTTCAGCCATTTCGCAAAGAGTTGATACTTTGTTATTATCAAGCATGGTTATCACAATGATATTTTTATTAGTTTGGATTGTTTATGCAATAGTTATGGAAATTGGATTGCTTTTCAAGTTTTTTGTCATAGCCGATGAGAAATTCCAATATAATGGCGCTATTGACTCTCTCAAAACATGTTATTCCATGATGTCAGGTAACAAAGCTCATTTATTTGGAATTATTTTGTCATTTATAGGCTGGTATTTACTTGCTGTTTTGCCAGGTATGGTACTGGTTGCAATAACAGATGAAAACAGTACTGCACTTGTTTGGGGAAATATTCTAACTCTTATTCCGCTTTCATTTGTTAGCGCATATGCTCATGCAACATTTGCTGTATACTATAGGCTTTTAATAGGGGAACTTAAAATAGATATAGTTGATGAAGAGCCGAAGACGATTAACTAAGATTGTTATGAATCATGTAAAAATGACAATTCATTCTGAACAATTGAAAAGAATTGCTAAACAAAAACTTGAAGGGAATTGGTTTAAATCCGCATTTGCTTTAATCCTGTTATCTGTATTTTTACTATGGAATAATCAGATTTATTTTAGCATCATAGGAATAGTTAGCGAATCTTTTTTTAAGGAAGATATTTCAGTAGATACTATATTCACTATATTTGGCTTGTATATTTTGCCCTTTATCGGTCCGTTTTTAGTGGGTGCGGCGAAGTATTTCTTAGATATTGCCCAAAATAGAGAGGCGAAATTCACTAATTTCTTTTATGGCTTTAATTTTTTTTGGCGAAGTATGAAACAGTTTCTATTATATAGCCTGATTATAGGTATACCGTTATTAGTTTTATATATTATTCAAATACTCAAATTAGAATCATCATTCATATCGAAAAGTGATGCTTACTTGGTTGTGTACTCGATTGTTACAGTTCTTATCATTCTGGCTGGTATAATATATCCTGTATTCATACAAATTACGTTATTTTTCAGTTTTTTTGTAATTGCAGATGAAAATATACAATATCAAGGAGCTCTTAGCTCTTTTTATATATCTGCATCTATGATGAAAAATAATATGGGGCATTTATTCAGAGTAATGATTTCATTTCTTGGATGGTACTTACTAGCTATGCTTCCGGGAATATTACTGACAATGGGTGAGATATCTGAGGATTCAATATTTTTAGCTAGTATTATTACGATTATACCCACATCATTTGTATATGCCTACGCTTATGCTACTTTAGCTGTATACTATAGGATTTTGATAGGGGAGCTTGAGATAGATACTTTAGATGAATTATATGACGATAGTTCAAAATAAAAAGAAGGTCAGTAAAGCAATATCATGCTTTGGCTGACCTTAATCTTTGTATTAAATTTTGAATATCATCTGGAAGGCTTGATCTAAGGTCAAGCCTTTCTTTTGTTATTGGATGTGTGAGAGATAATCTATAGGCGTGCAGGGCCTGTCTGTCAATCAGATTCGAATGAGTATCACCGTAGAGAGAATCTCCAACAAGGATATGACCAATTGAGCTCATGTGAACCCTTATCTGATGAGTTCTACCTGTTAATAGATGAAGTTCAACGACGGTAAAATTAAAATTGGAATTTTCTGAATAGATTCTTTCCAAAACTTTAACTTCTGTTTGCGAAGGGTAGCCGCCCGATTCCTCGCTAAGTACCGATCGTCTGATTTCATCAGGGGATGGTCTTCCTATTGGCTTATCGATTAAAAACTCATCCTCTTCCACAATGCCGTTTACGACAGCTATGTAATGCTTATCGATAGTTTTGGCACGCATCTGTTTTGTGATTTCATTTTGAACATATGAATTTTTCCCAACCAAAAGTAGGCCAGATGTATCTGTGTCAAGTCTGTTAATGAATCTAATTTTAAAATTCTGATTTGTTTCTAGCATGTGGTGCATTATCCCGTTTGCCAAAGTGTGAGAGGGGCATCCCTTAGTGGGATGAACGGTTATACCATATTGCTTGTTTATTACAAGAAGATCATCGTCCTCATATACTATCTCTATGGGGATATCCTCAGGCGGAAAATCGCTTTTCTCTTCAGGAAACTCAATGCTTATAGTGTCGCCAGGTTTTACAGTATGCCAGCCTGGTGTAATCTCACCATTTTTATATACTAGATTCTGCCTTTTGAGTTTGCCCATGAGTCGACTTGAAAAATTGAATCTTTTGCGGATAATATTTTTAATTGGAAGACCGTTATCTTCCTCAATAACCTCATATTTTAATTTTGCCATAATTGAAAGCTCCTCAGTTGGTAGTACTTAGAATGTATATAGTTTTGTATGAAAGCAAAATAGTTTTACAATAGAGCAGTAAGCCTTATTTATAAGTGTTTACAATAAAAATTTGCTTTTTACCTTTGTCCAGAAATCGTAGTTATCAAATCTTAATAATTTGACTTTTTTTCTTCCCATAGATACTTTTATTGCAGCAACCATAGAATAATTTTGACAGTATCCATCAAAGATGATACGCAGAGGATTTTCGCTGCTTCTGCCGTCAGGTATGATGCCGAGTTCAAGCTCTGGAGGTAGCAAGATACTTGATGTAAACGAGCGATAGGCAATCGTATTCATCGGGGCAATTGGTGTGAGCTGCAAAACATTGACACGTGGATCTACAATTGAACCTCCGAGTGAATAATTATAAGCTGTGGAGCCTGCAGGAGTTGCGATTACTACGCCATCTCCCGAGAAACGCTGTATAAAGCTTCCGCCAATTGACATATTTAGGTGGATAGAGTGGTTGTCATTACTTTTTACCGCAATCTCATTAAGACCAGTATGTCTTGAAGCTATACCATTAGAATCTACTATGATTTCAACTGTGGAAAGTTCCTGGATTACAAAGCTATTTTGTCCGTAATTAAATATAAAATCATCCAATTGACTTGGCATAAGCTCCTGAAAAAAACCTAGATGCCCAGTATTGATACCGATAAATGGAACATCTGGAAAGTCAAACTGGTGGATGGCCTCTAGAAGTGTTCCGTCGCCACCTATGACTATTACAAGCTCAGTATCATCTTGAAGATTGGTATGTACAGGATAACCGGATTTTTCTAGCTTTTCTTCAAGTCTTGTACGAGCTTCTACGGATGCAGCTATTTTGTTTGAATAGAGAAATATTCCGTTCTTTTTCATTTGTAAAGCCTTTCAAGGTCCTCAAGCAGAGTATTAAATGTCTGCATTGCTTCTGAGACAGGTTTGGTTGATGTCATATCTACACCTGCAATTTTTAGTAAATCTACAGGGTACATGCTACTGCCTAGCGAAAGGAACTTAAGGTAATCATTTCTT
This sequence comes from uncultured Eubacteriales bacterium, assembly GCA_900553025.1. GTDB lineage: Bacteria > Bacillota > Clostridia > Peptostreptococcales > Anaerovoracaceae > S5-A14a. The sequence continues at coordinate 10,365 of USBT01000017.1, read as the reverse complement.
TCCTTATTGCCACCCTCAAGTATTCTCTTTGAAAGAGATGTCGCAGCAGAAAATCCTGTAGCATATTGATATACATAATATGCTCTATAAAAATGAGGAATACGTGCCCATTCATACTTTATATAATCATCCTTTTCAATGGAGCTTCCGTAGTATTTTTGATTCAACTTTTCATATTTCTCATTTAGCCATGACGGAGTGAGGCTTCCGTTATTTTCTACATATTCATGGCATTTATGCTCAAATTCAGCAAACATTGTCTGTCTGAATAGAGTAGCTCTAAACTGCTCAAGATAAAAGTTGATGAGATATTTGCGAACTTCTGTATCTTTTTCGTTTTCAAGCAGGTATTTGATGAGAAGAGATTCGTTTACTGTAGATGCTACCTCGGCAGTGAATATGCTGTGATCGCCATATGTATATGGTTGAACTTTTCTAGTATAATATGAATGCATTGAGTGTCCCATCTCATGAATAAGAGTAAATACATCGTTTAGAGTATCGGTATAATTCATAAGAGAATAGGGCATACTGTCGTAGGAGCCAAAGCTATATGCACCGCTAGTCTTTCCAGGAGTTTCATAGACATCGATCCATCTGCTTTCTATTCCATTTTTAAGATTATTACAGTATTCTTGCCCAAGTGGCTTAAGTGCATTAAGAACAATATCAACACCTTCTTCAAAGGGATATTCGTTTTGAGGTAGCTCAACCAATGGGACATAAACATCCCACATATGCTGATTATCAAGTCCTAGAACCTGCTTCCTAAGCGACATATATCTGTGTAGATTAGGAAGATTATCATTAACGACTTTAACCAAATTATCGTAAACCGATTCAGGAATATTATCAGAATATAGTGCAGCATTCCTAGCAGAAGGGTATTTCCTTATCTGTGATTTTACAACATCATTTTTAACACTGAAGGAATAGGTGCTTGAAATTGTATTAATAAGTTTTTCGTAGGCTTGATACATTTTTTCAAAGGCACTCTTTCTCACATCTTGGTTGTGAGACTGCATAAACTTAATATAGTTGCCTTGTGTAAGCTCAATGGTGTCGCCATTTTCATCTATAATTTTGCCAAACTTCATATCAGCATTGTTTAGCATATTAAATATTGCATGTGGTGCAGAGTTTACTTGACTGAGTCCTGCAAGAATATTTTCTTCAGCCTCGCTTAACACATGGCTTTGATTTCGCAAAAGTGTTTCAAGCATATGAGAATATTGATTAAGTCCTGCTTCCTCTGACATATACTGCCTTATTTTCGACTCGCTAGCTTCTAGGATTTCTGGTATGAAAAAGCTCAAATCACTCCCAAGCTTTGTCAAAGTGGTCGTTATTCTGTCGAGCTTCTTCTGTCTTTCGCTATCTCTGTTGTCCTCATCCATTCTCATGCGTGCATATACAAAGGCTTTTTCTAGAAGTATATCTATCTCCTCCATTGCCCTTAATGATGCAAGAAGGGAAGAAGAGCTTTTCATTACAGACCCCTTCCTCTGTAGGAATTCTTCAGTCAAATTTTCAGCCTTTTTTATATCTTCCTCCCAAAGTTTGTCATTAGAATACATATCTTCTAAATTCCAACGGTATTGTATATCTATATCATCTCTATTTTCGTAAAATTTATTGCCCATTTTTACCTCCGATGTTGTATAATGGTATATTGACATATTGATTATATCATAGATTTGGAGGGATTGTATATATGGATAACAGGCCTATAGGTTTTTTTGATTCTGGTCTTGGTGGGCTCACAAGTATACCCCATATGATTAAAAATCTTCCTAATGAAAGTATAATTTTTTTTGGAGATACTGCTAGGACACCCTATGGTTCAAAATCACCAGAAACAATCAAGCTATTTACAGAACAAATAGGGGACTTTCTAGTGAACGAGGGTGTTAAGATGATTGTTATTGCATGTAATACTGTAAGCGCAACAGCCCTTGACACACTGAGAGAGAGATTTCCAGATATACCTGTAATAGGAGTGATTTCTCCGACTGCTAGGGTAGTTGCAAATACATGCCAAAAAACGGACAAAATAGGTATAATGGCTACAAAGGTTACTGTTTCAAGTGGTGCGTATGAGAAAAAAATAAAAGAAAAAAATTCAGAAATTAAGGTCAATACAATTGCCTGTCCAGCCCTTGTTCCACTGATTGAAGAGGGTATAATTGACAATCAGATAATGGATTTGACACTGAAATACTATCTTGATGACTTTATCATGACTAAAAACATAGACACCCTTGTTCTCGGCTGCACGCATTATCCGTTAGTAGCAGATAATATAAGGAGGCTGTATCCAAACATTAAGCTTATAAGCTCATCAAAGGAAGTCGTTGAAGCTATTAGAATTGAGCTAAGTAAAAGAAACGCTTTATCGGAGGCAAAGTCATATGAAAATAGATTTTTTGCAAGCGACCTTTCCGAGAACTTTGTACGTATGATAGAAACTATACTTGGGGAAGATAAAGAATCTTTGAATATAGATTTTAAGAATCTGGATATTTAAATGTTTTTATATTTAGATAATTTGGAGGCACTCACAACGAATGGATAAAAAAGCATTTTATGAGCTGGTTGACATTGAAACACCAGATGATTTTAAATTTTACGATAATATAGAAAATTTAATAGAATCAGACGAGGAATGGGACATTGATATTTTGTCCCCTCTGTTATCAGAGATTCCAAGCGATGTAATTGTAGAACTTATTGATGAGTATTTTAATAATCTTCTCGATAGGCTTCCCGATGAAGAAACCGATTTATATACACTAATATACAATGTGAGCAGGACAATGAAGGGTATTTTAAATTCAGTAGGCACTGATTCGGCTCGCAGTTCGGATTATAACAATGAAAATGCGGAAGTTGAAGAAGATATTTATAACGATGCAAAAAGAAGGCTGGCGTATGAGCTTAAGAGATTCTCAGATTGGTTTTCAAAAGAAAATTTAGTAGATGTAAAAAATCTTGAAAATGGTATAGAAGCTATGGCACCGTTAAGGGATGTTCTCGGAATGATTACACTTGAAAAGCTTGGGATGGGTTCATATTCATATAATTTTGCGGGCTGTAATACCTATGAGCTGGATGAATATATTTTGAATTTTTCTGACTTTGAAAGCTCTGAATCGACAGAAAATGCGGAGGAAAATGATGAGAGATAGCTATGAAAAAAGCCAATACAGAATTGGTATGATATCGATATTATTTTGTGGATTTCTATGGGGGTTACTGCCAATATATTGGGATGCTCTGAAGCCTATCAACTCTTTTACTATTATAATATATAGAATAGTCTTGATGTCTATTATGTGTTATATAATTTGCTGCTTCACCATAGGACCTATTAAAATTTTTAAACAAATGATTGCCAACAAAAAGCAGTTAGTTATATATCTCATAGCAGGCATTCTTATTACTATCAACTGGTCTACATATATATGGGCGGTAAATGCTGGATATGTTATCCAAACCTGTATGGGATATTTTATAGAGCCTCTGATGGTCTGTGTCTCTGGAAAAATTTTCTTCAATGAAAAATTAAATAAATTTAAAAGAATTGCGATTGGCTTTGCACTTGTGGGTCTTACTATAATGATTATAGGTTATAGAGAAATGCCTGTGATTGCACTAGGTCTTGCTCTTAGCTTTGCGTCATATGCTGCGATTAAGAAAACATATAAGCTTCCTGTAATGCAGGCACTGTTTTACGAAACTGCAATTTTAGTCCCAATAGCCTTGATAGTAATTCTACATGCAGAATTTACTGGAACTGGACTTGCAGGAAATATTGAAACAAAGAAAATCATTTTACTATCTCTCTGCGGCATTTTGACTGCAGCGCCTATGGGTCTATTTTCGTTTGCCACATCAAAGCTCCCACTTGTAACACTTGGCTTGACAGAGTATTTGTCACCATCAATATCACTTCTTCTTGGCATATATTATTTTAAAGAAGCCTTTGATGTGATTCAGTTTTCAGCATTTGTAAGCATTTGGATAGGTCTTGCATTTTTCAGCTATGGAGAGTACAAAGATTATCGTTGATATAGTTAGGGGATTATAGTCTTGGAAGAGAATAGAAAAATCGGATCATTTGAAATTGCCATGATATATGTCGGTTCAATAATAGGTGCTGGATTTGCCTCTGGTAGAGAAATATGGCAATACTTCGGTGTTTTCGGAAAAATGGGAATAGTAGGGCTTTTGATAGCGGGCTGTCTATTCGTTATATTTGGAATAATGCTGGTTTGTATAGGTCGTAAACTTAATACAAACGATATGGGTCATGTTATTCTACCTTTTGAGAACAAAACAGCTGCTTCGGCTCTAGGATATGTGCTCGCAGTGGTGGTTTTTGTTCCACTTGTTACGATGTCTGCGGCGGGAGGAGCGTTTGTTTCACAACAATTTGGAATACATAGGGCTATAGGTGGCTTCGCTATTGTTGTTATGGTCATTATCACGGTGCTCGGAGATTTCGAAAGAATTTCAAAAGTATTTAACTTGTTAATGCCAATACTTGTATTTGTCGTAGCAGGTGGTTCGCTCTATATTATTTTGTTTATAGCACATAATTCTTCAAACGATTACATTGCCAAGCCGAGCCCACTTGCGCCAAAATGGTATTTATCAGCACTTGTATATTTGGCATATAACTTTATCGGGACAATACCGATGATGTCAAAGGCGGGAATGCAGGGAAAGAACATGAGAACTGTAATCAAGGGTGCAGCCCTTGGTGGCATTATTTTGTTTTTGATGGCGCTTTCTCTGAATTTAGCTTTATCTAAAGACCCTGAATTTGCAGACAGCTTAGATCTACCTATGCTTGGAATGATTGGCAAAGTTTCCTATGGCTTTAATGTCGTATATAGCGTTGTGCTATTCTTTTCAATATATTCGGCTGCAACTAGTACGTTTTATGGAGTTACTACTAAGATTAGAGAAGGGAAACATAAAAATCACATAATAATTGCATTAGCACTGATTGGTTTTTTCTTAGGACTGGCTGGATTCAGGCAAATTGTTGCGATAGTTTTCCCAATAATAGGTATAATCGGATTTTTAATTATTTTCATGATAATTTTGAATTTTTTCAGGGTATATAAGGGGCATGGAACAAAATTTGAAAAATAATATGTATGACAGTCATGATGAGCATGATGAGAAGAATGATTTTTCTGCAAGTATATATCAGAGCTTCCCAGGGCAGGACAGATTTGGATTTCCTGAATATCTTGCAAGGGTTACCTCAGGATATGGCGGAGAAACATTTTTAATATTCGGCTCTGAAAAAACTGCCCTCTACGATTGTGGGATGGCATATAGTGCAAATAGCACAATCGATAATATCTACAGAGAACTGAAGTCACATGGAAGAAAACAGCTTGACATTATTTTGCTTTCGCACACACATTACGACCACATCGGTGCTCTGCCGTATATTTTGAAAGAGTGGCCAGCTGCGACTGTTTATGCTGCTGAGAAAGCGAAATCGGTTTTTGAAAGCGAAGGTGCAAGAAAAACGATGGAGCGTCTAGGGGAATCAGCTTATCATGAGTTTAAGGCAGCATATGGCAATGAATTTGAAAAGTATGAGGTACCTGAGATTATAACGGATGGACTCAGGGTTGACATTGTATGCAAGGATGATGATTTCATTGACCTTGGTGATATCAAAATTAGAGTACTGGAATGCAAGGGACATACCGACTGTTCTCTTGCTTTTGCACTTGAACCGATGCAATTGCTCCTTACATGTGAGAGTACAGGTGTTCTCAGAAATCAAGACACTCTCCATACGGCATTTGTCAAGAATTATTGGGAGAGCATCGATTCAGCTAAGAAATGCAAAGCATATGGAGCATCTCAACTTATGATTCCTCATTTTGGAATGACACCTATGGGATATACTGAAGAATTTTTTGATTGGTATATGAGGCTTGCAGAGAAAGAGAAAAATCTTATAATTACCAAAAAGGGCTTTCTATGGAAGATATTTATCAAGAGTATAAGGCCGCTTATTGGAGTACTGAACGAGGGAATGCCCAGCCTTATGCTGCTTTTAAGGAAAATGGTAAACACATAATAAATAATATTATTAAGTTATACAAAGAATATGAATGATATATTAAATTATTGAGGAGTATTAAGCATGCTTGAAATAAAAAAATTATCAAATGGTATAAGGTTAATTATGGATCCTGTTAAAGAAGTTGAATCTGTTACTTTAGGAATTTGGATAAAAACAGGATCGCTATATGAAGAGAAAAAATATGCGGGAATATCACATTTTGTTGAACACATGATGTTTAAGGGAACGGAGAAGAGGACTTATTCTGATATTTCAAGGGAAATAGATAGAATTGGCGGTAGCATCAATGCCTTTACGGGTAAGGAAGCGACGTGTTATCATGTTAAACTTGTTTCATCAAAACTCTTTGAGGGTGCGGATGTACTTGTGGACATGGTTGAGAATTCAGTTTTTCCGAAGGAGGAGATGAACAAGGAAAGATATGTCATTGAAGAAGAAATTAAGATGACGCTTGATTCACCTGAGGACTTGGCACATGACTTATCTACAGAGCTTATATTTAAAGGCAATGCTCTTGGAAACTCAATAATAGGGACTCCTTCAAGCCTTAAGAGAATTACTCAGAATGTTATGCGAGGATATGTCAAGAGAAGATATACAAGGGACAATATTATTGTGAGCATTGCTGGTAAATTTGATGAAGACGAAGTGGTGGCTTACTTCGAGAAACAATTTGAGAAACTGGACTCTGTAGCGGATGAAATCTCTTTTGTTGAGGCCGAATACAAACCGACTATTAAGGTAGTTCAAAAAGACATTGAGCAGTGCAATCTCTGCATGGGTTTGCCGACTTTTGGCATTGACGACAGCAGGTATTATCCTATGCAGGTTTTGAACAATATTTTGGGCGGAACGATGAGCTCTAGGCTTTTTAGGAATATCCGCGAAGAGCAGGGGCTGGCTTACTCTATATTCTCTATGTTTGCTTCTTACAAGGGTCTTGGTTATTTCAAAATTTATGCAGGCTTGAACAGGAATAAGGTCGAGGAGGCAATCAAAGGTATCCAAAACGAAATTTCGCATCTTGCTAAAAATGGTATAGAAGATGATGAATTGGAAGCATCAAGGGAGCAGCTAAAGGCTGGATTTGTATTTAGTCAGGAGAGTACAGCTTCAAGGATGCTTACCAATGGTAGAATGGCAATACTGCTTGACAGAGTTGTACCTATTGATGAGATAATAAGTGCATATGATTCAATTACTAAGTCGGAGGTTGAGAATTTAATTTCAAATATATCCGATTTCACAAAATATTCAGCCGTTGCGGTAACAGGTAAAGAGCGTTTAGATTTAAGAAGGATGATGGTATCAAAATGAATAGCAAAATGAACCGTGTGAAAATATATTCTAAGAGTGGAGAGCTTCCTAGGTACGAAACTGAAAATTCGGCTGGCCTTGACCTTAGGGCCTTGCTTGACGAACCGATGATAATAAAACCGATGGAAAGAGTCCTAATTCCTACAGGAATTTTTCTCGAGATTCCTAATGGCTTTGAAGGTCAGGTGAGAGCCAGAAGTGGCCTTTCAATAAAACACGGTCTAACCATGGTAAATGGTGTGGGTACGGTTGATTCTGACTACAGGGGAGAACTTAAGGTTCCAATGATTAACCTTGGAAGTGAGGAATTTAAAGTAGAATCAGGAGATCGAATTGCCCAGATAGTGTTTGCAAAATATGAAACCGTAAGTTTTGAAGCTGTGAGTTCAACTGAAGAATTAGAAAAAACCGAACGTGGAGCTGGTGGATTTGGACATACAGGAAGGTGATTATATGCTCTTTAGAGAAGATATAGAAAATAGGGAATATGACTTCTTATCTGAAAATGCTTGCAAATCACGTGAATCTAAGGGCCGAGAATTACCTGAGACACCTTGCAAGTATAGAACTGATTTTCAAAGAGATCGTGATAGAATAATTCATTCAAAAGCATTTAGACGATTGATGCACAAAACACAGGTTTTTTTATCTCCAGAGGGCGACCACTATAGAACTAGGCTTACACATACGCTTGAAGTTGCTCAGATTGCAAGAACAATATCTCGCATACTTGGATTAAATGAAGACCTGACTGAAGCAATTGCAATGGGACACGACCTTGGACATACACCTTTTGGCCACAGCGGAGAGAAAGTCCTTAATCAAATTCATCCTGGTGGATTCAGGCATAATGTACAGAGCCTTAGGGTCGTTGAAAAAATTGAAGGGACAAGTTCTACAAGAGGTCTGAATCTTACATGGGAAGTCCGAGATGGCATTGTCAACCATACAGGTTCGTTAAAGGCGGAAACCCTTGAGGGTCAGGTGGTGAATATAAGCGATAGAATTGCATATATCAATCACGATATAGATGATGCAATGAGAGGTGGAGTAATAACGCTGGACATGTTACCAAAGCTTCCAATGAAGTTTTTTGGCGAAAGAAAGAGTCAAAGAATTACAAAGATGATAGAAAGTCTTATCAGCTATAGTGATGGTTCAAACGAAATAGCAATGAAGCCTGAGGACAGCAAGCTCCTTTTAGAGTTGAGATCATTCATGTTTAAGCATGTGTATAATAATTCTCTAGTTAAAAAGAAAGAAGATATAAATAAGGCTGAAGAGATTATCAATTTTTTATATTTTTACTACATTGAACACGTAGATGAGTTACCTGATGATATTATTGAAATTGCAAAAGAAGAGGGAGCCAATGTGGCATCAAAAGACTATGTGGCAGGTATGACTGACCGTTTTGCGATAAATAAATATGAGGAGTTGAGATAATGAGGGAATCATATTCTCATCAAAGCATTGAAAATTTAAAAGCGGAAATAGATATTGTTGAAGTGATAAGCAATGCTATACAGTTAAAAAGGACAGGTGCTAATTACAAGGCATGCTGCCCGTTTCACGGTGAGAAGACACCTTCTTTTGTTGTGTCGCCTGATAAACAAATTTTCAAATGTTTTGGATGTGGTGTGTCGGGAGATGCGATAGAATTTGTTAAGAAGTATTATAATTTAGAATTTATTGAGGCAATAGAGAAAATAGCTAAGGACAAGGGTTTTACACTGGAAAAGACAGCATATGATGATAGTCGAGATATATATTATAAGGCGAACAAGGATGCTGCTAGATATTTTGTTAAATCTCTAATTACAAAGCCAAATGAGGGGATGCGATATTTGTCTGATTCTAGAAAAATGAATATGGATACAATAACAAGGTTTGGGTTAGGATATGCGGATAATAAGTGGGACAGTTTATACAATCATATGTCTGCTATTGGATATGATGACGAGACTCTTTTGGAGTTAGGTTTAATATCGATAAATAAGGGTAAAAAGTATGACAGATTCAGAAATAGAGTTATGTTCCCTATAATCAGTACCAATGGAAGAGTTATAGGCTTTGGTGGAAGAACTTTGGATAATAAGGGAGCAAAATATATTAATTCGCCTGAGAATCCTGTTTTTCATAAGAGCAATAATCTTTTTTCACTGAATTTTGCGAGAGAACATTTGCGAAAAAGCGACTTTCTGATAGTAGTTGAAGGATATATGGATGTTATAGGACTTTATCAAAGCGGCATTTGTAATGTAGTAGCGACACTTGGGACTGCTCTAACTGAAAACCATGGGAAAATCCTGAAAAGGTATGCAAAGAAGGTTGTGTTGTCTTACGATTCTGATAATGCCGGTAGGAATGCAGCTTATAAGGGAGTTGATATTCTAAGAGATGTAGGCGTTTCTGTATCGGTTTTGCATGTAGATGATGGCAAAGATCCTGACGATTACGTAAAGGCACATGGCAAGGAAGAATTCTTAAATTTAGTTTCAAATGCTATAAGTGGCACTGATTATCAGCTTAGACACATTGCGAGAAATTTTGACCTTACCACAGTAGATGGGAAAATAGGGTATATCAAAGCTTTATCTCTTGTGTTTCAAAAGTTATCGCCAGTTGAGAGAGAAGTTTATGCTCAGAAAGTAGGCAGATCACTAGACCTTGACTATAAGAATATTTTGTTTCAAGTCGAAGAACAAAAGGTGCATGAACAAAATAGGAATCTGGCCAAAGATACAGATGTTAAGTATCGAAATTTTTCGCAGACTGAAAAGGTTTTGTTTAAAGTGTTTTTCATGGATAGCAGTTATTTTTTCAAATTTAAGGAAAACAAGTCTGCAAATGATGTTGTAACAACTGAGATAGGAAGGGAAGTTCTCAAGCTCATTGAGAATGAAATTAATCTTTCAGATGGTTTC
>USBT01000016.1 GCA_900553025.1 uncultured Eubacteriales bacterium | reverse complement strand
GAACAGACATATTACTCGGTGGAAATCCAGAATTCGAGGCCAAGAAGGCTATGAAAAAAGATGGCTATACCGATGAAGTAATCTCTTTTGCAACAGGCTTTACAAAGACCGATAACAAGGAACTGAATGATGCAAGGGATAAATTTAATAACTATCTTAATGAGTTTAAGCTTGAGAGAGAGCCAGAGCATCAGAGAGTGGTTGACTTAGGAGGACTTGTAATCATCGGTACCGAAAGACACGAGTCAAGGCGTATTGACAATCAGCTAAGAGGTCGTGCTGGACGTCAAGGGGACCCAGGGCAGACACAGTTTTTCATATCACTTGAAGACGAGCTGATGAGACTCTTCGGCGGAGAAAGAATGCAGTCAATTGTCGATAGGGTTGGGCTTGATGACGAAGCAATTGAAGCAAAGATGCTTTCAAGGTCAATAGAGGGCGCACAGAAAAAAGTTGAAACTAAGAACTTCGGAATAAGAAAATACGTTCTGCAATATGATAATGTTATGAACAAGCAAAGACAAATCATATACGATCAGAGACGCAGGGTTCTTTTTGATGAAGAGATGAAGGAAGCAATTCTCGACATGGCGCATGAACTGATTGACGAGATAGCAACGCCTATAACACTGGAATCCAAATTCCCAGAGGAGTGGGATCTTAAGACTCTTGAGAAGAACCTTCTCAGAATTACCGAAAAATTTGCAGGCAGTGTAGACTTCACCTCAGAAGAGATAGACGAGCTTGATACCGAAGGACTTAAAGAATATCTTTATAATGAGTTCGACAAAATATACAACGAAAAGGAAGAAGAAATTGGCATCGAGAAAATGCGTGCTGTAGAGAGAATGATTCTACTCAGGGTTGTAGACAATATGTGGATGGATCATATAGATGCCATGGACCAGCTTAGGACTGGCATAGGTCTTCGCGGTATAGGTCAGCAGGATCCAGCTGCTGCGTACTCACATGAGGGGTTCGATATGTTTGAACAGATGATTGCAGAAATTCGCGAACAAACTGTTAAATTCTGTTGTAATGTAAGCCTGCAGACTGAATCAGAGAGAAAATCTGCCGTAAGAGAAAGCCATGAAGTGAAGAAAGATTATGTGGATGATGATGTTGAAGATGGCGAAGAAACAAAACAGATGCCTATCAGAAGGGATGCCCCTAAGATAGGTCGAAATGATCCTTGTCCTTGTGGCTCCGGCAAAAAATATAAGAATTGCCATGGAAAAAATAAATAATTTACACTGATAAAATCTACCATTAAGATGAAAAATGTGTAAAAAAACTAGAATAATATTTTGATGACAAGGGGTGCTCGGCACCCCTTAAGGTTTAAATATAAGAAGTTAAAGGAAGTTAATAAATAAGGAGATTCAATGAACTCAGTTGATTTGGTTCAGTTAGATGATGTCAAACAGCATATTCCAGAGCTTTCGTCCAAGATGAAAGAGGTTTGCCAATTTCTCAATCCTGATGAAAAAAAACAAAGGATTAAGGAGCTTGCAGATGAAACCCTTAAGGAAGGCTTCTGGGATGACCAAGAGAAGGCTCAAAGCATTCTGAAAGAAAAAACCTCTCTGGAAAGCAAAGTATCTGAGTACGAAAAAGCAAAATTAGAACTTGAAGATTTACCGGAGCTTATTGATATGACAGTTGAACTTGGTGAAGAAGACGCGGTGAAATCAATAGTCGAGAGCTACCAAAAAATAAACGATGCGATAGAAAAATTGACACTCGAAACACTTCTTGATGGCGAATATGACTCAAACAATGCTATTTTGTCGATTCATGCAGGTACAGGAGGGGTCGATGCAATGGACTGGGCCTCAATGCTTTTGAGAATGTATCTGAGATGGGCAGAGGACAATGGCTTTAAGACAACGATTGTCGATTATCAGGACGACACCGAGGCAGGCATCAAAAGTGCGACAGTCATCGTAGAGGGTGAGAACGCATATGGATATTTGAAAAATGAAAAGGGTACCCACAGACTTGTCAGGATTTCTCCATTTAATGCTGCTGGAAAAAGGCAGACAAGCTTTGCAGCGGTTATCGTTATGCCGGAAATCGACAATGATGTTGATATTGAAATTTCACCTGACGACATAAGGGTTGATACATTTAGAAGTAGCGGAGCTGGTGGACAGCATGTAAATAAGACGGATTCAGCTATCAGGATTACACACATACCTACGAATATAGTTGTATCGTGTCAGAATGAGAGGAGCCAGCACCAAAATAGAGATATGGCGATGAGGATTCTAAAATCGAGACTTGCCGAGCTGGCGCATGAGCAGCACAAGGAAGATATGAGGGAGCTTCAAGGCGATTTCAATCTTATCACATGGGGAAGCCAAATAAGGTCATATGTTTTTCAGCCATATACCATGGTTAAAGACCATAGAACGGGTGCTGAAGTCGGTAATATTTCAAAGGTAATGGATGGCGACCTCAATTATTTTATCAGGGAAAAATTAAAGCAGAAGGAGGCATAGCAGAATGCAGCAGATAATAGAAATTCTTGCAAAAGAATTTAGCTTGAGCGTAGCTCAGGTCGAAAAGACGGTGAATCTTATAGACGAGGGCAATACAATTCCATTTATTGCAAGGTATAGAAAAGAAGTAACGGGTGGACTTTCGGATAATGTGTTAAGAGATATGGACGAAAGACTTAAGTATCTGAGGAATCTTGAGGAACGAAAGGATGAGGTTATCAGGCTGATTGATGAGCAGGGCAAGCTTACGGACGAACTCAGGAAGGATATTGAGGATGCAACGGTTCTGCAGAGGGTTGAGGATTTATATAAACCATATAAAAAGAAAAAAGCTACGAGAGCATCTAAAGCTAGGGAAAAGGGACTAGCTCCTTTGGCTGATATAATTCGAGCGCAAAGTCCACAGGATAAGAGTCTTGAGGAGATAACAAAACCATTTATCGACCCAGAGAAAGAAGTAAATACGCATGATGAGGCTGTTCAGGGAGCGAGTGATATTATTGCGGAGGAAATTTCAGAGGATGCGGATTTGATTGAAAAGCTTCGTGAAATGACATACGAAGCGGCTGTTTTGTGCACTGAAGCAGTTGATTCTGAGGAAAAATCCGTTTATGACATGTATTACGATCGCTCTGAAAGGGTTAAGGATGTACCGAATCACAGGATTCTTGCGATAAACCGCGGAGAAAAAGATAAAAAGCTCAAGGTCAAGCTTCAAATGGATGAGGAGCAGGTTGCATTTGAGATTGGAAAAGCTTATATCAACAAGGAGCCGAATATTTATACAGAGCTTATGGATGCAGTGGTTAGGGATAGCTATAAAAGGCTGATTGCACCGTCTGTTGAAAGGGAGATAAGAAATACTTTGACAGAAAGAGCTGAAAAGGACGCTGTTAAGGTCTTTGCTAAAAACACCGAAAAACTTTTGATGGCTGCACCTGTAAAGGGCAAGAAAATTATAAGCATCGACCCGGGTTATAGAACTGGATGTAAGGTTGCTGTGCTGGGAAAGACGGGTAAGTTACTTGCGTACACGACGATATACCCTACAAAGCCGAAAAGTGATATTGCGGGTACGGAGAGAGTTCTGAAAAAGATAATAGATAAATTTGGCATCGACATTATCGTAATAGGAAATGGTACAGCCTCAAGGGAAACAGAGGAGGTTGTTGCGGACTTCCTTTCCAAGAATGATTACAACATTCAGTACACGATAGTGAATGAAGCGGGGGCGTCTGTGTATTCTGCCTCTAAGCTTGCAGCCGAGGAATATCCTGACCTTGATGTTACGACAAGAGGTGCGATGTCACTTGGCAGGCGATTGCAGGACCCGCTTGCAGAGCTTGTTAAGATCGATCCGAAGCACATAGGCGTTGGACAGTATCAGCACGACATAAACCAGAATTTGCTCGACGGAGCGTTGCTTAATGTAGTCGAGGACTGCGTTAACAGGGTCGGAGTGGATTTGAACACAGCGTCACCATCTCTGCTTTCATATATTGCTGGGATTAATATGGGAATTGCAAAGAATATTGTCGCTCAGAGAGAAGAGGAGGGAGCTTTCAAGAACAGAAAACAGCTTCTCAAGGTTAAAAAGCTTGGTGCAAAGACGTATGAACAGTGTGCAGGATTTATGAGAATTTCAGGTGGAGATGAGCCGTTAGATTCAACCTCGGTACATCCAGAGAGCTATAAGGCATGTGACAAGCTGCTCGGTATTTTGGGAATCGATAAAACATCGGTTACGAAGGGCGGTGTGCAAGGTATTGACGATATGATTTTGTCATTGACTGGCGTAAATACAATGGAAAAAGCGGTTGCAAAACTGTCGCCTGAGCTTGAAATAGGAGAAATGACTTTAAGTGATATCATTTCTGAACTAAAAAAACCCGCTCGAGATCCTAGAGACAGTGCACCACCTGTGATATTCAGAAAAGACGTTACAAGCTTTGAAGATTTGAAGACAGGAATGATACTTGATGGAACGGTAAGAAACGTAGTCGATTTTGGAGCTTTTGTTGACATTGGTGTCAAACAGGACGGACTTGTACATGTTTCAGAGTTTTCGGAACAATTTGTTAAAAATCCACTTGAAGTTGTTTCGGTTGGCGATAACGTAAAAGTCAAGATAATCGAAATCGACCGTGAGAAAAACAACATTGCTCTATCAATGAAGGGTCTAAACAAGCTTGCA
Source organism: uncultured Eubacteriales bacterium (assembly GCA_900553025.1). Taxonomy (GTDB): domain Bacteria; phylum Bacillota; class Clostridia; order Peptostreptococcales; family Anaerovoracaceae; genus S5-A14a. The sequence continues at coordinate 19,986 of USBT01000016.1, read as the reverse complement.
ATAAGTGCGGATTCAAGAACTAGAGGCACAAAAAATCAAAAGGGAAAAGGACGAGCAGATAGAAATCGAAATAATGACAATGTAAGGCAAGAAGTTCCTAAGGATGGAGCAAGACTGAAAAGCTTAAAGGACTTGAAAAAAGCCATGAGGAGAGGATAAGCATAATGAACAAAACAACATTTTTGTTTGACTTTGACGGGACCTTAGCAGATACCAACAAAACAGTAATTAATTCATGGCATCATACTTTTAATTATGTTCATGGAGCTTTAGGGGATGAGGACTGGATAATAAGCACATTCGGAGAACCGCTTTGGGTTTCAATGGAAAAAGCCTTTCCTGGCATGGATATTGATGAGCTGATAGGCATATATCGCTCCTATCAAGAAAAACATTTCAAAGAAGAAACAAAGGCTTTCCCTGGCATGGTTGATGTAATTAAGGAGCTTAAATCGAGAGGCAAAAAGATTGGCATTATAACATCTAGGCTTAGGAATACTACCAAGGAAGGATTAGAGGCATTTGGAATAATGGATTGCATTGACGCGATGGTTTGTGCTGGCGACACAAGTGAACATAAACCGCATCCCGAGCCTGTACTTCTTGGCCTTAAAAAACTTGGAGCAAAGGCTTCTGAAGCTGTTATGATTGGTGATTCAAGCTTTGATATTATATGTGCAAATCGTGCAGGGGTAACATCTGCCCTTGTGGATTGGGCAATAGCTGCCAAATATAGCAAAGATGATATTAACTTATCTCAGAATGGGCATGAGGAAGAGTATCCTGATATTTTAATCCAATCCCCCTCTGAAATCCTGAATTTGGGATAGTTTTATGGTGGAAAAAATGATAAATGTGTTCTATGGCAGAGAAAATCTCAATAAAGAAGAGTTCATTTATAATCGAATTTTTGAGAAAAATAAGAGAAGTATTGTTATAGTTCCAGATCAATATGGACTGGAAGCCGAAAAGGCTGCCTTAAAATATGCTAGAGAATATAGGGATGCTCAATGGATAGAGAAAAAAAGCCAGAATATGCTCTCTTCGCAAATCTCACTGATTAATGTCGAAATTAAAACTTTTTCGAGGCTGATGCATGATGTATTTAATGAGCTTGGCGGTCTAAACACAATTTATGTTGATCGCGTCGGCAGAGAAATTATTTTGTCGAAGGTGCTTCGAGAACTCGATTACAAAAAGATGCATGTGTTTGCCAATCAGATAAGGAAGCCTGGGTTTGCAAAGGTAATTGGAGATTTTATATCGCAGGTTAAGCTTGAAAATCTCTCTCCTAATGATATAGCTAAGATGGCTGAGCTTTCGAGGGATGAAATCGAACTCTATGGTAAGCTCGCAGATTTAGCTGTGATATTCGAAGCGTACGAAAAGGCCCTTAAGGGGACCTTCAGTGATAATGAGGATAGATATAACGGATTTATAAACAAAATAGAGGCATCAAAATATCTTTCGTCTGTGGATTTCTGGTTTTACGGCTTTGATAGCTTCACGGGTAAGGCATATAAGATAATCGAAGGTCTCGCCAACAAGGCTAAGAATTCTAAGGACGGATCAACCCTTAATTTTGTGATAAATTACGACGGTGGCAAGAGAGAACATTTATTTAAAGCTGGACAGATAATCATTTCAAGGCTAGAACGGATTCAGGGGATTGATTCAAACAGGGATATTCGCATATCCCAAATAGGCGATGAATATGGAATACAAAAGGCTGATGATTTAAAACACCTTGAAGAAAATCTATATAAGCTAAGTCCTGACCAATTTAACGGTAAGAGGGAGAATATAAGGATAATAAAAGCGCAAAATGCTTACTACGAGGCTGAAGCCTGTGCGGCACACATAAGAAAACTCCTCAGAGAAAGAAATTTCAGAAAAAGGGACATAGCAATATTGTGCAATGACGGAGATAGTAGGATTTCAATATTGAAACGTATTTTGCAGGACTATGACATTGAGCTTTTTGTTGATTCCAGAAAGCCTATTTCTAAGGAACCATTTGTACGATATCTTATCTCAGCTTTTGACGTAATTGGGAAAAAATATTCCACGTACTATGTTATCAATTTTATCAAAAATCCATTTTCGACTGTATTTCATGACGATTTAGCTGTTGAAAAGCTCGACGCTTATGCTAGAAGACATAAAATACGGGGGAACATGTGGAAAAAGGATTTTATTTATTTTGAATCCACGTTGCCAAGGAAACAACAAAATAGCGAATCCATAGACAATGAAAAACGCAAAACTATTGCAGAGATAAATAATCTCAGAAAGAAAGCGATTGAGCCATTATTACAGCTAGAAAACATAGTGAATATCAGCAGAAAGAATAAGGCTACAGTCAGAGCTTTTGCCGGCAAATATTTTGCTTATTTAAAAGAAATTGCAAACTTAAACAATCTTGAAAACGACGTATTGTGGAAGTCAATTGTTTCTACGATGGATCAAATAGTGGAATTGATTGGAGATGAAAGGTTTGAGCTTGACATATTCCGAGAAGCATTTTTCACAGGTCTGGAAGCCGTAACAGTAGGTAATACACCGCCGTCTGTTGACGATTTACTCGTTGGATCAACGCAAAGAACAAGAACTGGACCAATCAAGTCACTTGTTGTCCTAGGGATGAATGAGGGGCTTATACCTAAGCAAAACGAGCAAGAGAGCTTGATAACAAAATACGAACTGTCACTTGTTGAGAAACAAAATAGTGATTCTGAAGATACTGATTCTATTTTCTCTGGATTGATTGCAAAGACTGAGAACTTAGATAGAGAAGAAAGACTGGCTATTTATAGAAACTTCTCAAAGCCTACCGAAGATATTTGGATAAGCTTCATATCTAACAATCTAAAAGGAGAAGAGCAGTTACCTTCTGAACTTATTGATGACTTTAATAAAATGTTTGGTGAAAAAACTGATGACAAATCTATGTTCACAAGCATTGTGGAGAAATCACCTGTTTCGAAGAAGGATTATATTGTTGAGAGCCCTCAAGGAGCTTTAACAAATTTAGCAAGATTCTATTCTCTAAACAATTCAGAGAATATTACACCAGAACTAGCCGCAGGTGAAGTGTGGATTGAAGAATTCAAGAATTATAGGGATGCTAATGCTATCAACATGAAATTAGGTGCATTAGATATTTTGAAAAATGTCAGAGATTACGAATATGTAGAAGAGCCACTATCTCGGGATTTGATAACAAAGCTGTATTCATCTGATAGGTATAAGAATGAGAACGAAGCAATAGAAAAACTTGGCTCAGAAGAAAAATCTAGTTCAGATGAAAAATTCGGCTCAGACGAAAAATATGGCTCAGATGAAAAATCTGATTCAAATGTCATCGGTAAGACAGCTGATGCTCCGTTAAGACTATCGCCATCCAAATTAGAGCAGTTTAGCCGTTGCCCGTACAAATATTTTGTTAATTTCGGATTAAAACCTGCAAGTAATGAGCCGATAGAATACAAAAACACAGACATTGGAACCTTTATGCATGATGTTATGGAGAAGTTTTGCCTTTGGGCAGATGACGGAAACAAGTGGGTAGAGCTTAAATCCGAAGATGTTCATGCAAAGATTGATGAGTTTGTTGATGATTTTTCTGAGAGAAATCTCAGTCTGTTATTTCCCCAGACTGGCCAGGAAAGATATATAACTGAGCGAGTGAGAGGCGTCGTGAGAAGGGCGGCAGATACGCTTCATTCTTTCCGCAAGACGGGGAATATAGACCATAGCGAGTATGAGAAGGGCTTCAAGTATCAAATCTATGGGACGGACGAAAAGCCTGCTGCTACAATTCATGGGTTTGTGGACAGAATTGATTATATGAATGTTAATGAGGAGCAGATTTTTACAATAATAGATTACAAAACTGGTGAAAAAAGCTTTAAGGGCAAGTACATTGAGGGTGGATATGATCTACAGCTATTCATCTATGTGGCTGCAATTGAAGCTGAAGCAGATGAGAAAAACGGCGATTCCGGCAATTTGAAAGCTATGGGCGCGTTCTACATAAACTTAAATGATGAAAATAGGAATAATCGCGATGGTGAATTCAAGATGAATGGCGCTGTGGTTGAGGAAATCGGCGAAATAATAGGAAAGAACTATGCAAAGCTAATTTCAAGAGCAAAAGACAAGTCATATCCTGCGGCGAGCATGAGCAAGGAAGAATTTGATAAGTACAAAACAGATGTGGCTCACCAGGTAACAGAACTATGTCACTCAATAATGGAAGGTGATGTTGCAATAAGGCCGCTTAAGATAGATGCAGAGGCAGACGCATGCAAGTATTGTGAGTTTGGAGATATATGCAGGTACAGCAGTTATTACAACAAGGTTTTAGTAGGGTAGCTTCTGATAGATATTGCATATTTAAGGATTTCTGATTAAACATTTTAAAAGTTCCGATTGAGATATTGTTAGAAGTTAGGAGTTCCGATTAAGCTATAATCTTGACAATGCTAGGCGGAACACTTAAAATGTAAAAGAAGGTGCTTCCGTAGCTCAGTTGGTAGAGCAGCTCATTCGTAACGAGCAGGTCGCTGGTTCAAGCCCGGTCGGGAGCTCCATTTTTATCTTTTTAATCCTAATACACATTATACTTTTGAAGAATTTAATTTAAAAATTTGATTTAAGAATTTGATTTGGAGGATGAATATGAACAATATTCCTACACCGCATATTACAGCCGGAATGGATGACTTTGCTGATACAGTACTGATGCCAGGGGATCCGCTTAGGGCGAAATTTATAGCAGATACATTCCTTGAGGATGCTGTTCTTGTAAATAACGTCAGAGGTGTGAACGGGCATACAGGATTTTATAAGGGTAAGAGAGTTTCAGTTATGGCTTCTGGAATGGGAATGCCATCTATGGGCATATATTCGCACGAATTATTTAATTTTTATGATGTAAAGAATATTATACGAATAGGTTCTGCAGGTGGGATCGGCGAGAATGTTAAACTCAGGGATATAGTCCTTGGCTCAGGTGCGTGTACCAACTCAAACTATGCAAAACAGTATGGCATACCAGGCACATTTGCTCCGATTGCAAGCTTTGATCTTTTGAAAAAAGCAGAAGCGAAGGCTACAGAAATGGGGATAAACGTTCACGTTGGCAATGTTTATTCGTCTGATACATTTTACGATGCAGGCCGTCCTTTAGGACAGTGGAAAGACATGGGTGTTTTGGCTGTGGAGATGGAAGCAGCAGCCTTGTATATGGAAGCAGCAAGAGCAGGTAAAAATGCTTTGTGTATATGTACTATCTCAGACAACCCTTTCACGGGCGAAGGGTGTTCAGCAGCTGAAAGGCAGAATACATTTACTCAGATGATGGAAATTGCTCTTGAAATTGCTTAATTTCATAATAAGTATTTTGTTATAAATTAATATGAAATAATTTGGATTCTACCGTTTCTGCCAATGGGTGAGAATCCATTTTTGCTATTTGTCTATAGAGCCAGACAGAGAAAGGAATGCATGAATAGTCAAGATAAACCGCTTATAATACTCGCTTCTGCATCGCCTAGAAGAGTTGAAATTTTAAAGAATCATGGTATTAAGCCGATTGTCATGCCATCAAATGCGAAAGAAATTTTGCCATCTGATCTTGCTATAACCAATCTTCCGGAGGATGAGCAGGAGGAAGTTGACAGGAGAGCCGTGGAGTATTTGGCAGAGCTTAAGGTCAAGAATGTAGCAGATTTAATAATTTCAAAAGGCGATGAATTTCAATCAGAGCAAATAATAATCATTGGGGCAGACACAATGGTATTCAAGGGAGAAAAGTTAGGCAAACCTAAAGATAAGGATGATGCTTATAGAATGATAGATTTGCTGCAGGGTGATAGACATAAAGTAATCACAGGAGTTGCAATGCTCAGGCTTGCTTTTAATAATGCTTCGAAAAAGCTTGAAATAAATAGTAAAGATGTTTTCTGCTGTGAAACGATAGTAAGCTGCTATAAGATGACGGAAGAAGAAATAAATGAATATGTAAATATGGATGAACCATACGACAAAGCAGGCGCTTATGCCATCCAAGGCTATTTTCAAAAATACATCGAAAAATACGAAGGTGACTTTGAGAATGTGATGGGATTACCATATTTTATGATTGAGGATAAGCTAAAGGGATGCAATAAATAGTCACAAAATATCCTAATAGAAACGATGATGTGAATACTTATAGCTAAAAGGACAGGTGATAGAATGAATAACAAAAAATATGAGGGAGTGTTATACCCAACAAGAGATGTCTCAGATATCAAGGAAATGCTTAGGGTTTCATCGAGATTGCACAAAAATAAGGCGGCATATCTTGTTAAAGATATTCCAGGCACTGATTTCAGACCGATTACATTTGGTCAGCTCAGAGAAGATGTGGACGCTCTTGGGACGAAATTGCTTGACATGGGTCTTAAAGGCAAGAAAATTGCAATAATAGGAAATGCGAGATATAACTGGCTTTTAACATATTTTGCTGTAATCTGTGGCGTCGGAATTATAGTGCCTCTCGATAGGAATTTGCCACCTAATGAAATCGTTAACCTTGTTAAGAGAGCAGACGCTTCTGCGATTGTGTTTGACAAGAGTACCCAAAAAAGAATAATGGACCTGATTGATGGCGATAATATTGGTATAGAGTACTTTATTTCAATGAGCGCAGAAGAAGATCAGCAAACTGAGCATAATACGATATATTCTATTAACAATCTAGTTAGTGATGGAAAAGTTCTTGTTCGAGATGGAGAGCGAGAGTATGTTGACATGGATGTAAATCCAGATATTATGTCAGTTCTGCTCTTTACTTCAGGCACTACAGGAGCTTCAAAGGGTGTTATGCTTTCTCATAAGAATTTATTAGGCAATGTAGTCAATATGTCGAAATTTGTATCTGTCCCTGACGACAAAATTGTTTTGTCGATATTGCCGGTACACCACGTGTATGAAATGACGTGCACATATTTGACATGCCTGTACCAAGGTGCTACGGTTGCCATTTCTGAAGGATTTAAATATATTCAAAAGAACCTGTCGGAGCTGAATGCGTCTATTATTCTCGGTGTTCCGCTGATATTTGAGAAAATGCATAGATCGATTTTCAGAAAGGCTGATGGTAGGGGAGATGCCGAGAGACTTAGAAAGGCTATTGATCTTTCAAGAAAGATGGGGCTTTATAAGAACAAAAGAGTGATCCAAAGGATGTTTAAGCCTATTCATCAGATGCTCGGCAATAATATTCACCTTCTAATTGCAGGCGGCGCAGCATCAGCTCCTAAGATTATCGAGGATTTTGAGGCTATGGGATTGCCTATGATTCAAGGCTATGGAATGACAGAGTGCTCACCTATTATTGCCGTAAATCAAGATAGATACAGCAAGGCGGAATCTGTTGGGAAACCGCTTCCAAAGCACGAAGTGCGCATCGTTGAGGAAGATGAATTTGGTGTTGGTGAAATAATCGTCAGAGGGCCGTCAGTGATGCTTGGATATTATGAAGATGAGGAAGAAACCGAAAAAGTTCTAAGAAACGGGTGGCTATATACAGGCGATTATGGATATTTTGATGATGAGGGATTCCTATACATAACAGGTAGAAAGAAAAATGTAATTGTAACAAAGGGTGGCAAGAATATTTTTCCTGAAGAAGTTGAGCAATTGATTCACGAGAATAAGCTGGTTGAAGAGGTTATGGTTCACGGCGTTGAAGATGAGAGAATTGGCAATGTTGCAATTACAGCAGATATCTATCCAAACTATGACCTTCTTAAGGAAACCCAAGGTGAATTGACTGAGAGTGAGATTTATCACCTGTTTAAGGAATATATGGACACTATAAATGGCATGATGCCACCATATAAGCATATTAGGAGAATTAATATAAGAAAGACACCTTTCGAAAAAACTACATCGGGGAAGATAAAGAGATTCAAGGCTGGTGTGAACGCAAATAGTGGAGATGGAGAATCCTTTGACTATATGAAGACCAAGAAGAGAGCTGAGAATCGAGCACTTGAAAAGATAAGGCAGATTCAAATAAATAATGACCCTGTGGTTCGCTATAGGGATTCAAGACCTGTAGTAAATCTTAAGTCTATGATTGAATCAAGCGTTGCAAAGCATGGGGACAATGTTGCGTTGATGCAAAAATTTGATGAATCTCAGCCTTACGGAGAATTAACATACAAAGATATTATGGCGCATATCAATGGTCTTGGGACAGCACTTATAAACCGCGGGCTCAAGGGAGAGAAGATTGCAATAATCGGAGAGAATTGCTACCAATGGATAGTAACATTTTTGGCAGTTGCATCGGGTGTGGGAGTGATAGTTCCTGTAGATAAATCTCTCGACTCTGAGCAAATTTCAGAGACATTGAAGAAGGCTGATGTTAAAGCTTTGATTGTTCAAGATAAATACGTTGAAAAAATCTCAACAGAAAATGAGCTGTGGGAGGTTATAACCTTTGAAAAATACAATATGGAGGGCGACGCATTCTCTAAAGTAGTTAAGGAGGGGATGAATCAGCTTGCTAAGGGGGATCGTCAATATATAGATGCCCGTATAGATTCATCGGAGCCTGCTGTTTTGTTGCGAATTGATTCTGAATATGATGACAGCTTCAAGCTTGCAATTCTGTCACACGGCAACCTGATGGATAATGTCATGTCGGCGCCAACAATTGTAAAGGTGAACCAGTGGGATGTTTTCTTTTCTGTGCTGCCGCTTCATTTGGCATATGAGATAGCTTGTGGATTTTTGATACCGCTCTATAAGGGGGCCGCTATTGCTTTTGGTGACAATCCTTCTGACTCGAATGAGCTAAGAAATAATATGCAGGATGTTAAGCCTACAGTCATCATTGCGATGCCGTCAATAATTGAAAGCATGAGGAGGAGGCTTGTTAAGGAAACTATTCGAAATAGCAACGAAGTTAAACTGAAAAGATACATGTATGCTAACAAATATTTTAAACGAGTTGGCCTAAGTCTTCCGAATAAATTTGAGACTGAAATGAAGCAATACTTTGGCGGAAATCTTAGACTAATTGTATCTGGTGGGGGAAATTTAAATGATGACTCGCTTGAATTTCTGCAAAACATGGGGATTTTGACCATACAGGGCTTTGGTGTTCCAGAGTGCTCACCTATTATTGCTATCAATCCCGATGTTGAGAAAGATATAAAGAACAAGTCGGTAGGACATATTCTGCCAGGATACAGTGTTGCTATAAGAAACAAGGACGAAGACGGATATGGCGAAATATGGGTCAGCAGCGACTCTGTGATGCAGGGATACTATAAGGACGAGAAATTAACTGCAGACGCACTTGTTTCTGGATGGTTCAATACAGGTCATATCGGCATGCTTGATGTGAATGACTTCCTATATGTAAGAGGCAATTCACAAAACATAATTAGAATGGCAGGAAAGGAATTTTATCCAGAGGAAATTGAGGCAAGAATCAACAGTCTTCAGTGCATTAAGGAGTCGATGGTTTGGGATGAGGCTTCGTATATAGATGAGGATATTTCGGAAGAAACTGCTTACGATCAAAAAAGTAACAAGCATGAAAGCAACAAGCATGCACATAGCCAAAACAAAATAATTGCAACTGTTGTAATGGACAATCTTGAAGTAAGCGAGATGATAGGAGATAATCCAACCAAAGAGCAGCTTCACGAGCTTGTTTGGGACGGTATCGACAAAATAAATGAAGATATGCATAGTGAAGCACGAATCAGAAAAATAATAATAAGAGAAGAACCCCTTGCCAGAACTTCAGCAAGACATCTCATTAGAGTAGGGAATGTAAATAAGGAGGGCAATAAGTGAATAAGAGATACCCTAGACTGGAAATAAATCTTTCAGCACTTAGTCACAATGTTAAAGAAATTGTCAATGCATGTGCTGAGCAGGGAGTAGCCGTTACGGGTGTCATAAAAGGCGTGACGGGAATACCAGAGGTCACCAAGGTTTTTGCAGATGGCGGCGTAGAAATAATCGGCTCGTCTAGACTTGAACAACTAAGGGACGCGAAAGACTACGGCATAGAAAAACCTTTGATGATGCTCAGAGTGCCCATGTTAAGTGAAATTGAAGAGGTAGTTTCTCTCTGTGATTACAGCCTTAACAGCGAAATTTCTGTGCTTAAGGCATTGAACGAGGAGGCAGCAAAACAGTCAAAGAAGCATTCAGTAGTGATGATGGTGGACCTCGGCGATCTTAGAGAAGGCTTTTGGGATAAGAGCGAATTCATAGATGCTGTGCTAAGAGTTGAAAATGAAATGGACTCGCTATATCTTGCTGGTATCGGCATAAATGTCGGTTGCTACGGCTCCATTCTTCCGACGGTGGAAAAGCTTGAGGAATTGGCAGAACTTGCAAATATCATTGAGGCTAAGATTGGGAGAAAATTAGATATTGTCTCGGGTGGGGCGACATCTTCTGTGATGAGAATTATAGACAAGAATATTCCACAAGGCATCAATTCACTGCGAGTGGGGGAAGCTATTTTGTTGGCTCGTGATCTATGGCTATACTATGGGTACAATGTGGATAATCTGAGAAAGGACGCATTCACGTTGAAGGCGGAGGTTATAGAGGTAAAGCTGAAGCCGTCGCACCCACAGGGTGAAATCGGTGTCGATGCTTTTGGGAAAAAGCCAGAATATATCGATAGAGGGATCAGAAAGAGAGCACTAATTGCAGTAGGTAAAGTCGACTACGGTGATCCTGCAGAGCTATTCCCTAAAGCTTCTGGCATTGAAATCATTGGCGCATCAAGCGATCACACTATTTTGGACATTGAAGCATATGACGGTGAGCTTAAGCCGGGAGACATCCTCGAGTTTGACATTAACTATGCATCACTTGTGTATTTGACGAATTGCAGGAATGTGCGAATCGCATTTCGTGAGGATTAAAATAAGGCTATAGCAATCTCACTGGCTTTAAACAAAGGGTAGTTCAATGGGTTAGATTGAGAAATAGCTTGAGAAATAATCACATTAGAATACTAGAGAGAAATAATTTGAGAAATAATCACATTAGAATACTAGAGAGAAATAATTATATTAGATTGATATATCATTGACAAAATAACTGTTTTGGAATATACTATTTCCTTAGAAACTGCCGTGGACGCTATAAATGTTGACACGGTGGTTTTTGACAATTATTTATTTTAAGGAGAATTTATAATGCCTGATGAAGTTTTGATGACCCAGGAGGGTTTTGATAAATTAGTATCGGAAAGAGATGATCTGGTTGCTACCAAGCGTTCAGAGGTTTCCGAGAAGTTAAAAGATGCAAGATCATATGGAGATCTATCAGAGAATGCAGAATTTGATGCAGCAAAGGATGAACACCTCTGGGTGGAGACACGCATAAAGGAACTTGATGATTTACTAAAAAATGCAAGAGTTGTAGACATAGATAAGCTTGCTGAAGATTCGGTATATGTTGGACTTTATGTTAAGGTCAAGGACGTACTAACAGGAGAAAATGAAGTCTACTCTATTCTTGGAGTAACAGAGTCAGATCCGTTTAGTGAACCGCCAAAGGTATCATACGACTCACCGATAGGAAGAGCTATGTTCGGCAAGAAAGTCGGAGAAACCTTTGAGTTTGAGACACCTGATGGTAAGATGCAATATGAGATAGAGAGCATAAGCAAGGTAATGCCTGAATAGTTTATTGAGAGGTCAAAAATGGACGATTTAAAGAAAAACAATGCAAATCAAAATGTAGCTCAAGACGACACAGAAGAATTTTCAGAAGAGAAATTATCTGAACAGAGAGGTATTAGGAGAGATAAGCTTAAGAAGCTGCAGGATGCTGGCAGGAATCCATTCTTACATGAGAAGTGGAACGTGACAGCTCACAGCATGGACATTAAGGATAATTTTGATGCCATGGAAGATGAGGAAGTTTCAATTGCTGGAAGACTGATGGCATTTCGTCACATGGGTAAAGCGTCCTTTATTGACATACAGGACAAGCAGGGCAGGATTCAGTGCTATGTACGTCAAGATGGTATAACCCCTGAAGAATACAGTTGGTTCAAAACATATGACATCGGTGATATTCTTGGCATAGAGGGTAATGTCTTTAAGACCAAGCATGGAGAGATATCAATAAGGGCTTCAAAGGCTGTTTTGCTCAGCAAATCAATACAAGTTTTACCTAATAAATTCCAGGGGCTGAAGGATCCAGATTTGAGATATAGACAGCGATATGTTGACCTTATTATGAATCCCGATGTTCGAGAAACTTTCAAAAAAAGAGCTACAATCATCAAGGAGTTCAGGAGAGTTCTAGAAGAGGACTATGGCTATCTTGAGGTAGATACGCCGATTTTGACTACGATAGCTGGTGGTGCAAACGCAAGACCATTTGAGACTCATCACAATACCCTTGATATTGATATGAAGCTGAGGATTTCCAATGAACTATACCTTAAGAGGCTTATCGTTGGAGGACTTGACCGAGTATATGAAATGGGCAAGATGTTCAGAAATGAAGGTATGGACAAAAATCACAATCCTGAGTTTACATCCATGGAATGCTATATGGCATATGGGGATATGGAAAATGTGATGGAAGTTACGGAGCAGCTTGTATACCAGTCTGCAATGAAGGTCAACGGTACTCCGATTATTAAATATCAAGGCAAAGAATTTGATGTTACTCCTCCTTGGCGCAGGCTTAATATGGCGGATGCAGTTAAGGAAATTACGGGAGTTGATTTCTCTAAAATTGATAACGACGAAGAAGCTAGAGAAGCGTGCATAAGGTACGGAATGGACGAACACGAAATTAAGGATTACACACGTGGCAAGCTCATTGCTGAGATGTTTGAAGAATACTGCGAGGATGTTCCTGGGTATCTTGATGGACCAGTGTTTGTAGTAGGACATCCGGTTGAAATTTCTCCTCTTGCCAAGAGAGATCCAGAGGACCCTAGAATTACACGTAGATTTGAAGCTTATATAAATGGCTGGGAAATTGCGAATGCATTTTCAGAGCTAAATGACCCAATTGATCAGTTTGAAAGATTTTCAGAGCAGCAGGCACAGCTCGATGCAGGTAGTGATGACGAAGCACATCCTATGGATATGGACTTTGTTAACGCGTTGGAAGTTGGATTGCCACCTACGGGTGGTCTAGGCGTGGGTGTAGACAGAGTTATAATTCTGATTACTGATTCACCAAGCATTAGGGATGTAATACTATTCCCAACAATGAAGCCAATAGACATGCCTAAGAAGAGGGAGAGAAAAGAGATAAATCTTGCAAAGGTTAAGGTTGAACCACTGTTTGAGGACATGGTCGATTTCGAGAAATTCTCAGAATGCGATTTCCGTGCTGTGAAAATCAAATCTTGCACAGCTGTTCCAAAGAGCAAGAAGCTTTTAAAGTTTGTTTTAAATGACGGCAGTGGCAAAGACCGAATTATTTTGAGCGGTATTCACTCGTATTATGAGCCTGAGGAGCTTATTGGCAAAACGGCATTTGCAATCACGAATTTGCCACCTCGAAAGATGATGGGCGAGGAATCAAACGGTATGCTCTGCTCGATGATTTACGAGTATGAGGGCGAGGAAATGCTTGACTTCATAATACTTGAGGATCAGATCCCAGCAGGAGCGAAGCTGTATTAAGAAGTACCGTTTTACCCTATAAAACGAGATGTATTTCATTTGTGAAAAAGCTTTGAAAATATACAAATACACCAAATGGCGCTTGAACGGTGCAGAGCCTTAAAAATCGCATAATTTTTAAAATATATGGGTAGTTCCGGTGCGGAATTGCCCATTTTTTCTATATAGATTGATGATTGCACAAAAAACGGATAAAGGTTAAGATGTTCCTGTCGTTATGTTGTTGAAGGAACGGATATAATCGGAGGAACAAGAAATGCATATGCGATTGACACCAAGAGAAAAAGAGATGGCAGATATGTTTGAACAGATGAGCAAGGAAGAACAGGGACGGTATTGTGACGATTTATTTGACGGCTAATAACAGAGAAAGCTTTTGTATGTTTTCCTTTTTCATCTCATAAGTGCGATGAACATAACGATTCATAGTAATATTAACAGTTGCATGACCGAGAATTTCACTAAGACTTTTTACATCAAATCCTAATTCAATACATCTGGTGGCAAAAGTATGCCGTTACGGTATAATAACGACAAACGGAAAAAGCCTTTATTTTCAAGAGGTTTGAGCGTTTGTCGTCATTCATTCAATTCCTTTTCCAAGTTGAAATGTGACGAGAAAATTATCGAAAAAAAAGGAGGCTGTTTCATTAACGACAAAATCTAATAGCGCCAGCGGTCCGGTACATTGCCGGATCTCTGATTGCCTTGGGCGTTTCATTTTTACAGGTGGACGTCCTTTTTACGAATATATTAGATGGTTTTTGTATGTAGCCTCTTGAATACTGTTGAAAATCTGCTATACTATAAACAATGTTGTTTATTTTGTTGTCGACAACAAGGAGGATAAAATGAAAACTGTTAATGACCTTTTGGAACAAGCCATAAGTGAAACATTGAATTTAAATAATAATGAAGTTTTTTTGCTAAAAGATCTCTTTAAAGGGTATGAATGGAATAGAATATCACGAAGCGACAGATTGCTATTAGGTACATTGTTTCTTAATTATGTAAATTCATCAGGAACTTATTTACGTCCAATCGAGAAAACTTCTTCTAAGCAGCAGAAATACAGAGTATGTAAAAATTGTTGATTTTATGAATTGTCAAAAAATCAGTGAAAATTCGCTACAAGGAAGGTGTTTATAATGAAAGCAGAATTATTAAAAAGATTATTTAAGGCAATCTTTACAGAAGATATAATATCCTTAAAGAAAATTGCCAATACAATCATACAAGAAGAACGAAAATTAGGGCACAATGTACTTGCAGATGCCTTAGAGAAAATCTCTGTTACTGAAAAACCCAAATACACATTATTCGATTGCAAGAAAACAGAAAACGGTTTATCTTCTTTGCCGAAAAGTAAACGAACAAATTCACAATTGGCTTCTTATATATCAAGAGAGCAATTGAAACATCATATGGTTTTGCCTGAAAATGTTGAAAATAGGCTATTATCAATTGAGCAAGAGTATGTTGCCCGCGAAAGACTAAAAAAATATAATCTTATGCCAAAGAAGAAAATTCTTCTTTATGGACCACCAGGATGTGGAAAAACATTAAGCGCGGAGAGAATTGCTTGGAACTTGGGACTGCCATTGTTGAAAGTTCGTTTTGATTCACTTCTTTCATCATATTTTGGAGAATCGGCTTCAAACTTAAGGGCGGTATTCGAATATTGTAAAAATGAACCCGTTGTTTTGTTGCTTGACGAATGTGATTTTATAGCAAAGTCTCGTATTACAACACAAGATGTCGGAGAAGTTCCACGAATTGTTAATATGCTTTTGACTTTGCTTGACGAATATGATGCCCCAGGTTTGGTTTTGGCTACAACAAATCTAAAAGTTTCGCTTGATGAAGCGCTTTTTCGGCGATTTGATGATGTTATTGAAATGCCAATTCCAGGTAATGAAGAGCGAAAACGATTATTGGAAATGACACTATCTGCCATACCAGTTTCTCCAGAAGTAGATATGACGAACATTTCTGAACAACTAGAAGGGTATTCTGCTGCTAATATCGTATTAACAGCACAGCGAGCTGCTAAAATTGGTGTTTTGTCTGGATGTAAAAAAGTGAATAAAGATCATTTCACTAAAGCAATTGAAGAGAGTTCCAAATTTTAAAGCAAGGGAGGGTTATGAATGGCTGAAAATAATATGTTTACTCATCTTCCTTTACCACTTTTATTTTCTGGGAAACCCAAATTACACGGTAGAGGTCCGATCTCAGATAAGACATTGAGGAATAAGGAAAATCGTATTGTACATGGTGGTTACATGAAACGCCGTTCAACCGAATTATCTCGTTTTTGGAAAGAACGTCGCTCAGATCGTATAGAACGACAACTGCCCGTAATAGAAATGGGAGTTCCTATCTTATTAGAAATTGATCCATCTACAAACATAGATTTTTTGCGTGGTTTAGGATTTGAAATCGTATGTGAAATAGAAGATGGTTTTATTATTGTTGCGAGTGAAGATGTAGATTTCTCTATTCTAAATGAGAAAGTTGATGCTTTTATTGCAAATATAACGGCAAAATGTAATTCACCGGCTAAAATTTATGCTCTTTGTGAAGATAATGATAGATTAAAAAGAGTATTATCATCAGAACTTTATGAAAAGTGGTCTACCATTTTACCAGATAATATTTATACAATTGATGTTGGTATTAGTTGTTGCGGTAATATTGAGCTCCCTAAGCGTCCTGCCCGTGAGAAAAATGAAAATGATGAACACTATGCAATTCGTGAACAGCGTTGGATAAAAAAGTTTAATGATGCTTATATGGCATGGGATGAACTTAAAATGGAGCGTGAAGAAATTTTAGAAAATTTTGTCACTGGTTATTATGGTGGGATTATGGAACTTGCTGATGGTTCTCAAGGTGTGTCGAATTTGCCAGATAGTTTTTCAGCACGTTTAAAAATCTCTGGTAATGGCTTATATGATTTAGTCTTGAATTTTGCGTATGTTTTTGAAGTTTCAGAAAGCGAAGAAATAAATATGGAAGAAAGTTGTGCTGACTATGAGGATTTAACAGAAAATCTGCATATTGAATCTCCTACTACATCTGCCCCGGTTGTATGTATATTGGATAGTGGAATACAAGAAGCACATAAATACTTAGCGCTTGCTATTGTTAATAATGAATCAATAAGTGTTATTCCTGAAAATTCAAGTACAAACGATGAAGTTGGCGGAGGCGGACATGGAACAAGAGTAGCTGGTGCAATTTTGTATCCCCGAGTAATCCCAACAGAAGGCACTTACCACCTTCCTTGTTGGATTCGCAATATGAGAGTCTTAGATGAAAATAATAGTATGCCTGAAAGCATATATCCACCCAAGGCAATATCAATAGCGGTTCAAAAATATCATAACGAAAATACTGTTCCATCAAAAATATTTAATCATTCAATAGGTAGCAATAAATCTTGCGAAATGAAACATATGACTTCTTGGGCCGCTCAAATTGATAGCGAATCTTATGAAAATGATGTTTTGTTTATTCAAGCAGCAGGAAATATTTCACCCGATATAATATCCGCTTATTGGCAAGCGGGTTATCCTTATCCATTGTACCTTGATAGAGAATTATGTAGAATATCAAATCCTGCACAAAGTTTACAAGCGCTTACAGTTGGTTCTGTATCAGCAACTGATTTTGAAACGGATGATCTTATTGCATTAGGAAAAAAGATGGAATCGTCGTCCTTTTCTCGTTCTGGACCAGGTATTTGGGATGTTCTAAAGCCAGAGGTGGTAGAATATGGTGGTTACACATGCGTATAATAAAGGAAGTGTCCCGCCACAACTCACAATGCCACCAGAAGTGTGTCCTGAATTAATTCGGAAATCACCAGAAGGTCCAGCTTTTTCATCTGATGAAATTGGTACATCCTTTGCAACTCCAAAGGTTACTTATATTGCATCGCAAATTGAAAAAACTTTACCTGACTCTCCTGCTTTATTATATAGGGCTCTTATCGTACAATCAGCGCGATGGCCTAAGCAAATCAGTGAATTTAGCAAAGAGCAATGTATTTCTACCTTACGCAAAATAGGCTACGGTATTCCAGATGTTGAACGGGCAACTCATAATAATGATTATCGAGTAACTTTGATAACACCATCTCTCTTAGAGTTAGGAGACGATGAGGCACATATTTTTCGCATTCCAATTCCAGAAGAACTGTCTAGAGTTGGCGAAGATTATGATATTTTAGTTGAAGTAACACTTTCTTATGCGGCAAATCCTAGGCGTACACGCCGATACATAAAGGGTTATTTGTCAACTTGGTTAAATTGGCAGTGCAGCAGAATTGGTGAGAAAGCAGAAGTATTTGCACGGCGTATTTTTGAAACTGGTTCGGTCATTGAAGATGATGGAGATTTCAATTGGGTAATAGGTGAAGCTACGAATCGAGGGATGGCTGATAAGTATTCCCGTAAAAATGGTACTTTGCAAAAGGATTGGTGTATAATAAAATCCAATCAATTGAGTGATGCCTTCTGCATTGCGGTTATAGGGCATAAAGGATGGGGTGGTCTATTTAAAGCAAAATATACGCTTGCTGTTAGCTTTGAGGCGATTAATCAAGATATTCCTATTTACGAACCAATAAAAACAGAGATTGAACTGGCTATTGAAAACGATGAGATTGAGGTTGAAATGCCCGACGATACTAGAAATAACCAAAAGTAAAGTGTGGGGGTTGTACAATTGACGATTGTATAACCCTCTTTTCCATGTGATAAAATGCTAAACTTGGGAAAAAACGATTTCATGATTTTAGCAAAAGCTTACTCGCTTACATAAAGCTGACGACAAAATACTATTTGACGGTATTTTTACCTAATTTGAAAGAAAAATCATAAAGATGTTTCAAATTTTGGCCTAAATAAGTAATAAAACTAACATAAAACATCTTTAAAATGAATGAAAAATACTGGCATGGGAATGCCTTAAAGCATGAAAATTAGCATCAGCTATACCAGCTGATTTTAGAACTTTTTAAACTTATTTTGTATCGTTCTCGGTTCGATAAATTTAAAATCATCATTAGTTAATAAATAGCCTGGTGATGACTTTTGACTTGAAGCAAGAATTTTAGATATTTCATCATTTAATTGAATTGTTCTTATGGAACAATTACTTTTAGGTCTAGTAACAATAACTTTTGTTTTTGCTCCTTGTTCCTGCTGAGTTTGAACTCTTTGTAGGGTACGATGAATATATATATTGACAGATCTGAGAATGAAATATATTCCCAAAGTAAAGCACAGATTTCACCAATGCGTACTCATGTAAATAAACATACAAGAATGCCGATATTAGATGGCTCAGGTTTTTCGAATATATATTTGCATAATTGGGTTTGCTATGTTTTATTTAAAACTCTCATAGATTTAGCGTTTTGTTTTATCTGAATAGCATTGGCATCATAAGAAATGCAGATTCCCTTTTCATTTGCAAATTTTTTAATATTTCGAATTGTGGATAAAATATCACTTACTGTTTTAGCTAATAATCCTGTTCCATTTTTTCCTCCGGATTCCAAGAAAAATTTGCAGTGCTCATCTATGAATTCATGTGTTATTCTATCAAAGGATTTACTGCCAAATTCCGTAAGAATATAGTTCTTAAGCACGTTGTAATACTTATTTTGTGTAGAAAACTTTGTATGTAATTTAATACTTTCAAACCATTCTGTGGTAAGTTCGGAAAATAAATTTGCCTCTTTTTTATAACTTGAGAAGAATACGGTAAATATTTTTCGTTCAATTTAATTTTGATTTTCCGATATGTTTTTGCGTATACATATCCATATATTATTTTCCCGGTATAAGTACTAGACTTAATATAAGCGCCCTTCCCATCTGCCGTCTTTTCTTCTGTAAATATTTTCGCATTTTTTTGGCATAAGCCATTGCCTCCTTTCGCTTTGACTATTATTTTGACGGCTTATAGTAAATTTCTAATAGATTTATTTGAAAATATTGTTCATTTGACTATTATTTTGCTGCCATTTTACCATTGCCTCATTGACGAAAAGCCAATTAATAGGTAAACTTAACATATATAATGTCGAAAACAGTATATATAGTGATTCGTAAAGTGGGATACTCTACGAAAATATCATATTTCATAAATAAATGTTAGAGGAATGGTTGAAAAAAAGAAAGAAGAAAATAGAGATGGCAAAATATAAAACAAAAACAAAAGAGTGCCAGTTGATTGTTAATGCTGTAATGAGTAAGGATAAAGTATCTAA